>NZ_JBEYYC010000039.1:0-67493 GCF_040645355.1 Streptomyces sp. NPDC046805 | reverse complement strand
CAGGCCCGATAACTCAGACACGCGCGCAGACACCGAACCACCCCCTGGGACCACTACCCAGGAACCTACGCCCGAGGCCTAAAACAACGGCATTGGGCCTAATAGGACTCCGTTAGGTCTGTCTTGATCTTGGTGTGGGTGTGTCAATTTAACGGCTGATCTTGGTTGTTGAGTGGTCAGTTGTTGCTCGGGGTCAGGCGGCCCTCGAAAGCGATCTGGAACGCGTTGAGGGGTGCCTTCCAGCGCATGGTCCACCGCTTGCGGCCCTTCCCTGTCGGGTCCAGGCTCATCAGCGCCATGTAGATGCACTTGAGGGCGGCGGCCTCGTTGGGGAAGTGTCCGCGGGCGCGGACGGCCCTGCGGATGCGGGCGTTGACGCTTTCGATCGCGTTCGTGGAGCAGATGACCTTGCGGATCTCGACGTCGAAGGAGAGGAAGGGCACGAATTCGGCCCAGGCGTCCGACCACAGCTTCACGATCGCGGGATACTTCCGGCCCCAGGACTCCTGGAACTCCAGGAACCTCTCCGTGGCCGCGTCCTCGCTGGGTGCGGTGTAGACGGGCTTGAGTGCCTTGGCGACCTTGTCCCAGTCCTGACGGGCGGCGTAACGGAACGAGTTCCGCAGCAGATGAACCACACACGTCTGGACAATCGTGCGGGGCCAGACGGTCTCCACGGCTTCGGGAAGGCCCTTGAGCCCGTCACAGACCAGCATGAGCACGTCGTCCAGGCCGCGGTTCTTCAGCTCGGTGAACACGTGCAGCCAGTACTTCGCACCCTCGCCGCCGTCGCCGGCCCAGATGCCGAGAATGTCGCGGGTGCCGTCCACGGTCACGGCCATCACCACGTAGACCGGACGGTTCGCGACCTGCCCGTCCCTGATCTTGACGTTGATGGCGTCCACGAACAGGACTGGATAGACGCGGTCGAGGGGACGGTTCTGCCATTCGGCCATGCCGTCCATCACCTTGTCGGTGATGGTGGAGATGGTCTGCTTGGACACCTCCGCGCCGTACACCTCGGCAAGATGAGCCGATATCTCACCGTGGGTGAGGCCCTTCGCCGAGAGCGACAGGACCATCTCGTCGACACCGGTCAGGCGGCGCTGCCGCTTCTTGACGATCTGCGGCTCGAAGCTGCCGGCGGTATCACGCGGCACCTTCACCTCCACCGGGCCCACGTCGGTCAGCACGGTCTTGGCCCGGGTGCCATTGCGACTGTTGCCGTTGTTCTTCCCGGCCGGATCGTGCTTCTCGTAGCCGACGTGGTCGGTGATCTCGCCCTCCAGGGCAGACTCCAGCACCCGCTTGGTCAGCATCTGCAACAACCCGCCCTCGCCGGTCAGCTGCAGCCCCTCGTTCCGTGCCCGGTCCACCAGCATTGCGACGAGCTGCTCGTCCGACGCAGCCGACGGCATCGCGCCACCGGCCGACTCCTCCACGGACTCGTGCCTGATCGTCTCGCTCACTTGGCGTCTCTCCCTTGATCAGCAGATCCGCCGTTGATTAGACACTCCCCACTGCCTACGCGAACTCCTCCTGTGTCTACCGCTCGCGGACCAGATCATCTGACACGACGAGCGAATCGGACCAGATGGGCCTTGACCCTTGATCCTGGACACACGAGACACTGGATCCTGAGGATCTGAGAACGGACATCTCGTGGTCATGAAGAACTATCCGCCGCAGTTCAAGGCGGACGCGGTCGCGCTGTACCAGTCGCGGCCCGAGGCGACGATCAGGCAGGTCGCCGCCGATCTGGGAATCAACCCCGAGACCTTGCGGAACTGGGTCCGGGCAGTCGGCGCGAGCCGGCCCCGGGGACGCCGGGCGGAGATGCCGACCGAGCCGCCGACACCGCTGGAGGCGGAGAACGCCGCTCTGCGTAAGAAGGTCCGCGAGCTGGAGGAGGAACGCGAGATCCTGCGCAAGGCGGCGAAGTATTTCGCCGGGGAGACGCGCTGGTGAGGAGCCGTCAACTAAATACTACCGGAATCGGGCACGTTGAGGTTGGTAGATGTGGTAAGTCGGCTTCTGTGGGGATTTCGGAAGCAACCCTGGCAGTACTGGACGTGAAGTTCGCGGCGATTCTGCCGCACTTGGACGAGCGGCAGCGTCGCCTGTATCTGGCCTCCGAGGCCGCCGCGCTCGGGCACGGCGGGATCACCGCAGTGGCCAGGCTTGCGGAGGTATCGGAGTCGACCATCGCGCGGGGTCGCGACGAGCTCGCAAGCGGGACACCGGTGCTGGGACGGGTGCGCCGCCCCGGCGGCGGACGCAGACCGGCCGCCGAGCGTGATCCCGGCCTGGTGCCGGCACTCAAGGCCCTGATCGAGCCACGGGAGGTCGGCGACCCGGTCTCCCCACTGCGCTGGACCACTGCCTCGCTGCGGGACCTGGCCCAGGAATTGACCGCGGCAGGCCATCCGATCAGCGCCCCGGCCGTGGGCAAGCTGCTGCACGAGATGGGCTTCAGCCTCCAGGGCATGGCCAAGACCCGCGCAGGCAGTCAAGTCCCCGACCGCGACGCCCAGTTCCGGCACATCAACGCCACGGCCGAGCGGTTCCTGTCTCAGGGACTGCCGGTGGTGAGCGTGGATGCGAAGAAGAAGGAGCCGATCGGCGACTTCGCCCGGGCGGGCCGCACCTACCGCCCCAAGGGGGCGCCGATCACGGCCCCAGACCATGACTTCGTGGATCCCGATACCCCGATCGCAATCCCGTACGGCGTCTACGACCTGGGACAGGACACCGGGTGGGTGAACGTCGGCACCGACCGCAACACCGCCGCCTTCGCGGTGGAGTCCCTCCGCCGCTGGTGGAACCAGCAGGGCCGGCAGGACTATCCCGACGCGACCAGGCTGCTGATCACCGCAGACTCCGGAGGGGCGAACCCCGCAGGCTCCCACCTGTTCAAAATGGACCTGGCCGCCTTCGCCGACGAGTGCGGACTGACCATCACCGTCCTGCACTTTCCATGTCCTGCACTTTCCATCGGGAACATCGAAGTGGAACAAGGTGGAGCACCGTCTGTTCTCCCGCATCACCCACAGCCTGCGCGGACGGCCCCTGACCAGCTACGAGATATTGCTCCAGAGCATCTCGGCCACCCGCACACGCACCGGCCTGACCATCAGCGCCGTCCTTGACGAGAACGACTACCCCCCACGGGGCGCACGCTTACCAAGGACGAGCGCAAGGCCATCCTGCAGCGCGTCCAGCGCGACGACTTCCACGGCGAGTGGAACTACACCATCGCTCCATACGACCCCCAGCAGACACCGCCTGCCGAGCCGGACCGGGCGAAGGCACCGCCGATCCCGGCCGAGGCCACCTACCTGCTCACGCACCCCGCCTTGACCGGCATGTCCCGCGAGCTGTTCGACCGACTCGTGGAGGACCTCGAACCCTGCCGCCGGGTCCTGGCCGAGGCGGAGCGGGAGAAGAGGAAGGGCCTCAACCGGCGCGGATACAACCCCGGCTTCGGCTTCCTCGACCACCGTCACCGCGTCCTGGCCGCAGTCCTGAGCCGCCGCAACACCGTCACCCTCACCCTGACGGCCCGGCTACTCGGCCGGGACCGCAACACCCTGAGCTACCACGCCCACCGGACCATGCCCCTGTTGGCCTTCGCCGCTGCCCCCGACATCACCGCAGCCCTCACCCAGCCCCGCCGGACCCACCCACCCCGCACGATCGACGCCCTCCAGAACGCGATCACCGACTACGAAATCAAGATCAAGTCAGGCAATAGTTAGTTGACGGCTCCTGAACCGCTTCCAGTTCGTTGCCGACCACCAGCGCCGCTACGGCGTGAAGCGGCTGTGCACCATCCTCAACATCGCCCGCTCCAGCTTCTACTACTGGCGCCGCACCGCCGCGGACCGGGCCGCCCGACAGGCGACCGACGCCCGCCTCGCCGCCCGGATACAGGCCGTGCACCGCGAGTCGGACGGCACCTACGGCGTCCCCAGGATCACCGCCGAACTCCGCGACGACGGCGAGCGAATCAACCACAAGCGGATCGCGCGGGTGATGCGCAGCATCGGCCTGGCAGGCGTGCGGCTGCGTCGCAGGCACCGCACCACCGTTGCGGACCCGACCGCGGCGAAGGCCCCGGATCTAGTCGGCCGCGACTTCACGGCAAGCGAGCCGAACACAAAGTACGTCGGCGACATTACCTATCTCCCGCTGGACGGCGGCAAGTTCCTTTATTTGGCCACCGTGATCGACCTCGCCTCACGCCGTCTGGCCGGCTGGGCGATCGCGGACCACATGCGCACCGACCTCGTCACCGACGCCCTGGCCGCCGCTGAACGGACCCGCGGCAGCCTCGCCGGGGCGGTCATGCACACCGACCACGGGGCCCAATACACCAGCCGGGCCTTCGCCCACGCCTGCGGCCAGGCCGGCGTCCGCCAGTCCATGAGCGCGATCGGCTCCAGCGCGGACAACGCGCTTGCCGAGTCCTTCAACGCGACGTTCAAACGCGAGACCCTTCAGGGCCGCAAGACCTGGTCCAGCGAACGCGAGGCCCGCCTCGACGCGTTCCGCTGGCTCAACCGCTACAACACCCGACGCCGTCACTCCCGCCTCGGACAACGCAGCCCGATCGCCTACGAGACAGCACTCGACACAACATCAACTACCCTGGCCCAAGCCGCATAGCCCGTGTCCAAGATTCCGGGTCAAGGCCCGTCAGGGGCGGGAGTTACGTGCCACGCACGTGGCGATTCCACCGTGGCGAGGGCCGACAGCAGCCGCGCGATGTCGCCGGTCTCACGTTTTGCCAGGATCCTTAGCGTGGCTCGTCGGGTCTCGGTGTCGGATTGCCCAATGACCAGACCCACAAGAGCAGCCGTGCGCACCAGAGTGCGCTGGACCTGTTGGAGCTCGCTGATGCCGATGAAGATGTCGATTGCGGTGTCCTCGCCGTGCGTGCGCAAGGTCGGGTGGGCGTCGGTGATCGCGGTGATGAGTTCGAGGGCAGCTTCCCGAACCGCGACCAGCCGAACGCAGGAGGTGGCCAGGTGGATGGCCAGTTTGTGGAACGCCGCGAAGCTGTCGTCTGCAGGAATACCGAAAGGAGCGGGATCGGCTGTTGGAAAGTCATGCCCCCTTCCGATGGTCGGGAAGTAGGAGTACATGCCGCGCGGCTCCCCGAAGTCCTCCGCGTAGTCCTTGTTGAGGACTATGAGTCGGTGTACGGCTCGGCGCAGAGCACCAGGCGGCGTGGTTCCGAAAGTTGCGAGGGCGCCTTGAAGCTCTCGGGCGCTCTCACTCAGCGAGAAGGCCACTGACATGGCCCGCCCTGCATCTAGCTGGGCCAGCTGGTCGGTCATTCCTTGGGCCGCCTCGGCGAGCAGCCGTCGGTCCCCACAGGAGTACGCGCGACGGACGGACAGCGCGTTGAGGAGAGTGGAGGCCCCGAGCAGCGTCCTGGTGTCCTGCTGGTCCTGTGTGCGAGGCAGGACGGGCAAGGCGTCCATGGACGCGCCGAGCAGTTCCCAGACTCTGGTTCGCTGCTCCTGGTCAAGGTCGTCGATCGCGGTGAAGGGCAAAACGGTGAGAGCACTAGGACCTTCGTCAAGTCCATGCTCAACCACCAGGCCGACAGCGAGGTCACCGTAGTGACGGTCGGAAGCAAAGACGACGGCGCCTGACAAGCCCTGCCACTGCGACCCCTCGCGCACACCCGAAGGCGTGTCAGTAACCTGCAATCGCAACAGGCCTGACACCGCGCGCGAGGCTGGTGCAATGACGCCGGTAACCTGGACGGTGTCACGCAGTCGGCGCCCGAAGATGTTTCGACGTTGCATGAAGCGTGGGAATCCCACAGCCCAGCAGTGGTCGAGAAGGACCGGCGTGGCCCGATTCACCCGAGCGAACCCCACGGTGTCTGACACCTCAAGATCGTCGCTCGCGCGTAGGACAGCGAGGTCGAGGCCATCGGAACGACCGTCGTAGACCACAGCGGCTTGGTGTTCCGCACCCGCAGTGGTGCGGACGGTCACGTCACCGTCCCCGAGGTTGTGACTAGTGGTCACCACGCACTTCGGGCGCACCAGGAATCCTGACCCTGCCAACCATGTCCCGCCGCTCGACCGGCCTTGAGCGATAGTCAAGACTGCCCGGCTCGGCTGGGCACCTACCAGCGGGGACGCTCCCAAGGGGCTCACGGCCGCTCGTCGAGCTCGTGGGCCACTCGAATCCGTCGACCTTCACGGTCGACCGGTGGTTCCAGATTTACGATCACTTTCTGCACAGCTTGATGAGATATCGCTGTGCCCCCGGCCAGGTCGACGACCCACAACTTCACGCCCCCCTTGCCGTCGGCACTCTGGGTCACCCCGACTTGAAGCTCGATCTGGACGGTACCCACCGGGAACTGCAAGTCCTGGTCCATACTTCGTGCCGACGCATCGACCAATTCGGCTCGGATCTGGTCGAGCACATCTGCCAGCGGAATACGATCGCCCATCAGTTACTCCCTCGACTCGGCACAGAAGTCGTGCTCGATCACATCACGCCTTGTGAGCACCGCGGGGGAAGTTGGCAAGAGGCAACACAGTTCCGGCTACTGGTGGGCTCTCGTATTCAAGTGGCGCCAGTTCCCAAGGAACCCCGTCCGTTGGTTACCGTACGTGACTCTGGCTGACGTGTCGATCCGAAGCGACACCGGAGTCTGGCATGTGAAGGCCAGGCCAGCGGTATCGTCTCCATCCGCGTCGCGAAGTGATACGGCTCGGCTGGCAAGCCGCATAGCGCGGGCATGCCGTCAGTCGGCGAGGGCGACGTAGATCGGTGTGGCGACGAGGACTCTGTCGTTGTAGAAGAGCGGTTTGGCGAGAAATTCCAGTCGGAGACAGGTCGGTGGTAACACACCAGCGTTCAGTGCACCGTCAACCGCCGCCTCATAGGGTGTCCACCCTTCGCTGCTTCCTCGGGCGCTCTCGGCTTCCCCTCTCAAGAACTTGAGAACGTAGTAGTCGAGGCTGTGGTTCGCTGCTGTGTCGGCGGCGACACCGATGAGGCTGGCAGGAGATCCAATCAGAGCGATTTTCACTCCGTCCACTTCGCCACCGAAGATGGCCAGCTCGGCGGCGTAATCCCGCATCACGCCGTACTGCAACGAAGCGACGCCCTTCACGTAGCGTCCGGGGTCGGTCAGGGTTCCCACCCAGCCTGTTTGTTTCTCCAGATAGTTACCGAGGACTCCGGCTTTGGCCGCAAGTTCCGGGGAGGGAGCGGAGGCGGTCTTCTTGACACCCGCAGCAAAGACGGAAACGTTGATCTTGATCTCCGCTTCCAAAGAACGCAAGAGCCGAGCTGGTATCTGCGGGATCAGAATCTCCAGCTTTGTCTGTGAGATGTAGACGTAGTACCGGAGCGGGTGATTCCTGGGCCGCTTGAAAATGGGCATGAACCTCCTTCCAGGCGTGACGACGGGTCCGCCGTCGCACGTTCACGGCGTGTTTGTGCCCTCATGCGGGTCGGCGCAACCAGATCTTGATATTTACTGGTGAGTTCCGGACTCGCGTACTCAGCTGTCCCCGGTTCCCCGAGGAGCCCAGCCCGCTGGTGACCTTCCGTGATCGCCTGGGGCGTATCGGCTCCATGTGCCGCCGGTCTCGTTCGTGGCCGCGTGCGGCGCTGGCCAAACCAACTGCCGACGCGCTGCCGCGCGGGCCGCGCCCGCGAGCACCACCGCGTTCATGGAGCGGCGGTCCGCCGTGCCGGCCAGAACCGCGTATGCGCTCGCGGTCTCGGTGTGGGTCTGCCTCGTGGTCAGTTGCCAAGCCAGACGCACAAATTGGCTGATCGGCAATAAGATCTCCGAACCGGGCATCAAGGGGGGCAACATGACCATCGCCGTAGTCGACGCTGCCAGGCTCGCGAAGACGAGTCAACGCCGCTACAAGCGTCTGTTGGAGTGTCAGGAGGAACTACAGAAAGCTCGGAAGACGCTCTACGAAGAGGCCCTCGTCCCCTTCCTGAAGGCCTTTCAGCGTCTCCAGCATGTCGATCTGGTCGGTCCGGCCGCGATCGAGATGTCAGCCCTCGGTGGCGGGGTGGGCCTCGAGCTGCGGCGGCTGCGCAACCGATCCGTGATGGCCGCTGTCGGCGTGCTGGCGGAGCGCACGCTTTTCATCGCAGGAGGCACGCTCGCCTGCGCGCTGGCCGGTTACGGTGCCCAGGCAGGTGCCTATCGCGCGGCGAAAACCTTCGCCTCCGCCTCCACCGGCAGACCGATTTCCAAGCTGTACGGGGCGGCAGCCCGCAATGCCACGGAAGCATGGTGGGGCCGCGGGCCGATTGCTGCGGGCGGCGGCGGGAGGGCGGCAGGGAAAAAGGTGCTGTCCGGGATCGGCACAGCTTCGGCGAACCTTTCGCGGCTTGTCGGCGTGGAGTGGTATAGCTCCAGAGCCCACCGCGGCCAGCAACAGATGGCACGGGATCTGGAGCAGGCCGAGGCGGAGATGAGCACCGCTATCAACACGGCGTCCGCGCTGTGCGAGCGCGGCAAGGACCTGCAGCGCGTCCTGCAGGATCTTGAGTTCATGCTGATGGGACGACTGCCGTCATTTGCCGCGCTGGTCGAGGCTTGCGACGACTTCACCCGCTACGACTCCCGTGGGCGTGCCGAGGTGGCGGCGATGGTGGATCTAGCCGACCTCGCCGTCCTGGTCATGAACTGCCCGGTCATTGACGCGGACGGACGGCTGACCGAGGCATCGGGGCGGGTCGTCGCGGACGCTGAGGCTCGTCTGAGGGCGATGCAGCACGAGTCGTGAGCCGTGTGGCGGTCTCGGTCAGGCCGCCAAGGGCATACAGCTTACGGACCTCACCGACATCGCGCGTAGAGTCGGCAGATCTACGCCGAACAACACCGCCAGCACCGCAAGGGGCACGTGCAGTACACAGTGGGTCACCGGAGAGCACGGTTTCCCGGACCAGCCAAACCACAGCATCTCTGTGAGGCTGGGATGAGCGAGGGGGGACATGGCAACGTGGTTTGAGCGTATGGCAGCGATTCCCGGTGTGCGGTTCACCGGGAGCCCCGGTGTCGTCCGCGAGGCGCTCGCAGAGGCGCGTGTCCGTCCGGAGATGTCGTACGGCTCACTGATGTGGCCGACGGCTGACGGCAGTACGTCGGCAACGCCGGCCAGCCAGCATGTGCCGGTGGAAGCGACCGGAGCCGCCCTGGTCACCCGGGTCTGGGAGGCACTGGAGCTTCCCGGCGAAGCGATGGACTACCACTTCGTTCTCCAAGGTGCGGTGGACCGGCTGTGGAGCGGCAGACGCACCTACCCCAACGGGCTTGCACTGCTTGAGGGGTTCGCGCTGCTGGACCTGGAGTTGATGGAGGCGGCCCCGCAGGCGGTCTCCTTTGACACCGGCCCCGTCCCGGCAACGTTCGTACACGTGACGTCCGTTCCCCGCCTGGTGATGCTGCTGGAGCGCGAAGGCGCGTTCGCCGACGCCCTGGAAGTGGCACGGCGGCTGGCCCGATTCGACCAGGGTGAGGATGCGGTGACCCGCCTTTCGGAGAAGATTGGCGCGCTGGCGGCCGAAGCGGCGGTGGGCGGGGCGGCATGAGCACTGGGCTGGAGCAGCTGATCCCCTCGGCCTCCTACCTGGAGGAGGCGTTCGTGCGCTGGGTGCTCACTCCGGCCGCGCAGCGGGGCATCGTGGCCCACGTGCACAGCCAGCATCCGGTGACGGTCAACGAGCGCACCTACCGGCTGGACTATCTGATCGCGGGCGAGTCGCTGCACCTGGCCGTCGAGTTGGACGGGTTCACCTTCCACAGTGACCGTGCCGCCTTCACCTACGACCGCCTGAGGCAGAACGATCTGGCGGCCACGGGGCTGACGATGCTGCGGTTTTCCTACGACGCGGTGCGCCTGGACACCGCCCGCTGCGTGGCTCAGCTGCAGGCGATGCTGCGCCAGGATGCCGTGCTGTCGCCGCTGGTGATCGCCGCGCCGCGCGTCGAGGTCCCGGAGATGGTGGGCGATCCGCTGCGGGCAGCCGATCCGCCACGGGGCGTCCAGCCAACGTCTGATGAGGCCTACTTCGCCGGTGCGCGGTCCCGGGTTGCCCGGGAGCCGTTGCGGGCCTGCCAGGACGAGGCCCTGGCCGCGCTGGCCAACTACTACGCCTCCGGCGGCCGGCATGCGGCCACGGTGATGGCGGTCGGGGCCGGCAAGACCGCGCTGGGGGTGGCGGCCGCGTTGTCGTTCACCAGACGGCGAGCGCTGGTGGTGACTCCGGGCTCGGTCATCCGCGGCACCTTCGCCAAGGCCCTCGATCCGGGTGTGCCGGGCAATGTCCTGTACGGGCTGGCGGGCGGCCCGCTGCTGCCGGGTGCGCGGCCGCCGGCCACGCTGGTCCTGGACGCGGACGACGAGCAGATCAGCCGGGTGAGCCGGCAGCGGATGCTGGACGCGGATGTACTGGTGACGAACTTCCACGCGTTGGGCACCGGCGACAGGGACGGCGACCTGTTGGCCAAGCTGGAACCGGAGGATGTCGACTTCATCGTCGTCGACGAGGCCCACATCGCGGCCAGCGCCTCCTATCAGCGATTGTTCGCCCACTTCCGGGGTGCGCGCACGCTGTTGATGTCGGCGTGCTTCCAACGCCTGGACGGCTAGCCGATCGACGCCGATGTCGTCTACCGCTACCGGCTGGTGGATTCCATCGCGGATGGCTCGGCGAAGAACCTGCGCGTGCACCGGTTCGCCCCGGATGCGGCGGCGACGGTGTACGAGGCGGTGTGGCCCGACGGGCGGCGCGAGCAGATCGTGGGCCGCGACGCCCTGCTGGCCCCGCTCGGGGACGAGCGGAAGATGGCCCGCATCACCGCGCAGTCCGACGCCTCGATCCGGCAGGTGATGACCGTGACGCGGGCTTGTCTGGACGCGCAGGCCAAGCTGCTGGCCCCCGTCAAACCCCGGGCGCTGTTCGCGGCGTTGGGTGAGGCCCACGCCCGGCAGATCGCCCGGATCGCGGAAGAGCACGGCATCCCCTGCGCCACGCTGCATCACAGCATGTCGGCGTCGGCGATCAAAGCCACCCGGCGGCGCTTCGAGTCGGACGCGGGTGATCTGCAGGGCATCGTGCAGCTGCGGATGCTCGGCCAGGGCTACGACTTCCCGCCCATCACCGTCGTCGTGCCGGTGCGCCCCTACGGCAGTTTCGGCGAGTTCTACCAGTTCATCGGGCGTGGCGTGCGGGTGTTGCGCCACCCTGGTCTGGCAGCCGCTCAGCAGTACCTGGATGTGGTCTGCCATGCCGAACTCGGCCTCGAGGACCATCTGGAGGCCATGTGCGAGGACAACGACATGGATCCCGCGCTGCTCCTCGACGTTCCCTTGATCGACACCTCCACGCTAGAGGCGAGCTTCGCTGACGGTCAGGGCCCCGGGGAAGGGGACTCTGACAGTGCGCACCCGGGCGGAGTTGACGCGTTCGTGCTGTACGAGCGGGGGCGTGTCGAGCAGCGGGTCGTGCATGACCTGGACCGGGTGGAGGCCCGGCGGGCGGAGCGGGAGATGCAGCTGATGGCCCAGCGCTACGCCGTCTACGCGCAGAACACCGCGACTCCGATGCCGTTTGAGCAGTTCGTTGACTACATGCGGAGGCTGACCGGTGGCCAGTGACCAGCCGCGCTGGTGGCACCCCGTTATCAACGCCTCCCCCGAAGAGGCGCTTGCCCTGGAGACAGCTGCCGGGCAGCAGCAAAGGTTCGCTCAGCTCGACACGCTCGCCGCCCGGTTGCTGACTGCAGCACTCAAGGGCCGGCCCACGGTCTCGGTGGTCCGCGGCATCGGGCCGCAGGCCGCGGACCAGGTCAAGGTCCTGGGGCTCAGCGCCCAGGAAAAGACGTGGTGCGCTGAGACGTTCGGGGTCCCGGAGCAGCAGCGGCGCGGTGCCTGGTATCTGCCGCAGAAGATGTCGCTGAAAGCCGGGGCAGTGAACCTGCCCCAGCTGGTGCACGAACGCCCGGCCCATGCCCTGACGTTGGCCGCGGACGACTCGGCCGGCGTGAGCCTGGTGGACGGTGCGGCCGACGCAGTGCTGCTGTGGTCCGTGCTGGTTCCGTTGTTCGAGACGCTGATCGAACCGATCCGGGTCCGGGCAGCCGGGCCTGGAAAGACGATCGACGACCAGCGGCTGCTGTGGTCCGGCATCGAGGAACGCTACCGGCTACTGGGCATCGCCGGCGATGTTCTGGATGCCTTCCGCTTCGGCGGCGGATGGCACCGGCTGGACCGGCACGGCCAGCAGCGCGCCCGCCTGCACCTCCTGGACGCTTTGGCAGCCGTTGATCCGCTGCAGCTCGTCACTCGCCATCGCATCCTGCAACTGCACGCGCTGATGGCCGGATTCGCCAAGAAGTCCAAGACCGGCACCGCCCTCGCGCGCCGGGTGCTGACGGGCGCACTGCAGCCGGTTGTCTCCGGCTACTTCGCCGGCGACTGGCTGGCCCTGCTGGACTACCTGCAGGCGCCGCCGCACCCGGACGAGGAGGTCATCACCGCGCTGCCCGAGCCGCGTCTGTACGTGGGAATGTCCGCCCAGGCGGCCAGCATGGCAGCCGAGGCGGGCATTCCAGAGGACGAGATCCACGCGATGCTCGCGGCCTTCCTCGGCGGCCCGACCTCCCTCTCCCCCGTCGAGGAACGCGTGGCGGCCCTGCGCGAGTGGTGGACGGCCTTCGACCATGCGCACGCCGTCCAACGACCCGGCATGCGGTCGCTGTGGGGGCTCGTCGATGACGGCATCATGGACTTCGGGCCAGACGAGCACGGCTTCACCCAGCAGCTGTACCGGGAGGTGCTGCCCGCCTCGGTCAACGAGCAGGTGGACCGGCTGTGGCAATCGGTGACACTGCAGCGGCATGCCAAGAGCATCGTCAGCAACCCACAGCCCCATCAGCTGATCGCCGAAACCCTCGGCCCCGCCCTGGAGTTCTGGCACGGCGTCGCGCTCACCGCCTGGTTCGTGTGCGAAGGCCCCTACTCCCGCGCCCCTCTGTCCGGTCTGGCCGACTATTACAGCCGCCCCCTGACCGCGCTGCGAGATGCCGACTGCCCCGTCTCGCCGGACCTGTTCAAGGAACTGCGCACTGCTGAACGGCATTTGGGCCCCGAAGAGACGATCGTCAGGGACCGCAGGGAACTCCCGGTGGACACAGCCGCCGGCTCGTTCAGCCTGACCATGAGCTACAGCAGCGGCAGCCGCCGGGAAGGCTTCGAGCGGGTCCGCGACATTGTCACCCGCCATCGCCGCGCCTGGGCCGAGGAGTACCTCGACGCCTACCTTGAGCAGCGCTGGCGCACCGCGCTGCAGGACGTCGCCCGGTCCCATCACCGGCACGTGGCCGCGAAGGGCCGGCCGCCCACACTGATCCAGTTCGCCCAGTTCACCGCCACCGCGGCCAACCAGTGGACCGGCGGCGACCTCGGCGGCCTGTACACCGCGATAGGAGAACCCGCACCCGCCCAGCAGGAACGCCCGGCCCGTCTCCTGCCGGGCGACGGCTATGACTTCGCCCGCCGCGTCTACACCGCGCTCGGCGGCACCGCCGTCGAGAACGACCTGCGCACGAACCAGCCCGACGAAGCCCAACGGCAATGGCAACTCAGCCGCCTGGCCGTCGAAAGCCTGCGCTACGTGCAGCTCCACGAAGCCCTCGGACAGCCCCCCACGTTCAAACAATTCGGCTCCGCACGGCTGGCCCTGGCCTGGCCCGGAGGAGAATCTGAAGGCTGGTCTGTCTTCAAGCACACCCTCTCCGCTCTTACCGATACCAGTCCACCCGCAAGTGAACCGGCCGCAGGGACGGCCAAGGCCGACCCAGGCCTGCTGGAAAGCACCAATCACGTGCTGGCCAAAGGGGCCAACGCCCCTCTCCGCACTGAATCCGTAGCGGTGCGCCTCATCACCACGGGCGTCCCAGTCGATGTCTCTGCCGTCCTCCTCACCAGTAACGGCAAGGTACGCAGCGACCACGACCTCGTCTTCTACAACCACCCGCACCACGACGGAGTCCGCACCAGCGGCGACACAGTCACCGTAGATCTGCCCCACGTTCCCGACGACGTCCACACCGTGGCCGTCATCGCCAGCATCGACCTCGAAGCACAGCCCACGGCCGTCTTCGACCACCACTCCAGATGGCATACGGAGACCATCCAACCCTCTGGCACCACTCTGTTCTTCGAGCCAGCACCCTTCACTTCGGGCGAGACCGTCTCCATCGTCGTGGAGATCTATCGGCACGCTTCTGGCTGGAAAGTACGTGCTGTCGGTCAGGGCTACGACACGGGGCTTGCCGGCCTGGCCGCGGACTACGGCATCAACGTCGAGCCATGACAGCGAAGTCAACGCCCGCCGTGCCCTCTGCTGCAGCGCTCACTCTTGCGTGACCTACAACGCCCGCACGGGGCCCGCTGGTGGGCACCGCGCGGCAGGAGAGCAGAGCACAGTCGAGTCATCAATGCGGCGGTTGGCTTCGCCTGGAGATGCATGGGGGTGCTCATGGGGCGCAGGGACGGTGACGTGGTGAGGGCAGACGGGCAGCAGGTGCTGCGGCTGCGGGCCATGGCTGCCGACATGGTCGTCGAGCTGCAGCGAGCGGACGCTAAGGCCACTGCTGTGTGCGGGGCGGCGGCGGGACTTCTGACGGCTGGCGTGGCGATGTTGTGCGGCGTGAATGCCCCTCGGAACCTTGAGGTGGCGCTGCTGTCAACCTCGTTGTTGTTGACGGCGGCGGTAGGCGCGGCCTTGTGGGCTCTGCGCCCGGCACTTCCCCCGACCGGTGCGCCTGGCGAATTGCTCGGGTTGCGGCGGGGAGTGGACGCCGGGTTGCTGGTGGCGTCGTTTGCCGAGATGAGCAGTGCGCGCCAACAGCACCTGGCAGAGAAGCGGTTGTCGGTGATGGCTGTTCTGGCGCGGCGGAAGTTCCGGGCGGTCCGTCTGGCGGTCGATCTGGTGGTGGTTGCCCTGGCGATGGCCGGAACTGGGCTATTGATCACCTACATGCCATGTTGAGACCATCCAGATGTGAGGGGCACCACACCTGGGGGTGACTGTGTATCAGCCGCATATCACGGTGATCGGTGAGCAGTTGTGGTCTCAGTTGCGTGATCTCGCACCGCGGAGGTCGCGGCCGGCGCGCAGTGTGCTGTTACGGCAGGGCGATCCCGGGACGCATGTGATCCTGCTGGATTCCGGTTCCACGCTCGTGACGCTGACGGGCCAGAGCGGGGAACGGACGCTGCTGGCCGTGCGGGGAGCCGGTGAACTGCTGGGAGAGCTGGCGGTGCTGGACTCCCAGCCCCGCTCGGCGTCGGTCATTGCGGCGGAGACCTGCTTGGTGCACATCGTACCGGCCGCAGACTTCCTTGCCTTCGTGGACAAATACGACTTGCTGGCGCCGTTGCTGCGGCATGCCATCGCCCGCGTACGTGAGGCGGAGTCGGTGCGGCTCGAGCTGGCCACCGCGTCGGTTCCTGCCCGGCTGGCCTCGGCCCTGACCCGCCTGGCGGACCTCTCCTCAGCAACAGCACGCGAGCTGTCGGTCCGCCTCACGCAAACCGAGCTTTCCCAGATGATCGGTGCCTCCCGCAACGCTGTCGGCACCGCTCTCAGGCCGTGGCGCGAGCACGGCTGGCTGGACACGACCCCCGGCGGGGGGCTTGTCGTGCGCGACATCGCGGCCATCCGACGGCACGTCCGCGCCGAAACGTGACGCACAGCATCACAGTGGTGCCCATTCCTGGGCACCATCCCCGGAAGGCCTAAATCAGCATGGCACCTGTTGTGACCGCCATGACTGAAAGGCCCGGCTTCCATGGACGCTTCTGTCCTTCCGGACAGTCTCGATGTACCGCCGGAGCATGCGCTCCTGGTCGTCGACATGAGGAACTACAGCCAGCTTCCCGAAGCGAAGATGGCTCCGATCCGTGCCGACCTGGATGACATCATCCTCAACACGGTCTTCCCGCAGAGTGGGCTCGACGACCCCCGGTCGCGGGAGGGTGCTTACCGAGACACCGGCGACGGCGCCATCTGCGTGGTGCCGGCGCGTGACACGGCACGGTTGGTGGACCCGCTGCTAGGCCACCTGAACGCGGCTCTTTCTCGCTACGACCAGTCACGGCTGCGCGACGGCTCTGCGATCTGGGTCCGCGTCAGCGTCCACGTCGGTCCCCTCTCTTTGCCTGACCACCGGGGCGACGCCATCAACGAGGCCTGCCGGCTGGTCGACAGCCAGGCAGTGCGGCAGGCCATGACCGCGGCGACGAAGCACAGGGTCTACGTCGCGGCCGCCCTGTCAGGACCGGTGTTCGACCGCACCGTGCACGCCGGGCGCACGCCGCACCTGCGGCAGACGCACTTCCTGACGGCTGTCGCGCGTGTGGAGGGCAAGAGTTTCGAGCAGCCCTGCCAGCTCCATGTCCCGGGGATGGCGGCCGAGACGCTGCAGGGCTACGTCACCGAACTGCCCCCCGCCGCCGACGCGGTCACAGCTGATCCGCCGCCAGCCCCGAAAGGTTCCGGGACCACGATGCAGTTCCTCGGGTCCATGAAAGACACCAACGTCATCGGCAGCGTCGGCACCTACTACCACAACAGTCCTGGGCGCTGACCCTCGCACTCAGCGTCCGCCGCTCCCCTCATCACAGACGAGGCAGTGCATGTCAGAACAGGGTTTCGGGCCGTTAGGGCCCGATCATTCAGCCACCCCCCAGCCCGGTGAGCCGGAGCCGAACGGATCCGGCGGCTGGCGGCCGCCGTGGCGGCGGCAAGCGGACCGGCCGGAGAGTTCTCTCCCGAGCGGCGTACTGCCGCAGGGCTCCGCGTCGGAAGGCCCGCACGCGGGCGCAGGCCCGGCGGATGCCGTGCCGGATGCACTCCTCACCAACGGCGCCGGCACTCATCTGTACGGCAGGGTCGACGTGGTCGCCGGCAGCATCAACAAGTTTGTCAACCAAACGCGCAAGCTGGACCTGCTGGAGGGCGTGCGGATCGATCGCGGAGAGGTCCTGAGCCAGCCCTTCGTCTGCGAGGGGCAGTGGGCCGAAGCCTGGCAGCAGGCACTCCCCCCGGAGGCGCAGCGGCCGCAGCAGCGTGTGGTGATTGTGGTGGCACCCCGTTCCTTCGGCGCCACGACCTTCGCGTTGCGGCTTCTGGCCGAGCACACCGACAGTACGACCACGCTCGTCAAACTGGACGGGGACTGGAATGCCCCGAGCCAGGGGCGGCTGCCGTTGGAGGAGGAGCACGCCTACCAGCTGGACCTGAAGGATCCCGAGAGCGACCGGCCGTCGGCGGATTTCCTCAATGCCCTCAGCACGTTCGCCGACCACCTCGAGGATGCCCGTTCCTACCTCGTGCTGGCGGTCGCCCAGGAGCTGTGGGACGACCGGCTGACCACCCGCAAGGGTGTGCAGGTCGTGTATCTCAGCGAGCCTCCGGATGCCCTGCGGGTGGTGGAAACCCGTCTGAACGCGGCCGGGCATGCGCCGCTCGTCGCCGAACTTCGCTCCTTCCCGAAAGCCGTGGCCTCACTGCGGGGGCTGCACGCTATGGCAGCCGTGCGTGCCGCGAACACCATCGTCATGACGTGGCAGGAGCACAGGCGCGTGCAGGACGCCCGCACCGCAGCGACCCTCCCCCGGTCTGCACCGGCCGACGCCGATCTCAGCCTGGAAGACCGCATCACCGCAGCGCTGTCGGACTGGAGGGATCACCTCGACGGGCTCTTCGGCGAGGTGGCCACCACTCACGACAATGCCAAGGGCTCCCTCACGCTGGAGGACCGCTGCCTGCTGCTGGCCCTAGCGGTGCGCCAGTCGGCTCCCCTGCCGACTGTGGCCAGCACCGCACGCGCCCTGCTCCAAGCCCTCGCCCCGAAGGACGCGGGCACCAAGTCGAGCCTCTCCCCCGCTCAGAGTTCCTTCGCCGGCCGCGGGCTACGCCGCCGCATCCAGGACGTCGGCGCGGCTGTCGGCTCCCAGGACACCGTGCTCTTCGACCGGCCCGCCTACGGCCGGGCCATCCTCGAGTACGTCTGGGACAACTACGAGGCCATGCGCGAGGCGATGCTTGCCTGGCTCGTGCAGAGCGCCGCCGGCGAAAGCGCAGCCGATCTCTCGGTTGCCGCACTGTCCGCCCTCGTCCTGCGCCACGGCACGACCGCCCACCTCACCACCCTGGGCGCCATCACCCGCGAATCCCACCCCGACCTCCTCAGCGCCGTCCTGGACGTGGCCGTCCACGACGAACACGTCGGACGCCTGGCCTGGGACGTTCTGTACCGCTGGGCCGAGCAGAAGCCCTACGCGCCCACCGTCATCTCCACCTGCCGCCGCGTCCTGCACGACGACGACGCCAACGCGTCAACGGCGAAGAGGGCCATGGTGCGACTGCGGCGCATCGCCCACACCACCAGCGAGCCGGACCTGCGCCGTGACGTTCTCAAGGCCTTCGAAGAACTGGCCGGCCGGCCCACGGGCACCGCCCGGCTGGTGGCCGAAGTCCGCGACTGGCAGGAGTCCCAGGCATCCTCGAAGAGCGGGAGCCTGGCCTTTCTGGCCCTGATACCCGTCCAGGACGACGGCATGCCCTGGCTCATGTCCGACCGCGCGCCGGACATCGACGTCCAGCGGGCCCTGCAGGACCTTCTCAGCAGTCCGGACACGACGGCCGAGGCCATCCCGTACCTCACCGGATGGATCCGTACGTGCGCGCCCGACCCCGCCTCCTACGGCCGCCTGCGCGACCAGCTTCTGCCGGCCCTGCGCGGTCACAACATGTTCCACGCCGGCATGGAGCTGATGAAGGCTCTGGCCGACGTCACCACGCCCCAGGGCGTCAACGCCGGCGAGGACTTCTACCAGCACCTAGTCGACCACCGTCTGCAGCCGGTGTTCTCTCTCACGAAGGACCCCGCATGAGGTGGCCCTGGCAGCGGGCGGAACGCACCACCACCTGCCCTCTGCCACGGCTGCTGGCCAGCGCGACCCCCGGCATCCCGTTCGAAGCGGTCTACACGCTGCGCTGGCGTCCCACACTGCGCCTGCGCCCCAACCTCGACGACCTCGTACGCGCCGACGTCCATCAGAAGGCCGCCGCGACGGCGGCACGCTGGGACGCCGCCGACCTGCCCGCTGCCCAGGACGCCCTGAACGCCGCTTTGGGCGCTTCGCACGAGGGCAACCGCCACTATCGGATCCTGGCAGCCCAGGTGGTGTTGCGTCTGTCGCCGGAGTCCCGGGAACGTCTCGCGCAGCGCACAGCGGACACCGAACGCGTCCGGCGCCTGCAGTTCCTCAAGACACACCTTTACGACCACCCCGGCCTCGTCGTGCTCGACCGTCTCGAACGCCATCCCGGACGGCTCCCGGACGAGGAAACTGCCGCGCTGCAACGCCTGGCCCGCACGATCAAAGGCTGTGACCAGTGGTGGTATCCGCTGCTAGAGCAGTGGGAACAGCTCGGCGACGGCTTCAGCGATGCCGACAAGCAGCAGCGGGCGATGCTCGCCCTGCTCAACTCCGTCGCCGCACTCAACGGCGGCACTCCACCCGCGGCGCAGTCACCCGCCAACTGACGTCCATCACACGGCCCTTGGTACGTGGCGAACAAGGACTCTCACCATGAAGCTTGTCCTTTGGAGAGCCGTGCTCTCCCCCCTGACTAGCCTGCAGGCCCTGCTCCTGAAATGGCGAAGCAAGACGCCGCTGTCCTACGACACGGCCTGGCGGCAGGCCCGCATGCTGCACGCACCCGACGAAATGGTCTACCGGCTCCACGGACACCACGCCAGACCCGGCCTGTCCGAAACGCCTGACCCAACCCGCCCGTACCCTCCCAACCCGACGGGACGGCCGGAGGTCGGACCGCGCTGAGTACGCGCTCCTGAATCCGCCTCCGCTCAGCCGGACTTCACGCGCTTCTGCAATGAACGAGAGCCACGCAGGCAGAGGGTGAAGCTGCCAGACACCCGGGGCCGACGAGACAACGCGAAGATGTCCGCCGCGGGTGTCACAACAGCTGCACATGCCCCAGGCTGGCCCGCAGTGCTGGCGAGGCATCTTCGACGACGTGTCCGTGCTCCAGGCTCTTGAGAATGACCTTGTCCTTGGGAGCCCGGTCTACATGGAAGTGGACCACAACCGACACGTAGGACAGTCGCGGCCAATCAGGAACGGGCGCAGGAGGTGCAGCTCGTGGTCACTGTCACGCAGGTAGAGGCTGCCGGCCTCGAGGTCGTTGCGGGCCGTCGTCATGGTGCGGGTCGGCACGACCGGATGCGATGACCGCTCAGGGCCTGTAGACAGCGCTTCGGATGGCCTGGTCAACTCGGCGGTCGTCGGCAAGTTCATAGAGGAGGCGGGCCCCGTCCGGTTGGGCGCGCAGCGCGGAGGCAACGATGCTCGCGGCATGCCCAGTGAGCTCGCGCATCCAGTCCTTGATGTCGTCTCGTGGTTTCCACTGGTCGAAGCGGCCGTCCCAGTCGCACATGCCCTGAACGGCCGTGTCGAGCAGAGCCCACTGCTTCTCGCGCGCTGCGAGTCGGGCGACATCGAGCAGCCACCACAGGGCCCGGTCGGCCTCCTCCCAGCTGGGCCAATCGTCGGCAGCGGCATGTTGAGTGAGGGCCTGGACCACGGCGGCCGTCTGGGCGGGGTTGTCGAGCAACGCCTTCCTAGCGGTCGTTACGTGCAGCTTGGTGATCACATCCAGGTACAGCTCATAGGAGCCGGGCTGATCGGCGGCGAGGGTGAGCAGCTGGGAGGCTGCAGCGGCGTCGTTCTTCTTGTCGGCGTCCTCCAGCAGGCGCTGGGCGCGCGCAATGGGCAGTTCGCTGACGGCCCCTGTCTCGCGTTCGACCAGGTCGAGGAAGGCCGCCATGCCCTGGGGCCGACGGGCGGGATCGAGCTGCGTGGCCTGGCGTACGACCCCGTACCACGGTCCCGGCGGAGGCAGAAGGGGCACATTGGCCTGAGGCCAGGTTCCCGTGAAGATCCAGCCGATGAGCTGACCGAGGCTGTAGATGTCGCTGGCCGGCGTCACGTCGTGGCCGTCCAGGAACTGCTCCGGCGCGGCGAACCCCTCGGTACCGATAGCGGTCGTCGTCAGCAGGCCGACAGTGCTGGTCTGCCCACGGGGGCGGCGCACAATGCCCCAGTCCGCGACCACCCAGCGGCCGTCAAGCAGCAGGATATTGGCGGGTTTAATGTCTCGGTGGATCCAGTCGTGGCGGTGCGCGTCGGCCAGGCCGGCCGCGACGGCCTCCACCAGGGCCCGCAGCTTGTCCGGGTCCTGCAGTTCGGTCCGCTTGTCCTCTGCAGTGGCCTCGGCCTGCGGCATGACGAACCATTTGTAGCCGGGGTGGTAGTCGAGGACGGGCATGACGTGCGGGTTGGCGCCGAACCGCTGGGATGCTTCCACCTCGCGGCGCATGCGCCGCTGGCCCCGCTCGCGCCAGCCCGAGCGGCGCTTGAAAGCCACAACCGTCCCCGAGGGCTTGTGCGTGGCCGGGAAGACTTCCGCCTGCCCCCCGGGCGGGGCCAGGGGCCGGGGCTCCAACGCGTAGTCTCCGCGCTCGCCGCGGGCCGTCTGGCTCACCACGTCATAGCTTGAGACCCCCGGCACGGGTTCGGAGCGGGGAACTGCAGGACGGTGTCCGGTGATCTGCAGCAGAACGGGCCGGATCTGCGTGTGATCGTTGGAGGGCAGCGAGCCGAGCAGGAAGGCGGGGCCGCCGGCGGGGTCCTGGGCGAGGCCGAGGAGTTCGCCGAGGCGGGCTTCGACCACCGGTTCACTCGTGCGGCTGATGACATCGGTGCGGTGCACGCCGATCCCGGTGCCGGTGCCATCGGGTGAGGCGCTCAGAACGCTGGTAGCGCTGGCGCGCAGCACATGGGCCGGGAAGTGCACGGGGGTCCGGATCCAGTCTTCGCGCTGGCCCGTGTCCGTGGTGCGGGCCAGATCCACGACCGTGCTGTGCCCCGAGGCGGCGAGGAAGAACCGGCGCCCCTCCAGCCAGACCGCCGAGCGCACTGCGGCAGGGAAGTGGATCGGATAGCGCAACTGGTTCCCGGCTGTGTCACCGGCACGTACTAGGGCAAGATCTCCATCGCCAACCCCGAGCGCGACACCTGAGCCCGAAAGTACCCACGGCTCCCCGTCCGGTCCGGCCAGCAGCACGGAGCTGTCGTCGAAGTCTCCGGCGACGGCCTGAAGACGGCCTTCGTGCCAGCGAATGAGAGAGGAGCCGCACAGCACCAGGATCCCGCCGTCCTGGCGCACCAGCGCAGCGCCGTGGCAGCCGGGCAGCGCGAGACGCCAGTGAGCCTGGCCGCTGGCCGTGTCGACCTCAAACAGCCCGTCAGCGCAGGTGATGAGGACACGGCCCTGGGGCAGGCATGTCAGGCCTGTGGGCCGGTCAGGCCGCGCTTGTCCGACCAGCAGCACATCCGCAGTCGTCCCCACCCACGTTCGCGTCTTCACGGGCACAGGAGACGTCAGGCGGGCCGGTGAAGCCATCGCCTCGGGCTCTGGCGCCGTCTTCCGCGCGCCGAGCAGTTCGGCCAGCGGCAGATAGGACTCTCGTCGGCGCACGGCACGACGGACTAGCTCGGTCAGTGCACACAGCCCAGTTGCGGCCGCGTCCAGATGCGTCCGGTCGAGGACTGCTCCAAGGCCGACCGCCCGGCGTACGAGCTCGTCGTCCGCCTGATCATCCGGCCAATAGAGCACCGCCCGTTGCTCGCCGCGGACCTTGGAGCTCTCGGCCATGACGATCGCCATGCCCCAAGAAGACGGCTCCTCACGCCCCGCCAGGACGAGAAGGTAGTCCCGTCCCTCGAACTCGTAGGCCACCGCAGGTATGCCCGCGAGCTCGTAAAAATGTATGGAGTCCCACGACACGGACTGGACTAGCAGCGTCGACACGATATCTATGAGTAGCTGCGAAGGATCCTCCTCCGACTCCCCCTTGCGCCACTGGCCGTACACCCCCAGCAACCCGCGATCCCGATCCACCGTGCTGATCCCCCTCGTCTCCGAATCGTGGTCTACGCATCCACGCAACTCACCGCCCCTGGCCCGTGATCCTACGGTCCGGGACGGTTGAGCCGCCTGGAAACAGCTGGTGGCAATGGGCATGGCGTTGGTGGCATTCACAGTTCCATCGCTGCCGTACACCTGTGGTTAGCGACGGACGGAACCCGCGCACCGAGCTGACGGCCATCTGCACCCGCACCCCGCACCAAAGGCGGCAAGGGATGATCAGTGCGCACCGGCACCGGCGAGCACGCCGGGCCGCGCGCTGTGCCTTTCGCACACAACTCATCGGACAGCACCCAGCCACGACCGGCCCCCGCTCAAGACCACGCAACAAGCTCAGCGCCTTGAACCCGGTCCTCCTGCCGCGGATGCTCTTCACGTCGCCCCTCGTGCTGCTGAACGCGGGTAAGGCCACGGTAGGAACCGGGCCCGAGAGCGGGCCCGAACGCGCCGGAGATCACCGTCATGTGGGTCCTGGTGCGCGGTGCAGCCCGCCAGAACTCCTGCGGGCAGGGGCCAGGATCAGCAGGCACCGGAATTGCGCTGGGGGGGGACGCGGGCAGCGGCTGCCGCGAGCACGGTCTGTTCGACGCCGCCCCCAGACATAAGGGTTCTCAGCGGTGTCAGGGAATCTCACGAAAACGGAGGTGCTGCAGGTCAAACCCTTCGCTGCTTATGGCCATGGACGTGCAGTCCGTCAGATGTGCACGTCACCAGCCGACGCCAGAAATCAAGATCAGTCTCATTTGCGGGCAGGGATCTCAGCCGAAAGAGCAGCATCCGATCCCATACGCCTGGGCTGAGGCGAGAACCCACAGTTCTGCCGGATTCCCGAGACGCATCTTGAGCGGGCGCTGCCGGCGTGGAGGCAGCGCCCGAAGGCTGAGGGCGAGGGAGCGCCGATTGCTCAGTTTCGGTTCGGCTCGGTGGTGCCCGCGACGAGCGTGGAGTGCCGGCTGTGCTCGGCGGCGCGGACGGGGACGGCTGCGGTGGTGCGCCGGTATGTGTCGCCCTCGGCTCGGGTCTGTCTGCGGCATCAGCGGTGGCTGGCGGACACGCGCTGTATGGGCAGGACGACGCTCCTGGATGTTCAGGTGAATCTGGAGGGGCTGCCGGAGGTGACGGCGGCGCACCGGCGGCTGATGCGGCTGGGCCGGCGTATGCCGTCGTTCTCCCGGGCGTTGGAAGTGGCGCAGGCTGTGGTCGTCTCCTGGTGGGAGGCGCGTTGGCCGATCGAGGATGCCTGGCCGCATCGTCGTGAGCGGATCACCCAGTGCGCGCCTGACGTCCCATGGCAGGTCCTGGCCCGCGACATCGTCACCTACCCCGAAACCGTCACGGTGGCCGCGGTGCTGGGCAGCGTCTACTGGCAGCGTCGTGTGTTCGAGGACACCGACGGCCATCGGCCCCGCACTCTCGGCGCGGTGCCGTCTCTGCTTGCTGAACTCGCGCGCCGGCTGCAGCGGCCCTGGCTGCCCGATCAGATCTCCGCCCAGACGTCGGGTCCTTTGTATGCCTGGTTGATCGCATGCGTGCGTGACCAGAGCGGGCGCAGCAGTGCGGCAGCCGAGATGTGGGATGTGCATCCTGTTCATCGTCCCCGAGCCATAGGGCATCAACCGCGCGTGCCGTCCGGGCCTGATCGCGAGAGCGTGGACGGCCAGGGCTTCACGGCCGGCCTTGCGCACGCGCGTGCCTATGCCGCCGTTCACGGCCGCCTTGCGGTGCCGAAGCACGCCTGCTTCAACGGCTTCCCCTTGGGGAACTGGCTCTCGAACCAGCGCACCAACGCCGCTGTCCTCCCGCCCGGCCGGGTCGAGGCGCTCGACGCGATCGATCCGTGGTGGAACCCTCCCTGGCCCGTCAGCTGGCAGCGGTTCTACCACCGCGCCTTGGCGCACACCCAGACGCATGGGCCGGTCGGTGCCGACCGCGGCTTCCCTGGTACCAGCACGTCCCTGGGCGAGTGGCTGTACACCCAGTGCCTGCGCTACGCCGATCTGCACCCCGCCCAGCAGGAGCTCCTGGGCCATCTCGGCATCAGCGCCCAGGCGGCGCAGGCCGCCAAGCCGCGGCGTACGAACAGCTGGGAGCCCTTCGCGATCGGACTCGGGCATGCCCGTGCCTACGCCGCCGTCCACGGCCACCTCGCCATGTCGAAGAGCGCCGAGTTCGACGGCTTCCCCCTGGGTCGGTGGCTGATGAACCAGCGCATTCGCACCCGTGCCCCAGGCTCCGGCAGCGCACGCGACCAAGCGCTGGCGGTACTCGACCCGTGGTGGAACCCTCCCTGGCCGCTGTCCTGGCAGCAGGCTTACTACCAGGCCCGTGCCCGGGCCGAAACCGGCGGGCCGCCGGCCGTGGAGGGCGACGCGGCGTCAGGGGATGACCGTCTGGGCGCGTGGCTGTACGCCCAGCGCGTGCAGTTCGAAGAGCTCCACCCCGACCAGCAACGCCTGCTCGCCGACATCGGCATCACTCCTGTGGCCTCCCCGTCACACGCTCACCCCGCCGAACGGGGTGGGCAGCGCAGTATGGGTCTGACGCACGCCCGCACCTATGCCGCGGCCCACGGACATCCGGCTCTCCTCCCTGTCTCCGCCCACCGTAGAGGGAGGCACTGACAATGTCTCTCCAACTTCGACCGGGGGCCGATCACCAGCTTGTCGAGGCCCTCTACGGTCACGTCTGCTGCGGTACGGCTTCATCGACGATGGCGCTTGCCAGAGAGGCCGAGAAGCGTCGTCCGGTCAACGCCCGTCGCAGTCCCGCGCGCAGGAGCCCTCGGAATTCCTGGTCGGTGGGGTTGGGGAGGACGGGGACCGGCTGCCCGGTCACCTCGTGAAATCGTTCCACGGCCTGGACGGCTGTGCGCAGCGCGTCGAGCGCGGCGCGTTCCACCTCGTGCGCTGGCTCCGGACCGATGCCGACAGCGAGAAGGGTTTCGATGCTCAGGAGGAGGACGGCGGGGAGCAGGTGGGCGGGTTGAGCCCGTACTATCGCCCCGTTGGCCGCGACGCGGACCCAGCCGGCGAGTTCGCCGGGGGCGTGGGTCCACACGTGCTCGGCGGCCGCGATCCAGAGGGGAAGGCCTTCGGCGGTCTCCCACAGGTGGGGGCGGCTGAAAGGTGCGGCTGCGGGGCCCGCCTTCCAGCCGTCGGCGGCGGCGGTCTCGGCGAGGAGGGCCGGGGTGACGGGCAGATCGACCACCTGGGAGGTCAGCAGGACGCGGAGGTCCTCGTCCAGGCGGTCGGCGGTGAACTCGGGGTAGTCGTCGTGCTCGGTGAGGACGTCCAGCAAAGCGAGCGACCCGAACGTGGGGATGCCCTCTGCGATCAGCAGGTTCCGTAGGAACGCGTCATCGCACCACAGCGGTGCGCCTGTGTCCAAGGCGAGCTGGGCGGCGGAGAGCCAGGCGTCATCCGAGTCGTCGGTCGGGCCTGAGATGTTCAACCTGCGGCGGACCTGGGTGAGGTCAGGCACTTCAACAGGCTGGAGACCGGGGACGGCCGGGGAGAGAGCGGCGGCGAGGCGCCGGATCTCCTGCCGGTCCTGGTCGGTGTACTCGGCGAGGAAGGGCCGGCCGCCGCGTACGCCGAGCACGCCGGTCGACCGCTCCGTCTCGCGCAGGCTGTAGCAGGTGTTGAGGACGTCGCCACACACGGCGGTGGGGGACGGTGTGGACGCGAAAGCCGCCCTCATCTCGCCAAGGCGCCCGGGCAGTAAGGCGGTCAGTGCAAAAGCCGTCACGTCGACTACAGCCGTCCGGCCGAGCGCTTCGTGCGCGGCCTTCCGCTCGGCGGCAGTGTGCACGGGATCGGTGCTCCCTGCGGGGAAAACGCCGGCCGCGCACTGGAGAAGGGTCAGGGTGACTGGCTGTTGCGCCACTGCTGCGAGCATGCCGGCGGGGAGCTGTCCGGCACGTACCCCGCAGGCCGCCGCCTCAAGGAGTACTTCGCGGCGCCCCAGGGTCTGTTCGAGGTGCCGTGCAAGTCCGTGCGCGCCGCCTGTGACAGTGGTCAGCGCCGCGCTCGGAGGCAGCTCGGTCAGGAGGCGCGCCAGGCGTTCGCGCAGCAGCCCGGGCAGCTCGAGTGCGTGCCGCGTCTCCCCCTCCAGGGCGGGGGTGGATCCATCGACTTCGCCGGCGGGCTGCGGCAGCTCGCCGGTCGCGGCGAGGACAGCCCCAGTGAGGAGCCCGGAGAGTTCGGTGTCCGTCGGCTGGAAACGTTCAGCCAGGCCGAGCGCTGTTTCGGCGAGCGTCGGAGTCCAACCCGAACATCGGGTCATCGTGAGCCAGGCCCGCGCGTCCTGCTCATTGCGGACCTGGGGCGCGAACCGGGTCAGGGTGTCGCGCGCGGTCTCGAGGCTGCTGTTCCTCACTTGGGCGTGGATGGCCGCCCACGCGAAGTCCATAGCCGAGGACGGCAGCGCGCGGCCGGCCCCTTCGGCGGCCGTCACGTGGTCGACGCCCGCCTCCTCTGCCAGCCCGGCCAGCGCATGGTCCTCCATGTCGCCCCAGTCCCCGCGCTCCCCCGCCCACTGGACGAGGGCGCGCCGCAGACGGCCACGCATTCGGTCGGGCAGGAGGGGCCGGGTCAGCAGGGTCAGCGCGGCGATCCGGGCCCGTTCCCGGTCGCCGGCCCGTTCCCACAGGTCGACGGCAAGGCCCCGGAGCGCAGTGTCGCCGAAGCGCCGGCCCGCCCGCTCGGCGGCCTCGGCCGCCAGGGCGTGCTCACCCTGTTTGTCGTACTGGACGACCAGGCCCGCCGCAGCCACGACGCTTCGGGACTCCCAGTGGCGAAGGCGCCGGACGGCGGCTGCGTCGTCACCGCGCGCGGCGTCGGCCGTCGCCCAGCGGGTCTGATAGAGCGCTTCGGCGAGGGCGCCTTCAGCGTGCAGGCGCTCCAGATGGGGAACGGGCCACACCCCGAGACCGGCCAGGGCGTAGGCGGCCATGGCGCGCTGGTCTTCGCTGCTCGCGCCGGCGGCCGCGGCTTCCCAGGCGGCGATGCGCGCCTCCCGGCTGCTGGCCGCCGCGGCGTCGCACAAGTGGGCCAGCAACTGCAGCCGGTCGCCCTCACCGGTCACGCTCTCGGCGAGGGTGGCAGCTTGCTCCTCCTGGCCTGCCTGGCTGGCTACCCGGACCGCTTCGACCAGAAGTTCCTGGCTGGAGGTCTCCGGATCCTGTGCGTCCCCCTCAGGTTCGGCCAACACTGTCCCGATGGCGGCGGTGATGTCGCCGGCCATGACACGGGCATCGAGCAGGACGCGTGCCGCCCGGATGCTCGGGCCCCGCCAGCGCCGGTACTCGGCGCGCGCGGACGACGCCAGCCGCATGGCCCGGCCGATGTCGAGGAAGGCCTGCCGGGGAGCCCCGACCGCGTTGCGGTACAGGAGACACCGTGCGAGTTCGGCCTGGATGTCAGGATCGCCGGGCGTGAGGCGAAGCGCCCTTTCGAGCACGGCCTCGCCTTCGTCGTGACGGCCCGCGGTGACGTGGCAGAGGGCCGTGAAGCGCAGGACGTTGGCGTCGGCGGTGGCGGCCGGGTCCCCGGCGGCCATGGCCTGCTGCACGACATCGGGTACGTGTTCGGGCATCTGTTGCGGGGAGTCGATCACCGCCCGGACGACGGCCAGGAGAAGGGTGTCGCCTTCTTCCCAAGCCTGGTCGGCCAGCGACGCTGCCCGAGGACTTCCCTGGTAGGCGGCCGCCAGTGCAGCCAGAGTGAGGAGGCGGCCCCGGCTGTCGGCGGATACGGCGGCGGCTCGCTCCAGCGCGGTCACCATCGACATGCCCAGTTCGTGGCTGACGGCGTAGGAGGCGGTGGTCCTCCAGACGTCCTCCAAGTGCGCGGTGTCGGCTTCCGTCAGCCAGGGAGGGGGTGAGGTGAGCAGTACGCGGACGGCGTGGGCAGGATCGGAGTCGGCGAGGAGCAAGGCCAGCGGCGCCGCGTGGGCCCGCCCGGCGCGGTGGGCCTTCAGGAGCCGGAGACGGGTTTCCGCCGGCAGACGATCGGCGGCCTCGGTGACGGGATCGGCGCCCTGTTCAGAACGGGCCGGAGCGGCCAGCGCGTCGGCGTTGGCCGCATCGAGCTGCTGGGCCGCAGGGACGAAGATCTTGAAGTGCTTGCCTGTGGACACCAACGTCGTGGGGTTGACGTGCTGCCAGTAGACGCTGTGGGTTCCCGTGTCGACCAGCAAGACGACGACCGGCAGCGAGTGGCTCGTCCAATACTCGACGTGCGCGGCGTCGCAGGGATACCACCAGCCGCCATCGGCCGCGCCGGCGAACTGGCTGGGCCCGGACTTGATCTGCACGGCCAGCAGCCGGCCAGTCGACTTCCCAGAGGTACCCGGGCTCATGCTCGCGCCGAGCACGACCTCTAGCTGCGCGTCAATTCCGACGTCGCTGGTCTCCTGCTCGCGAAACAGCCATCCCAGCTCCGACACCACCTGGAGGCTGGCCAAGCTGACGCCGAACCGATCCGTGAGATGCGTGGGGCGCACCGTCGTCAAGTCCCTGTCCCTTCCCCCGCGCTGCCTGTTGACGCAGTACTGGCTGGGAGCCTACGGGCCCCCACTGACATCGAATTCCTCCTACGCCGACCAACCCCGGGACCCCCGAGTGCGGCTGGTAGGCAGGCGAGGATTCGCGGGCGGTCCCGGCCGGTACATCACACCCGGCGGCGGAAGGCTGACCATCGAGGCGACCACGGCCCACCACCGCATCACCTTCAGCCTGGCTATGGACTGGCCGTAGCAGGACAATCCGCTCGAGGTACGACGGCGCGGAGACAGTCCCTACCGCGGCCGATGGCCTCCCTCTTGGTTACACCCCGAACTGGCTCATCAGGTCCGTGCACAGTTCGTCAGCGCTGCTGCGTCCTTCGTCATCCGCTGCCGCTGGTGAAAGCACGGTGTGGGCCGGTTGGATGCGGTGGGGGCGTGGGTGACGGCGGACAGCAGGTGCCGGTGGCGCTGCTGCCGGTACGCGGAGCCGGACAGCGCCTTGCCGTCCACCGCGATCGCCGGCCGCGGCGCCGAGCCGGTGGTGCCGACGTCGGTGTGGTCGTGTCCGGCCAGGTAGGCGCCGATCACAGCGTCCAGGGCATCGCCTACGACAGCGATGTTGCCCGGCTGAAGGCCACCGACCCCGTCATCATTCCCCTGCTCGACAGCTTGCTGGCCCGGTTGTCAGAGCATGAGGCTTTCACGGGGGATGTCCGGCAGACCTTCACCGCTCTGCTCACCCAGACCCTGCTGTTCCTCAAGAGCCGCACCGACCTGGAGCGCACCCACATTTTCGGCACCGGAAAGAAGGAAGACCCACCCTACGACTACCGCCGAAAGCCCGAAAAAGGGCAACGTGAGGCCAACGAGGCGGACCTGCAGCGCGACTTCCACCAATGGCTGCTCAGCGGCCCCCTGCACAGCATTGTTCAGGTAGAGACGAACAACGTCGGCATGGGCCGCGCCGACGTCCTGGTCCAGTTTGGAGCACTGCGCTACCTGACAGAGATGAAACAGGACCCCGACGACAACAGCCGCGCTCACATCGAGGGCAAATACCTCACCCAGGAAGCCGAGTACACCAACACTAACGCCCCCTTCGGCCAACTCCTCGTCCTCGGCCTCACTCCCAAAACCAGCAGCAGCGGCACTCTGCGCGTCTACGAGGTCGCCTGGCTGACCACCCACCGTCCCCGCGGCGCCACCACAGACCGGCTCGTCCTCGCCGGCATCGTCACCGGAAACCGCCTCACCCCCTCCACCTACTCACGCTGACACGAGGCCCACCTGAAGCCTCACAACCCCCTGCGGCGCAGCGACGGTAGCTACCGCCCCCTCCTCGACAGCGCAGCGGGGTCCAGCGCACTGCCCGAGCGTGTCTGAAAGATCGTGTAAGTCCGTGATTGACAGGCTGGTCGGGGCTCTGACCTGGGTCTTTGGCCAGCCGGGACGGACGGACATGAACGACAATGAGATCCCGGCCGTCGAACCGGTCGAGGACAAGCTCGTGGATGAGGTCGTCGAGCGGCTGCTGGACCGCGCCGACGCCTCGGGTGCTGCCCTGCTGGGTGAAGGCGGGCTGCTGACGGAGGTGACCCGGGCCGTGCTGGAGCGGGCCCTGGATGCGGAGATGACCGGCCACCTCGGATACGAGAAGCACGATCCCGCAGGCCGTGGCTCGGGCAACAGCCGCAACGGCACATCGCTGAAGACGGTGCTGACCGATGCCGGGCGGTCACACTGGCCGTTCCGAGGGATCGTGACGGTTCCTTCGAACCGCGGCTGGTGCCCAAGCACGCCAGGCGGCTTGCCGGCTTCAATGAGCAGGTCCTGTCGCTGTACGCACGCGGCATGTCGGTTCGTGACATCCGCTCGCACCTGGTCGGCATGTACGGCGTCGAGGTCTCGCCGGACCTGATCAGCAGGGTCACCGACGCCGTGACCGACGAGCTCGACGCGTGGCAGAACAGACCGCTCGACGCCATCTGGCCGATCATCTACATCGACGCGCTGTGGGTGAAGATCCGCTCCGGATCCGTGGCCTCCCGGCCGGTCTACCTGGCCCTCGGGGTGGACATGGACGGCTGCAAGGACGTGCTCGGCCTGTGGGCCGGCGACGAGGGCGAAGGCGCCACGACCTGGATGACCGTGCTGTCCGAGCTCCGCAACCGCGGCGTCGAGGACGTGTGCATCGTCGCCTGCGACGGACTGAAGGGCCTGCCCGACGCGGTCACCGCGACCTGGCCCAAAGCCACCGTTCAGACATGTGTGATCCACTTGATCCGTGCGTCGCTGAGGTTCGCCTCCAAGCAGCACCACGCAAAGCTGGTCACGGAGTTGAAGGCCATCTACACCGCCCCGACCGAGCACGCCGCCGAGCAGGCCCTCGCCGACTTCGCCGCAGGCGAGCTGGGTCAGCGGTATCCCGCGATCGTGCGGACCTGGCAGGCCGCCTGGAGCGAATTCACTCCCTACCTCGCCTTCCCGCCGGAGATAAGGAAGGTCGTCTACTCGACGAACCTGATCGAGTCGATCAACGCACGGTTGCGGAAAGCCACCCGCAACCGCGGGCACTTCCCCTCCGAACAGGCCGCGTTGAAGGTGCTCTACCTCCCCGTCCGCGAGCAGATCACCCCCAGGGCGCGCGATGTCAACCACGTCGCGGCACACTGGAAGAAGGCACTGAACCAGTTCTCACTCTTCTTCGAGGACCGGCTCAACACCAGGTGAAAGCCGAGGACTTACACAAAGTTCTGTACACGCCCCACTGCCCCGTAGCCAAGCAGCCAGGGCGTGGGGGTCAGTGGGGCTGCTGCCGTCAGGGGCTCGAGGGGCTGGTTACACTCGCCCGCAGGACCGTCAGCATCTCCTGGAGGAGTGCGTTCAGCCTCACGGGTTCGGGAAGGTCGCCCATGCCTATGACGGGGACGCTGGGACTGATCGGCCGGTGCATCACGTCGTCAGCGACGCTCTTAAGATGGCGTCGGCGTCCTGGCCGCGCATGTCGAAGTAGTGCTGGACGTTGACCCATAGCGGCCATTCGCCGCGGGCAAGCCACGGCTGGGCGATGACGTCGAGGAGGCTCCGCTGGTCCTGCGTGAGCTGCACGTCGAAGAGCGTGTTCAAGGGAACCTCCTTGGTACGAGGAGGGCCAGCAGGCAGTTTCAGACCTCGGCCGTCACCCGATGGAATGTCAAATACCGCACTCTACCGGCGCACAGGTGTACGGAAACGGCGGCTGGTGAAGGTCGTGCGGTATCTGGCCGGTGTCCGCGGCCGACCCGACGGTGGTGTCGAGCTGCTGCCCGCCAGCACGCTCCAGAACTGGAAGCGGACCGAGGTGCTGGCCTGCCAGATCACCCGCAACCACGCACGGGACGGGAGCGTCGACCCTGCCGCTCTGCTCCGACTGACGGTGCCGGCCGGAGTGACAGCAAGCCCGACCCCGTGTCCAGGCCTGCGAACCGCAGCCACCGCAGGTGATCGACTAGCACATACGCGTACGTGCGGTCCGTTCCCGCCGCGCAGGTACGCAGGAACCCGTCGGCCTCCACGACGACCGTGCAGTCCGTGTCCACGACCGTGTAGCAGACCCGGCTGCCGGCACGGGTGATCTCCTGTACCCGCAACTGGCCCACCACCAGCCGACCACCCACCCGCGCACCGCCCCCTCCGAACCGGGAACCGCCCCGGTGGCGGCACTCCTGGCCCCGAGCCCACACCCCTCCCCCACCCCCGGCGGATCACTCCACGCGAACGTCCCACACACCCAGGTGACGGTTGGTAAAGTCCGTCACCCTCACACGCCAGAACGCCGGAAGGGCAACTTCGCTGCCAAAGTTCAGCGAGGACAGGCGTGACCCTCCGCCCGGTGCCCCATCCACACCGCCACGTCACATACCCGCAGCGCACTCACCGTCTCCGGCAGCCCCGCGACCTGGCGCAGCGCGAGCAACTGGCGGTGCAGGGCGCGGTCGTCCGCGCGCAGCGCGTCATGCAGCGGAAGCCAGAATGAGGGGCGTGGGCGGCCCAGAGCGCAGCGCACCACCTTGTCGTAGACCGGCAACAGTCGCGGACGCTTCCTGGCCAGGAGCTTCCCGGCGATCACCCACCCGACATCGGACTGACCTTCGAGTAGTTGCCAGGCCCGGGCCGCCGGCGAGCCCGGAGCCAGGTCGGATACCTCGGCCTCGACCATGTCGATGTCCCTGGGAATGGCCTGCAGCAGACCGGACAGCCGCGCGCCGAGGCGGCCCTCCAAAAGATCCAGCGCGACAGGCGCCGGAACGGTGACCGACAAGGCCTGCACCGCGACCAGGTCCTCCGCCGTGATCCGGTCGGCAATCTCCGGCCGGTCTCCCCCACCGGCCAGATGCTCGAACCGGCTGCCGGTGAACGGCACCGCTCCGGGCGGCAGATCGATACCGAAGTAACGTCGCAGATCCACGACGGCCTGAGAATCGGCGAGGAAGACACCCACCCGTTCCACGAACGGCTTCGGGGGAGCAACGAAGGACACCAACAACTCCTTGCGTATGCGGGATCGCCGACCGGGAGGGGGACTACATGCCACCGTGACGATCGGGGTGTCCCTCCACATCGGCTCCTTGAGCGATATTCGACGGATGCTGGGAAAGTCAGGAATCGCGGCGGACAGGGACCGTAGAGCGTGAGGCGGAGTCGAGCACGAGGGCCAGGCGGCTATCCGCTCGGCCAGGCACTTCGGTGCCAAGGTCCACGCAGCATTCGTTTGGCACATCGAGAACTGCAGCCATCTTGCCAGTCAGAGAGGAGGTGTACAGCAGGCCGGAGACCGGTGCCTGGGGGCGGAAGACATGCAGGAGGTACTCAGTGACCACCTGGGTGGGAACGTAGTCGATCTGCTCGTAGGTGGAACGCGCGGGCTTGGTCAGCTGGGTGGCGAAGTCTCTCAGGAAGATGAGAGGGCGGCGGTCCGCCGCTCGGTCGAGGTCGTACAGGGAGGGCACGGGCGGCAGGTCTGTGAAATCGACGACGATGCAGGGAGTAGACGTCTCGAAGACCGCGGCCGTCGCCCAGGACTCCTTGCTGCGTAGTGAGGTCTCCTGGACCGCGGTTTCGGCGTCGAACGCCCCGTAGAACATGGGGATACCTGCCGGGCTCATACGGTTGGCCTGCCGCGCGTGTTCACGTGGCGCTGTGCCCAGGCGCAGCGCGTTCCAGTCGACCTGCGGCTCGTCGTGGGTCAGCGCACGCCACAGGCGAGTGCCAGCGGGCAGTTCCTTGACGAGACCGAGTCTGTCGATGAGGTCGCCCACGTGGTCAAGGATGCGGCCGGCTGATATCTCGCCAGCCCCCAGCCACTCCTCCTCCATCTCCCGCAGCCAGAAAACGTAGCGGGTGCGGTACTGCACTTGCTCACAAAACCGGGCCCACCCATCACGTAGGGCCTCATCACGGCGTGGGGCGATGAAGCCGACAGGCACCCAGGGCTTGTCGATGATGGCGCCGCACACTGCGTCGAGGAGCCCTTCCCCCACGAGGACGTATGAGCCTCCGAAGTCTTCCACCACCTCCCACGTGTCCAGGATGGTCCATTGGTAGCCGCCGTCCTTGCCGTCCCAGGACACACCCTCGTCATCAGCGGAGCCGTACTCGGTGTGGATGGCTGCGACGAACGTCTCCAGCAGGACATCGAGCTCAGCAGCCGGGGACCGTCCGCAAAAGCTGCAGGCGTCCTCATCACTCTCGGCGGCGCTCAGCACCGCTTCGAGGACATCGTCGTTCACGCAGCCGGTACACACGTACTGACCGGTGAAGCACCAGCCCTGGTCGTCCTGCTTCTCGATCATGTGCTTGTGGAGCCCCATCAGCAGTCGCTTCTTCTCTGGTGCGCGCGTGATGCGCGAGTGTGGTCGTAAAGGTCAGTGCCAGACGCGAGCTCTGTGTCCACCTCGAGGTCGAATCGCATCTGCTGCCGCATCTCGGACAGGAGCGCCCACGAATGTTCGACGCCCGCTTCGAAGGTGTCCAGGTCTTCCTGGTTGTAAGGGGTGCTCGCGGCGATCTGCTTCAGCCGTCCGTAGCCGGCGTTCAGACGCCTGCTGGCTGCGCCGGCTCCGGCCATTACTTGCAGGGGAACGATCATCTGCGCCTCAGCGTAGCTTTCCCGAAGCGTCGTACGGCGGGCCTCAAGCTGTTCGAGCGCGGTCTCGATTCCTGTCTCACTACGCAGCGCGTGCATGAAGTCGACCTGCGCCGTCAGGTACTGGCGGGCTGCCGTATTGAGCGTGATGTAGCACGCCCTGTGCAAGGCGATAGATTCCTCAGCTCGGTTGCGGGCTCGCTCCGCCTCAAGGAGAGCCTCTGCGTGAGAGCGTTCCTCACGCCGCTGCACCGCAGCCGCCTCCATCTCCATCCGCTTGGTGCGGTCCGCGCGGCTCTGCGTCAGCAGTGAGGCGCCCAAAGTGCCAACCACACCAACCAAGGCCACCAGCAAAGCCGTCCAGCCCGCCCCTACAGCCCCTCCAGTCCTAGCGTCCATGACGATTATCGGGCGGAACCAGCGTTCCTCATCGCAGCTAGCTCCACGCCCCTGACCATGCTTCTGCATCAAGTGCCTGGCGTCGAACAGGGGCTTCGTCGCTGCACTGCAGCCTGTGTGCTCACGGCTGTCGGTATCGCGTCGTTTGGTGCGTCCAGCCCTGATCCCGCCAACCGGACAAGCTAAGCGGAGTATCCCTGCCGCTTCCAGCCGCTTCATCGGAGACGGTGCAGGAGGTCGTCGACGGCGTGCGGGGCGCGAAGCGGCCAGTTGCCTACGGCGAGGGCGCAAGCAGCGCGGGCCTGTTCGGCGGCCGGGTGCGGTCCGGTGACCGGGATGGGTGTGTCGTCGGCGAGTGCCCTCAGTGAGCCGTCGTAGAGGCAGTTGGCCTTGCAGCTGTCCTCAAGGTGGTCGATGGTGCCGGTGTGAGGTGGGACAGGTGTGCGCCGGTGCCAGCGAACCCGGCCGGCACGGTCGTCATGGTGACGAACTGGCTCAGCTGCGCAGCCGCGGCACTGGTAGAGAAGACGAAGACGTTCTCCTTACGCTGGACCCACTGCAACAACCTCAAACGCCCCGTCCGCTTCCCCCACAACGGCCCCGCCAAGGACCAGCCACAGTGACCGACCACCCCCGCAAAGGCACCGTCGCAGCACCGGGCTCTCCCGACTTCGCCCTGCACACCCTGGGCTGGCGCGCGTTCCAGGACCTGTGCTCTGCCGTGCTCCGCGAAGTGTGGGCACAGTCCGTGCACACCTTCGCCGACTCCAACGACGGCGGACGCGACGGCGCCTTCTACGGCACCTGGCAACAGTCACCAGACCCGATCGGCGTCCAGGACCTCCCCGACGGCCCGTTCGTCCTGCAGTGCAAACACACCAAGAAAGCCGACACCACCCTCACGCCCTCAGACCTCAGCGACGAGTTCGCCAAGGCCCGGACGCTGGTGGACCGCGGTCTGTGCGGCAGTTACGTCCTGCTCACCAACGCGCGGGTCAGCGGCACCTCGGAAGCCACCATCCGACAGCGGCTGCGCGATGCCGGCGTCGGGCACGTGGAAGTTCTCGACGGCCAGTGGATCTGCGACACCATCGCCACCCGCCCGCGCCTGCGGACGTTCGTCCCTCGCGTCTACGGGCTCGGCGACCTCTCCCAGATCCTCGACGAACGGGCCTACACCCAAGCCCAGGCCTTGCTCGGCTACCTGCGAGACGAACTGGCCACGTTCGTGGTCACCGATGCCTACCGGCGTGCCGTCCAAGCCGTGCAGGCGCACGGCTTCGTCCTGCTGCTCGGCGAGCCGGGCGTCGGCAAATCCGTCATCGCAGAGACCCTGGCCATGACCGCCCTCGACGCCTGGGGCTGCCTGACCGTCAAGGCGCCCGACGCCGCCGGACTCGTACGCCACTGGAACCCTCTCGAACCGAAGCAGTTCTTCTGGGTCGACGATGCCTTCGGCAGTGTCCGCCACGAGCGGCACCTCACCGACAACTGGGCCCGGCACATGCGGGAGGTCATGATCGCCATCCGCCGCGGAGCACAAGTCGTCCTCACCTCACGTGACTACATCTACCGTGATGCCCGCCGCTACTTGAAGGAGTCCGCCTACCCTCTCCTACACGAACAGCAGGTCGTCGTGGACGCCGCACAGCTCTCGCCAGAGGAACGGCGCCAGATCCTCTACAACCACATCAAACTCGGCGACCAGCCCCGCGAAGTCCGCCGGAGTATGAAATTCCATCTGCACGAGGCAGCCGACACAGACCCCTTCTACCCCGAGGCCGCCCGGCGCCTGGGCCTACAAAAGTTCACCCGCCGCCTCCATCTGAACGGCCGCGGAATCGCTGACTTCATGGCACATCCCAGCGATTACCTCCGCCAGGTCTACGACGAACTCGAACCCGACGAGAAGACCGCGCTCGCCCTAACCTACCAAGCCGGTGAATGCCTGCCCGCTCCACTGGACCTGGACCCGTCCCAGCACGATGTCGTCACCCGCATGGGAGGAACCTTTGCTGGCGTCAGTAGAGCGCTCAGCACTCTCACCGGCACCTTCTTGAGACAAGGCTCCCCACCCAGTAACGGCACCATCACCGGATGGGCCTTCCGGCACCCCACACTGCAAGAAGGCTTCGCCGCGTTCCTGGCCACCGACCCCAACCTCATCAAAATCTTTCTATCTGGCCAGAACTGGCGCACGATCCTCTCACGAATCGACTGCGACACCGGAAACCAGGACGGAACTCTACTCAGGGTGCCACCCTCCTTGTATCCCAGAGTGATTGAAATTCTCCGGGCTGCGGATCAGGAAACGCTGACAGACTGTCTCGGTCAGCGCGTCTGGCACGAGTTCCTCGCCAGCAGATGCTCCGACGAGTTCCTCGCTCTCTACACACAGGCAGAACCCGCTACCATCGTCCGCTTGACCTGGTTCACATCGTTCCTGAACGTCGTTGACGAACCCCAGGTCCTCGCCAGGCTGCAGCAGGCCAGCCTCATCGAACCCGCACACCATCAACTCATCGTAGAACGAGTTACGAAGCTCGCCGTAGAGTCACCAGATGCCGGCTGGACATGGCTCCCGGAATGGAAATCCCTCCTCTCAGACACCGAACGAGAACAGCTACTCAGCCACGTCAAACAGCAACTGCCCTCCCGGTTCGACCAGATACTCCAGGACTGGCGCAGCAACTACAACCCCGACGAGGCGGACCCGCACACGTACTTCGAAGAACTGGAAATAGAGCTCAACAACTACCAGAAAGCCTTCGCAGACGATACGGATGCGGTTTCCGCCATCGACCAGGCCCTGGAAAAAGTGAACGAGACAATCTGGGCCATTGGCGAGGAATTTGTTCCGCAAGGCCCTTACGCAGCAGGCCCTCACAGACACTCCGCACCCGCGGACGCGCCTCACGGGCGAAGCATCTTCGACGACATCGACGACGACTAACGACCGCACCGCCGTCGCCAACACCACACACATGTTCACCACGAAAAACGCCAGGCCAGCCTCGCCCCGTACACCTCACCAACCGGTAAAACGGACGAGGCGCACCGGACGTCGGGGCGGCTGGGCAAGCCGTGGGCGGTCGTTCACGACAACACCCGCATCCCGTCCCTGCGCCGGCTGTACATGACGGCCACACCCAGGCTGTGGCAGCTGGACGAGGATGCCAAGGGCGCGCCGGGCGAGCTGGTGGCGTCGATGGAGGACGATCCGGACGGACCGTTCGGCAGCAGGGCGTACACGCTGATGCTGTCGGAGGCGATCGACCGGGGGATCTGCGCGCCGTACCAGGTGGTGTGCGTCGACATCACCGACACCCAGCTCCAGGCCGCTCAGTTGTTGGGTGCTGAGGGCCGCTCGGACGAGCCGCGGGGCCCGGCTCGCAGCCCTCCAGACCGTCCTGCTCAAGACATCCTCGGAGGAGAACTTCCGGCGCACGCTCGTCTTCCACCACGTCGTCAAGGAGGCCGAGGCGTTCGCGGCCGACCTCCCCGACGTCGCCGCGCAGCTGCACGCCGCCGACCCCGAGCTGTACCCGGCCACGACGCTGCCCCCGGAACGGGTGGAGCAGCTGTCCACGATCGGGATGCGCTGGGCGTAGGCGGCGGTGGCTCGGGGCGCGGCATCTGCCTGAGGCAGATGCCGCGTTCTGCTGTTGCGCAGGTGGATCCCATACTAGAGTTCTGGCATGGCAAAGACGCCACGCATGACGCTCCAGACACAACTGGTGCTGCGGACTCTGCTGGAGAGCCCTACCGAGGCCCGTTACGGTCTGGAGCTCTCCCAAGCAGCAGGCCTTCCCACCGGCACCATCCATCCGATCCTCGCCCGCCTCGAGAACACAGGCTGGCTTGAGTCCTTCTGGGAAGGCCAGGGTGAGATCGAGAAGACCGATCCGCCCCGGCCCCGCCGCCGCTACTACCGCTTTACTCCAAGTGGTGCCGAGTCCGCCCGCGTCGCTCTCGCTGCCGCCTACCAAGGGGGCGCCACCTCTGCACGCCTCCGCCCTGCTGATGGCCTGGGGAGTTGCGGCTGAGATGCACGGTGCCAGCAACGAAACCAGCAGAGCAGTCTTCCCTTGGTTAGTGATCCGCCAGGACGACAACGGCAACCAGTACCGGGTCGGCAGGTACGCCACCCGGGGCGAAGCCCAGAGGGTCAGCGACAGCCTCGACGCCCGCGGCAATCAGCAGCTCTACTGGGTGGAGCGCCTCTCGGGTCGAGATAACACAGGTTCAAGCGCCGACAATCCTGCCTCTGAGCAGGACATCGTGCGGGGCCACGCCTCGGGCATCCGCCGGTCGCTCGGGCACATACCGCCCCCAGCTGAGGAATCTACCGACAGCACCAGAAAAGAGCCCACGCACGGCACAGAAGACCAGACGGGCCGGCGCCTGCAACGGGCAAAACTTCTGTTCGAAGCCCTCGCTCACATCTTGCCCGCGGACGCGCGCGACCGCTGGTGCGAAGAGTGGATGGCAGAGTGGGCCGACCTCGGTGAACGGCCTCTGCGCACCCGGGTAGCGTGGCTACTGCGGGTCACACTGCGCAGCGGACCGTCCTGCGCATGGACCCTTCGCTTCGCGACGCGCCGGCAGCGTATCCAATGAAGTCCCGGGTAGCAGGAGCCGCGGCAAATGCCCCGTCACTTCCTCGTCGCGGCTGCACGGCTGATCACATTCGGATGGCGGGGCCGCACATGCACGCGCCTAGAAGGGCGGTTCGTCGGAGTAGCCGCCATTGGCTGGAGTAGTCGGGGCCAGCGTGGGCGTGGTGGCCCATGGATCATCCTGTCGGGGTTGCGTACGAGTACCGCCCCACCCCGAGTTGGAGCGCGGCGACGGGACAGGAGCCGGGACGTTATCCGGTTCGACGCCATCAATGTCGTCGTTCAACAACTGTCGCAGGCGCTCCCTGCAGGTGGTCGGATCGTCATCGTTCCAGTTGTCCGATTCCGGCCAGCGTCTGCGGTCAGGGTCCTGCCCACCGATCTCGCACAGGGCGCGCAGGACCGCGTCGACTCTCTCCCACGTGCTGACCGTCTGCCCCTTGAGGAGCCGACGGATGGTTTCCCGGCTTACAGGAAGCGGATCCTGCATCGAGCTGGTCGTCGCTGCAATGCGGGCGGGTGTAGGACGCCCTGCCTCCTTGAAGTGGATGAACAGCTCGGCTACAAAGACGCGCCTGGTCCCATCAGGAAGGTCGGCTTTGCTGGGCATCCGCAGCATCTGAGGCATCCGCCAACTCTCGCACGCTTCAACTCAGTTCGACACACGATTCCTCACAAATGCTCGGCATGACACCCCAGGTGACCCCGGGATTGCGCATGTTGAGGTCACAAAGACCTGAGTGGAACCGCATTGGCGTCTCGCTGACACAGATGGACTTCTTTTGACAATCCACTGTTTCCGCTGGTCAGAGCGGGTTTCGAGGTGCTTTTGTTGGTCCTCGTCCACCCCACGAGACCTCGAGAATCTCAATGGGTGGACAACGGCACGGCTGTCGCCGGAAACGGCGACGGCCCCCTGGTGGGCAGGGAGCCGTCTGCAGAAGACCGAACATCCCCGACGAAGGAGAAGCTCATGTCCAAGCCCGAGCGTACGGGCAACAGCCCGGACCCGGAACCCCTCCCAATGCCGGATAGTGGGTCATCGAGGACCCGGTGGGCCAAGCGCGCCCGGCGGCTCCGCAACGAGGCTGGCCTGCATGTGATCCGAGGGGCCGCAACTGCGGTCGGCGGCGCCGTCGTCGCGTACGGCAGCCTCTGGATCCAGTCGCGCTGACAGCCGACAGAAGGACCGGAGCATGGCCGACGGTAGCCTCTGCGGTCGTCGGCCCGCTACGGGCGATCCTCGAGCCGGGCGAGCAGGCCGGCGGCGGTGGAGACGGCCGCGATGGCGTCGGCGCGGGTAACAGGTGAAGTTCTCGGTGGTGCCCGCGTCGTCGTACGGTGCGCCGCTGAACAGGGCGTAGGCGCTCTGGGTGAGCATCGCCCAGCGCTCCTCCTGGACCCGTTCCCCGGCCTTCTTCAGCACCGCCTGGTCGTGCAGCGACCGATTGATCGAACGTCCCTGTGTCGTTGGCTGCCAGACCAGCTTGGCCTAAGTAGCTGTTGTTGTACCGCTCTTGGGACTTGGTGATCGAACGGTCGTCCCGATCGGGTGGTCGTCGGGTGCTCGGCGCATGCGAGAAGGGCCTCCTGAACAGCTCGCTGGTGTCGAATCACCGAGCATCAGGAGGCCCTGGTGTCGCAGTCTTGCGTGCCGATGCCTGTGCAGTCCACCGCGGACACCCGTGAGTGTGACTGTCTGGCTCACCGGTTCGGAAACGCTGCCGACAATGCCCTGCGTGAGCGCCGTTATCCGACCGACATGACGGACGAGGAGTGGGCGGTGGTGCGGCCGTTGTTGCCGATGCCGGGCTGGATGCGGGGCAGGGGCGGCCGGCCGGAGGTGTACTGCCACCGCGCAATGCTGGACGCGATCGCCTATCTCGTGGACAACGGGATCAAGTGGCGGGCGATGCCGGCCGACTTCCCGCCGTGGGATCGGGTCTATGCCTTCTTCCGGCGCTGGCGCGACAACGCCCTGGTCAAGGAGTTCCACGACCGGTTGCGTGCGAGGGTCCGCGAGGAGCTGGCGCGGGACGCGCAGCCGACGGCTGGGGTGATCGACTCGCAGTCCGTCAAGGCGGACGCTGTCGTCGGCGCGGACAGCCGCGGCTTCGACGGTGGCAAGCTCATCAACGGCCGCAAGCGGCATGTTGTGGTCGACACCCTCGGCCTGCTGCTGGGCGTGATGGTCACCGCCGCGGACGTCGGCGACCGCACCACTGCCCAGGCCCTGCTTGAGAAGGTGGCCGAAGCACACCACCGCCTGGCCCTGGTCTGGGCCGACGGCGGCTACACCGGCAACCTCGTCGAGTACTGCCTGGCCACGTTCGCGCTGGTCCTGGCGATCGTCAAACGCAGTGACGACCAGAAGGGGTTCGTAGTCCTGCCCAAGCGGTGGATCGTCGAGCGCCTCTTCGCCCACCTGATGCGAAGTCGCCGCCTGGTACGCGACTTCGAGCGGCGCACCACCAGCGCGGAGGCGATGGTCTACTGGTCGATGACCCTGCTCATGACCCGCCGCCTGGCCCGGTCACGCCTGCCGCGAGGGTGAAGCGGCCCGGCTGCCGCTCGACCAGCCAGCCGCGGGCCACCAGGCGTTTTGCTTTCGACCGCAGTGCCTCCACCCGCGCGGGCACCACGTCCATGCCGAACACGGCGGCCATCTCCTGGCAGGTCAAAGGACCTTGATGGAGCCGGGCCCGGTCCGCGAGCGCCGTGAGGATGCGCTGGTAGTCCACCGACAACGCCGACCAGGCCAGCCCCTGGCGCCACACCGGCACCTGCGACTTCGACTTCGCCGCATCCCCGAGCGCCGCCTGCGCGTCCGCATTCCGCGGATCCGGGGTGACCTCCGCCTCGGTGATGGTGCCGTCGTCCGGAGCCAGCACCGTATCGACCCGCCTGCGGGCGATCGCCCACTCCTGCCATTCCAGCTCGGCCGCGGCGAGCTCGGCCTGGATGCGGTCGGCCTCTTCCCGCAGCCCGTCAACTCGACGCCGAGCGACGAGCTCGTGCTGTTCCAGCAGTCCAACAACCGACGGCATCCGCGACCTCCCCGGGAACGACGACCCGACAGGCCACCACTCCCACGGAACCACCACTCCCATCCCCGACCAGCGGAAACGCGTCGATCACGTCCGGAACGACAACAGCTTCTAAGCCACAAAGCACGGGCAACACCGAGGGCTATCGCCCTATGAGCACATCGACGCTACAGCTGAACACACTGACTTGGCAGGAAAGTCGTCACAGCGGTCCGACTGCGCTGACCGGTGACAACGTGGATCGGCAACCGGGAAACTCTGAGCGGGTGGAGAGGGATACTTGGCAGAATTCGGTGTGTGGGAACAGCACAGCAGACATTGCGGCAGCACCTCGTATCCCAGGTCCTGCTCAAAGAGTTCACGATGCCCGAGCCGAAGGGCAGTAGCCGGCAGTTGCTCCCGTTCGATCTGCACAACCCCGGACGCGTGCACAAGCGGATGCCCACCAGCCGATGCGGCTGGGTCGAGAACTTCGTCGCCGTCGACTCCCCATCCGTTGAAGCACTGTGGGGCGACGTGGAAAGGCGCGTGCCTGCGGCGTTCGCCGCCGTGCACGCCGGCACTCCGTTCGCCGACCCGCTTCACGTGGCCGTGCTGCGCGACCTGGTCGTGCTCCACTACGTCCGGTCGCTCCACTACCGCGATGTGCACACCGACTCGGTCGAGCGGGCCCGCACGCGCCTGGTCGCCAAGGTGATCAGCCAGTATCCGGAGCAGCTGCGCCGCGAGGCACTGCGCGAGACGGGCCTGTATCTGTCCGGCCCGGCTTCCCTGGGCGCCTTCGCCGAGCGTCTCATCGAACGGTCCACGGTCATGCCCGACCGCGAGAGCGGCAAGCTCTTCCGCACCAGCATCGAGGACACCTTCCACCAGATGCGGGACCTGGCGTCGACGCGGCGGCTGGAGGTGATCACGCCCGAGACGGGCCAGTTCCTGATCGGCGACAACCCGGCCCTGACCCTGTCCGTGGAGGGAAGCCGCACCATGTACGGCATGGCGTTCGGTGAAGCTCAGACCCTCGTACTTCCCATCGGCCCAAGGCACATGCTGTCCTTGGGCACCGACGACGTCATGCTCACCGTCCCCCAGTCCTTCGTCGACCGCCTCAACGCCGTGCAGGTCCATGCCGCCCACCGCTACGTCTACATGCACCCCGAGAGCGCCTTGGAGCCGTTCGTGGAACGCGCCGCACAGCGACGCCCGGCCGGGGACCGCACCACCTGACAGGCGATCGTCATTGCTGTACCTCTGCAAGGGCCAGCAGCAGCGCGTCGGCCGGCGCATCCGAGCCGACCGGCTGATTCAAGTCCAGGTAGCAGCGCAGCCGTACACCAGGCTCGCCCGCGTCCCGCGTCGTACGGTCGGCTGTTTCCGTCGCCCACCGGTCGGCGAGCACTGCTGGAAGGCGAGCGCGGTGTCGTCGTCGGCAGCCGCGACGTCGACGACGACAAGTCCCGGCTCCGCGACGTGTTCGGCGGGCCAACGCGGGAAGAATCGTGCGTATGGTCCGTTCGTCCAAGTTCCCCGTCTCCGACCGGAAGCATTGCTGGGTGACTTCACCCCAGCGCCGTGTCGGGCTGACTCATCATGTCAGGACCCGACGCAGACTCTCAGGATCGACGGCCACCCGAGGCGACCTCGTCGTCTCGGGTGAGGCTGACGACGGCCTGGGCCTTCTCGCCGACCATACGGGGCCGTGCCGCTGCGGACGATGGGCAGATGGCGGAGATATCGCGTGGCGAAGGTCTTGCTCAGCGGGTGAACGCCGTCTGGGTACGGCGTCGGCTCATTGGCGCTTGGGCTCGTATGGACTCCAGCCACGCAGGTAGGGGCGCAGGTCTTCTGGTGTGATCGTCGGAGGGTCCGGTAGTCGCGGGTTCTGGAGTACGGGGTCGATGCGGTCGGCATAGGCCCGGGCCCAAGTGGTCCAGGCCGTGACTCCTTCGGCCGCTGCGGGATCGGTGTTCTGGTGGTCTTCCAGTGCGTCGCAGTAAGCGCGTATGGCAGCGGCTTCCTGCCAGGCCTGCACCTGCGTGCGTAGAGTCTTCAGCCGGTGGTCTTCCGCCAAGGCAGTGCGAGCCTGCTGCATCGCGGTCAGCCAGCGTTGGCGTGTCTCTTCCTCTTTGCGCTGCTGGGCCTGCCGTCGTTCGTACTCGATCTGTGCGCGGTGGGCGATTTCTCGCAGGAGGGCGGGGAGTTTGCCTTCCAGGCGCCAGCGTTGCCGGTCTCCCCAGTGAGAGCGGCGGCCTCGATGCGCATAGGTGTGCTCGAGACTGAGGTCGAGTTGATGGGATGGGCGTGTGGTGTGCCCGGTCACGCGTTGCCAGGCGTACTTCGCGCCGCTGGGGTCGGGGACCTCGTAGGCGCCTTCGTGGAAGGCGAGCGGGAAGGAACTGTCGCCGATGGTGATCACCAGGCTGGCTGCTGAGCCGGACTCGGGGTTGCTGACCGTGTAGTTCTTGGCTTCTACCGCATGGCAGAGGGCGTGAAGGATACGGCGGGCGCGGGGCTGGCACTCGGGGCAGGCCGGGATGTGCGCTGTGGCGGCTGCGGGGTGCAGGTGGTCTGGGGGCAGGTCGTCGGGGACGGGGACGGTTTCGTCTGGGGGCGTGGAACGTCGTGGCGGTGGCCCTGGGCGCAGGGTGATGACCAGGTCGCCTTTGTCTCTTCCGGTGTGCTGAAGGTGGTGGCCGTCGGGGACCAGGTGGTCTGCGCGTGCGGCGTGCAGGGCGCGGCGCCAGCGGGCGCGCTCGTCCGGGGTGGGGTTGGCGATGTGCAGGGTGTCGCCGGCTTGCTGGAGTCTGCTGATCAGTTCAGCCGCCTCGGCTACCGTCGACGGGGCAGAGGCACTCGGGTGTGGGGCGTGCGTGGCGTCGGTGTGAGCGAGGTGCTGGAGGCCGGCTTCGGTGGGGGCTGCGCTCCAGCGGCCGTCGGCCCGGGGCGTGGTGACCAGGCCCCGATTGCGCAGGGCGTAGACGGTCGCGGCGAGGCCGGAGTCGTCGGAGGTAATGGGTGTCTCGCCGTGGCAGATGCGGCGCAGGGCGTCGAGTTGGCGCTCGTTGAGCTTGGTGCGGGCCACGGAGCTTCCTGTCGTTGGTGCCCGGACGGTCGAAATGTCAGTCGTCGCGCTCGGCCTGGCGCAGCGTCTCGAGGGGGATGCCGAGTTCGCGTTCGAACCGGTCGGCGGCTTTGGTCTGTCCGGCCTGGCGGAGGCAGCCGATGGCCTGTTCCGTGAGTTTGCCGATGCGGAGCACTTCGTCGCGCAGGGCCTTCAGCTCCTCGTGGCTTTCCACCGCCTCGGTGCCGCACCACTGGCGCAGCAGGTCGCGGGCGGGTTTGGAGTTGCGGTCGACCTCTGCGCAGATCTCGGGGCTGATGTAGGTGCCGGGGTTCTTGCCACGACCTCGGTAGTAGCGGCCGTAGATCGCCTCTTGCTGTGCCTGGCGCTCGTGTTGGCCCAGGAGGGTTACGAGGTGGTCGGCCTGGGTGCGGGCCAGGAGGCGTGCCACCTCGACGGTGGTGGGCCAGGGTGCCGTCAGCGTGCCGTCGGTGTCGGTGAAGGCACGCGGATCGGTGTGGAAGAAGTGTTCGGGGACGTCGAGGAGCGCGGCCAGGACGGGCACGTCTTCGACGTACAGCAGGCCTCGGTCGCGGTAGTTGACGCCGAAAGTCACCAGCCCGTCCCAGAAACGTTGGTCGAGCAGGATGATGATCGCCCGGAAGGCAGGATCCTCGTCGTCCGGGCTGTCTTTCGTCAGTTCGCTCCACTGCTGCTCGCGGGCCAGCCACGCATCCTTGTCCTGCCATAGGGCGCGCAGCCGGGCTGAGGGCACCCACTCCTCGCGGCCCTCGGCCTCCTCGGCGACGAAGCGCACTTTGATACGCAGCGGGCGCTGTGCGCCGATCTTCAGCACCTCGGCCTCTTCGACCGGGCCGTGGTGCGGTGCCGCTCGGTGCGCCCACCGCTCCCCCTCTTCCATATGTCGCTCCTCCTCGCGTCACCGCCACAGCCACCATCCTGCTCCCGCTGCACCGCGGGAGCCGCTGATTGTGGCCCCGCGGGCCGTCCTGTTCTGGGAGTGCCGTTCACACCGCCTGAATATGAGGCGGGGCCCGGGAATGAGCCCCGGGGTCGTCGACGAGATTCAGGGCCTGCGGAACAGTCGCCGCAGGGCTTTGCGCAGCCGGGCCAGTCGCGGCCGCGCAACGGCGATCGAGGCGGACGGTGTCGGCGTGGGCTGCGCCAGCGATGCAGCCGTGTCTTCCTCGGCCGCCGCCACCGGCCGCGTCGGCGCCGCGGCGGGCGTAGGGGGCACCCCGCTGCCGACGTTCATGTCGTCATCGGTGTGCGTGGCCGGGGCAAACCAGCAGGAGGGCGCGGCAGGAAGCCCCGCCAGCATCGTGTTCGCCTTCATGGCTGGCCAACGACCCTGATGCCAGGAAAGACGCGCCAGCTTCAAGAGGCAAGGCTGGGTGGCTTTTGACAGCAGTCGGCGGGCGAAACGCCGAGCCGCTTCCCTCACAATACGTGAACAACTTCGTTACTCTCTGCATATCATCCATGGCGAGCCCTGGGGCACCTGTGACACAGATCCGGATTGCCACGTTCAACCTGGAAAACCTCGACGAGACGGCTCCGACCGCGCATCCATCACTCGCCGAACGCGTCAAGCTGATGAAGCCGCAGATCAGCCGACTGCGCGCTGATATCGCCTGCTTCCAGGAAGTCCACGGTCAGGAGCGCCCCGGCCAGCCCCGTGCGCTGCTGGCGCTGAAGGAGCTACTCGAGGGAACCAACCTCGACGGGGCCGCCCTGGTCAGCACCAAACCCGAGGACGACGCGGTCTTCGACATGCGCAACCTGGTCGTCGCCACCCACCTGCCGGTCATCAAGCACCAGCAGCTGAAGAACGACCTGGTCGCCGAGCCCCACTACCAGCGGCTCACCGCCACACCCCCCGACACGAAGCCGATCCCGATCGGTATCGAACGGCCCATCCTGCACGCCCAGATCGACATCGACCACGCCGAACCCGGCCGCCTGCTGCACATCATCACCGTGCACCTCAAGTCCAAGATCCCCACCGAGATCCCCGGCCAGGTACTCGACTCCCAAAAGGGCATCTGGCGCACCGCGGATGCGTGGGCCGAAGGCAGCTTCCTGTCGTCCATGAAGCGCATGAGCCAGGCCCTGGAAGTCCGGCGCCTCGTCGACCAGATCCTCGGCGAGGACCCGGACGCGCGCATCATCGTCGCCGGCGACTTCAACGCCGAGCCCGAGGAAGTCCCGGTCCTGGCGATCTGCGGCAACGTCGAGGACACCGGCAACGGCGACCTCGCCGCCCGCGTCCTGGTCCCCATCGAGCACACCATTCCCAACGAGGCCCGCTACACCCTCTTCCACCACGGCCGCGGCCAGATGCTCGACCACATGCTCGTCACCCGCAACCTGCTGACGCACTACCGCGGTTCAGAGATCCACAACGAAGTCCTCCACGACGAGTCCCTCGCCTTCGCCACGGACGTCAAGTTCCCCGAGTCCGACCACGCCCCCGTCGTCGCCACCTTCGACTTCGACTGAGCTTGACTCTGTCGGGGATCTTGGGGTTGACGAGGTCAACTGCCCAGGGTTCGCCAGGATTTCAGCCGAGGTAACTCGCGCTGGTCGAGGTAGCTCTGGAAGGCAGTCGGTCGGCGGGGGATGAGGGCCTCCTCGGCCGGTGGCAGTCCGCTGAGGCGCTCGATGTTGACGGCGATGGCCGTCAGGACGTGCTGGATGTGGGCCTTTCCCTGCCCTCGGTAGCGGCAGCGCCGCATGCCGTGTCCATGGGCGAACTCGTTGACCGTGCCCTCCACTCCGGAGCGGACGGCGTAACGCGTCTTCCACTCGGGCGTCTGTTGCTCGGTGCGGACACGGAGTTGCAGGTCGCGGAGCTCTCGTGGGGGAAAGCCCACGGTGCGGGCGCTGTCGACGGTGGAGGTGCACTGGGTGCGGGTCGGGCAGGGGCGGCACTGGCTCTTGGTGAACCTGGCCACGATCAGCGGGGCCGCAGTGGGCGAGGAGGTCGGGTAGGGGCCGTGCCAGCCCGCGCTGACCTGCCCCTGCGGGCATGTGACCTGCTGACGTGCGTAGTCGATGCGGAAGTCGTCCCGGGCGAAGCCCTCATTTCGGCGGTGTTGGCGGGTGGGGTTGCTCTTCAGCGGCCCGGAGACGGTGACCTGGTGTTCGCGGGTGGCTTGTTCCAGGTGGGGCAGGGAGGTGTAGCCGGCGTCGACCAGGTGCTCGGCGGGCAGCAGTCCGCGGTGTGCCAGGCGGGTGTGGATGCCGGGCAGGACCTGGCTGTCGTGGGTGGTGGCCGCGGTGGTGGCAACGTCCGTGATCACGTTGGGGATGCCGGGAGCGCAGGTCTCGGTCAGGTGAGCGGAGAACCCCTTCCAGCTGATGATGTGTCCGTGCCGTGCGTAGCGGGCCGAGGTGTCGTAGGGCGAGACGACCGCCCGGGACGAGGGCGGCAGTCCGGGCCCGCCTTCCTTCTCGGCGGTGCGCCAGTGCAGGTGTCCTGCGGCGTCACGGTGATAGTTCTGCACCATGATCTGGCGCAGGGCCTGGACGCGAGGACCGGCCGTGCGGTCTGCTCCGTGCCGGTAGAGGTGTTCCAGGAGCCGGACGGCGTCGTTTCCGGTGGCAAGGATCCTGGTCTTGGGCTTGGTGGGGTTCTTACCCAGGCGGACCGGCCGACCGTAGCGGAGCCCCCAGCCCTCATCGACCAGCTCGTCCAGCAGGTGCGGGGAGATGCCGGCGACCTCTTCGAGAGCGGCGCGGACCGCCTCGGTGACCATCTCCAGGCGGGTCAGATCCCGCACCGCGGCCAGGACATGGGTGGAGTCCGTGCGCAGCGTGGTGCGCTCGCGCACCAGTCCGGCCTCCTTGAGACGAGCCAGTGCGAGATCGAGGAGGCGGTCGGCACGGTCGTCTTCGGCGAGACGGTCGCGGAAGTCGGCCAGCACGCTGTGGTGGAAGCCGGGGTCGTCCAGCTCCATGGCCATCGCGTACTTGAAGTCGATGCGGCAACGGACCGCCTCGGCTGCCTGCCGGTCCGACAGGTCAAGCAGGAACTGCAGCACACAGACGGTGGCCAGCTGTGCAGGTGAGAGAGCCGGACGCCCGTCTCGCGAGTACCAGTCGGCGAAGTCCTCGTCGCACCACAGCCCATCCAGCCGGTCACGTACCCATATCGCCGTCGTGCCGCCCGGGTGCTCGCCCGCGCAACCTGCGCAGTCAGAGGCGGGACCTGCTCACCGGAACGGGGGCGAAGGGACAACGGGCACCTCGGCAGCTGCATCGATCGGCGGAACTACCCGAGCATGCCCGTCGATCATGCTGTCGCACCGGGAAACTCCAAGATCCCCGACAGAGTCAAGCGTCTCGGCAGTGGCTCACAATTCAGCCGTCGCCGACAAGACGGACCATCCCCGCGGGCGCGGGGAGCAGTACCTGAAGCCCGACTCCGACCCGATCGATTCGGGACCATCCCCGCGGGTGCGGGGGCGACCACGACCGGGTTGTCATCGATGAGCGGGGAGTCGGACGATCCCCGCGGGTGCGGGGGCGACAGGTAGCGGCCCACTCGATGGCCCGGCGCCCCGGACGATCCCCGTGTCGGCGACGGCTGAAAAGTGGACCAGTAGCGACACTTGAAAGTTGACCCCTCCAAGAGGTCTGGCTCGTTGAGTCAGGCCGGGAGGAGTGGTGATCAGCGTGGAGGACTGGGCGGAGATCCGTCGGCTTCACCGGGCCGAGCAGATGCCGGTGAGGGCGATCGCGAGGAAGCTGGGGATCTCGAGGAACACCGTCCGCAGGGCGATCGCGGACGATGCGCCGCCGAAGTACCAGCGGGCGCCGAAGGGTTCGATCGTGGACGCCGTCGAACCGAAGATCCGTGAACTGCTCGAGCAGTGGCCTGAGATGCCGGCGACGGTGATCGCCGAGCCGATCGGCTGGGACCGGGGCCTGACCGTACTCAAGGACCGCATCCGGGACTTGCGGCCGGCCTATCGGCCGGCGGATCCGGCCTCTCGGACGGTCTATGAGCCGGGCGAGATCGGCCAGTGCGACCTGTGGTTCCCGCCTGCCGACACCCCGCTCGGCTTCGGCCAGGTGGGGCGGCCGCCGGTGCTGGTGATGGTGGCGGGCTACTCACGGTGGATCACCGCACGGATGCTGCCCTCCAGGTCGGCCGCCGACCTGATCGCCCGGCACTGGCGGCTGCTGACCGAGCTGGGAGCCGTCCCGCGGGTGCTGGTCTGGGACAACGAGGGAGCCGTCGGCTCATGGCGGCCCGGCGGCCCTCAACTCACGGACGAATTTGCTGCGTTCGCCGGACTGCTGGGCATCAAGTTCCTGCTCTGCAGGCCGCGCGATCCGGAGGCCAAGGGGCTGGTCGAGCGGGCCAACGGCTATCTGGAGACGTCGTTTCTGCCCGGGCGGGTGTTCGCCTCGCCGGCGGACTTCAACATTCAGCTCGCTGACTGGTTGACCAGGGCCAACCGGCGCATCCACCGCACCTTGCAGGCCCGTCCTTCGGATCGGCTGGACACCGACCGCTCTCGCATGCTGGCCCTGCCGCCGATCGCCCCGCCGGGCTGGTGGAAGGCATCGCTGCGGCTGCCACGGGACCATTACGTGCGCTTGGACACCTGCGACTACTCGGTTCATCCGCTGGCCGTCGGCCGCCGCATCGAGGTCGCCGCCGACCCGGACCAGGTCCTGGTGACCTGCGATGGCGTCGAGGTCGCCCGTCATGCCCGCAGTTGGGCCCGCCATCAGACCATCACCGACCCCGATCACGCGGCGGCTGCCGCAGCCGCCCGCAAGAAGGTCGTCGCCAAGAAGGCGGCACCGACGGTGACCACGGAAGTCGAAGAGCGGTCGCTGGACACCTACGACCGGATCTTCGGCGTCATCGACGGCGGCCTCAGCACCGGCGAGGGAGTCGCGTGATGGCCACCAAGCAGACGACGAACAGCCGTGATGTCTCCTCCGAACTCGTCTATCTGACCAAGGCGTTGAAGGCCCCGGCCCTGCGGGACGCCGCAGTCCGGCTCGCCGAGCGGGCCCGTGATGAGGGCTGGAGCCACGAGGAGTATCTGGCGGCCTGCCTGCAGCGGGAGGTCGCCGCCCGCGATTCGCATGGCGCCGAGGGGCGCATCCGAGCGGCCCGCTTCCCCTCCCGCAAGTCGCTGGAGGACTTCGATTTCGACCACCAGCGTTCCGTGAAACGCGAGGTCATCGCCCACCTGGGGACGCTGGACTTCGTCGTCGGCAAGGAGAACGTCATCTTCCTCGGGCCGCCCGGCACCGGCAAGACACACCTGGCCACCGGGCTCGGCATCCGGGCCTGCCAGGCCGGCCACCGGGTGGCCTTCGCCACCGCCGCCCAATGGGTGACCCGCCTCGCCGAATCCCACCAAGCGGGCAGACTCAGCGACGAGTTGACCCGGCTGGGCCGGATCCCGCTGATCATCGTGGATGAGGTCGGATACATCCCCTTCGAACCCGAGGCGGCGAACCTCTTCTTCCAGTTCATCTCGGGCCGCTACGAACGGGCCTCGGTGATCGTGACCAGCAACAAACCCTTCGGACGCTGGGGCGAGGTCTTCGGTGACGACACCGTCGCCGCCGCGATGATCGACCGCCTCGTCCATCACGCCGAAGTCATCTCACTCAAGGGCGACAGCTACCGCATGCGCGGCCGCGACCTCGGACGGGTTCCCACGGCCAACACCGGGGAATGACCGACATCAACGACAGCGGGGGTCACTTTTCATCCGTCGGCACTGGCTCACAATTCAGCCGTCGCCGACAGACAGCCAGCCAGCCGCTACTGCCATACCTGAAGAGCCTTGAACAACCCCCGCAGGCGCGGAGACGCCTAGCAGGACTCGGACGGCAGTCGGGGCATGGCCAAGGAGGCCGACCAGCTCGCCGGCCGGCGACCGGAGCGGACCGCCTGCCAGCCCCGTTTGCAGAGGGCCGAGCTGTACGACAATCAGTGCCGGCCTCTCGTGCACCCACCGAGTCGCGGACGGCGCGGAGGTCGTGCCGACGCTCAGTTGCGCACCTGCGCCCCCGTCCCCGAAGCAGCCACGCCGACCACACCCCACCACCTTCGTCACTGTGTGCAGGGCTGAGCGGCCGCTGAGGGGATGTCACGCCCTCGACCACGCCCGCGTATCCATGGTGACCTGTGCCGACACAGCGGCGGCACCAGGCGGGAGAAGGCAGGTGGCGCGGCCTTTGGTGCAACATCCGTCGCAGGAGTCGCCGCAAGAGGTGCCCGCCCTTGGAGCACGAGGAGGCCCATGAGAGGGGGCGCGGCAGATGACAGCAGGGGGCTCGGTCGGGCTGGCCGTGTGTGTCTCGCCGAGCGCAACGTGGCTGCTCGAGCGTTCAGCTCGGATCCCGTGAGGATCGTCCAGGGAACACGAAAGAGCCCGGATCATGTAGATCCGGGCCTCTTCGGCAGTAGCGGGGACAGGATTTGAACCTGCGACCTCTGGGTTATGAGCCCAGCGAGCTACCGAGCTGCTCCACCCCGCGTCGGTATCCCCCACCCTACGTCATCCCAGCAGGCACCGAAGACAACCGTCCGACGCAGGGCTTCTATGCGGCCAAGCCGACATTGGTGACGTACTCGTACTGACCCCGCTGCGAGCCGAGGTCGACGATCGTGTCCTGCCACGCGGCGTCGAGACTCTGGTAGTCGCCGGGCGCCCAGGAGCCGGCGATGCGGTCCCAGCGGCGCACGTTATCCCCGCGCGCACGGGCCCATCACGCTGTCGGTGTGTCATCGGCCGGACAACCGCCACAACCGGGTCCCCGCCCGAGCCTGCTCGGCAGGCGTCTCCCGAACGAGATGGTAGAGATTCTCGAAGTACTCCTGCCACCGGTTGGGGTCCGGCAGATCATTCTGTGCGCGCCGGGCCCGTTCCACCGCTACCAGCGGCTCCATGTGCTCCCACACCGAGATCACTGATCCGCCCAGGTAGCCGGAGACGGGCTCGATCTCCACCACGCCGTGTGTCACGAGGGCGCCGAGGTTGTCGTAGTACCAGGCCAGTTCGCGTACCAGGTCCTGTCCCTCGGCAGGCAGGCCAGCCAGCCCCAGGGACAGATCGCAGGCAGGCAGTTCCTCATGCACGAAGGTGCGCGCCCGTGCCAGGCGTACGCTGCGGTGTTCTCTGAACAGGTCCACCACCACCGGCAGTGTGTTGGCCTGCTCCGAGAGCCGCAACTGCCGCCACGACACCGCGCCGGACACCCCGAGCGCCACCAACGACACCACCAACGCCGCAATCTCCATCCCGCCCCCCATGTCAGCCAACCCCCGCGACACTCCGTTCCCCACCCGGCGCTGCCCCACACTGCCGTCGGGGCACCGTGCCGCACTCGGCCTTCGTCACCATGTCGCCGCACACGAAGGGCTGCCCAACCGCCGGGGGACCTCACCCGTACGTCTCCACCGCGAGTGCCGCCAAGCCCGCGGTTCCTGTTCATACAGAATGTCCATGCCCTGGACCTGTACGAGGCACCCCATCGAGTACCACCACGAGGACGCCGTACAGGAGTTGCGGGACGTTCTAGCCATCTCAGAGCAGCACCAGCCTGGGTTACAGCTCCTCTTCTTCCTCCGGACTGGGTGGAGTGCGCAGCGTGCGGATCGCCGCAGCATGGAACTTGCCGCGTGCCACCATCGCCTGTGTGAGAGCCCGCTCCCAACGTTCCGGGTCCACCCGCGGCGGTTCCCGGTCCAGCTGGGCGAGGATCTCGTCCCGCATCCCCACGAAGGCGTCCTCCAGCCGCCTCATCATCTCGTCCACCCTCCGGGGACCGAGGAAGTCAATGCGTTCCACAGCCCGCCGCACGCACGCCCAGGCACCCGCCAGGATCTCTTCCACGTCCTCGCCCGGATGCTGGTAGCCGCCCCCAGCGACTTCCCAGTCGTGCACGCGTTCGTCCCACGACTCCTGCACGGCACGGAGCTCCTGCACCACCGTGTGCCGGCGGAGGCGAGGTAGGCCTCCTGGCGTTGCCCACGTAACCACTGGCCGTGCTCGACGTGGGCCTGGTCAGTGGTCTGGCGGCGGCCGACGTAGATGCCGGCGAGGACGCCTCCGATACCAAATACACCAGCGGTGACGGCGGCAACAATCGCAGCCCAGGCTTCATTCATGCCAGGCATCCTGCCCCCGCGAGAGTGGAGTGGGAGAGTCCCCGGCTTCAGAGGTGGGAATGGCACCGGCTTCCTCTTGGCCAGCCGCGCCCGGTAGGCGATGCAGGCCAAAATCCCGGGGACTTAGGCGAAACGGCTGAAGGACCAGCGCAGCAGCTCCTGATTCAAGTGGGAGCGACCAGGCGTCCCAAGCCGCCCGGCGCGACCCCTTCGGACGATCCCCGCGGGCGCGGGGGCGACCTCCTCTGCGGCGGCACCCCGTTCCTCCTGCTCGGACGATCCCCGCGGGCGCGGGGGCAACACGCCGGCACGGTTCGTGTTCTGGTTGACGATGGGACCTGCTGAATCAGCTCGGGCTGCCCGTCCTCTCCGCCCGCAACACCGCCATGATCGAAGCCGTCACCAGCCTCCCGCCCATCGTGGTCGCCGACCTCTTCGGCATGCACCCCGACACAGCCCAGAGATGGGCGAACTACGCCAAGGACGACTGGAGCGCCTACCTCGCAGCCCGCATGGAAGCGGAATGAGGTATGTCACGCGATGCCGTTCTCTTCCTCTGGGCCGGAGCGTTTCGTTTTGCAGCTCACCGATTACGGGCGGGAGTGTCCAATAGACGGCGGATCTGATGATCAAGGAGATGCGTCTGATGACGGAGACCGCCGTGGAGAACGAGCAGGCCGAGCAGGTGGTTCCGGCACCGCCGAGTGCGGCGTCGGATGAACAGCTCGTCGCGATGCTCGTTGACCGGGCCCGGAACGAGGGCTTGCAACTGACCGGCGAGGGTGGTCTGTTGCAGCAGCTGACCAAACGGGTGCTCGAGTCCGCCCTGGAGGGCGAGATCACCGATCACGTCGGCTATGAGAAGCACGATCCGGCTGGGAAGAACAACGGCAACAGTCGCAACGGCACCCGGGCCAAGACCGTGCTGACCGACGTCGGCCCGGTCGAGGTCAAGGTGCCGCGCGACACCGCCGGCACCTTTGAGCCGCAGATCGTCAAAAAACGGCAGCGCCGTCTGACCGGCGTCGATGAGATCGTGTTGTCCTTGTCCGCAAAGGGGCTGACCCACGGGGAGATATCCGGTGGACCATGCGCTGGAAGGCACCCCTGAACGCCTTCCAGATCGCCTTCGAGGGCCGCCTCACCCTCAGCAACAGCTGATACCTCAACAACCATGATCAGCCGTTAAGTTGACACACCCGACCGGTCAGGCGTAGGCCAATGCGGAGGCGACCGTGAGGCCGAGTAGGTCGAATGCGCGCTGGGTCGCCGGGGCGAGAGCGGAACTGTCGACGAGACCGAGCCGGTGCACAGCGGCGTCGTAGGGTACGGAGCACGTGCTTCCGACGATGTCGTTCAGTCTGTCGGCCTGCGCCGGAGCGTCTTGGTGTTCGGTTGGGCCCTGCACGTCCGAAAGCACCAGTGTCGCCGTCCGTACCAGTTCCTCGTAGCCGTGTTCGGACAACCAGTCGATCTGCCTCAGGACCGTGTCCAGGTGTTGGGGCCGCGTGGTCGACGTGACGACTAGGTGGTCCACCCGTCCGAGCAGAGTGCGCAGGCTGTCCTGCGGGGGCAGAAAGGTGCCGCTCGCGTCGACGACCAGGGTGCCGAAGGACTTCAGCCAGTCGACGCCGCGTCGAACGGCCGATGCGTCCAGGCGGACGGGAGTTCCGACGGGCACCTGCCCGTACAGGAAGTGCGCCCCTCGAGCGTCGGTGCGCGTGCCCCAGGCCCGTGCGTGGGCCGGCATGTGTCCGTGGTGATCGGGAAGCGTGGCGGCGACGGCGGAGGTGTCCGCCGCGGCGAGCAGGCGGTAGCCGAAGACGCCGAGCGCCCGGTCTAGCGGCAGCATCAGGACACGTTTCCGCCCGCCTCGCAGCGAGCCCGCCCGTGGGGTGAGCGCGGACGCCAGGTGCGCTGCAACAGTACTGCGGCCTGAACCGGGCTGAGCGCCGATCACCGCCACGCAGGGGGCCGGCGGGCCGTCCCGGGGATCCAGGATCGGCATCGCGGAGCGGCGCACCAGGCGCTTCAGTCGGCCTGGGGTCGGGACTGATCCCGGGAGCAGGTCCCACTTGGGAGAGGTGGCGCCGACCAGGGACGGTGTGTTCTGTGCGGCGGACTCCTCTGGGGTGATGGGGACTTGCGGGCCTTCACGCCTGCCCAGTTGCCGCGGCGGGGTGCGCAGCAGCTTCGCGTCACCGATCAGCTCCAGTGCGGAGGTGGAGAGCCAGGCCCGCAGGGTGGTGCTCCTGTCGGGGGGCGGCAGCCGGTCGCGCAGCAGGGCGAGGACGCCCGTGGCCGTGGCGGGTGTGCCATCGGAGGCGCGCAAGCACCGGCCGATGAGGGTGTGGAGCACAGGATCGACGGATGAGGGCGGCTCGGGAGCCGACCAGCATGCTTCGTCGAGGGGGTCGAGGGTGCCGGAGGAACGGCGGTAGCTGGGCGCGGGCCAGTCGGTGCCGAGCGCCGCATGGGCCAGAATCGCAGCAAGGGCTCTCAGGTCGTCCTCGGGGCGTGCCGGGGCCCGGTTCTGCTGCGGCGGCAGGCTGTCGATGGTCGCCCGGTGCCAGCCGACGATGACGGGCTCGTCCCGGGTCAGCAGGATGTGCCGGAGCGCCAGACGGCCGTGGACGACGCCTATGCCGTGGCTGTGGTCCAGTGCGGAGGCGAGGCGCCGGGCGAGGGCCAGCGTGGCGTCAGTGCCTAAGGGGCCCGTGGCGGCGACCACTTCTGCCAGATGCGGAGCTCTGCCCACGTGGCTCGCGGTAGCGGGCGAGACGGCGGTCCAAGGGAGGGGGGCGTCCGCCTCGTGGTCGAACAGTGTCGGCAGACACGGATGGTTGAACCTGCTGAGCGCGGCCACCTCTAGGAGCAGGAACCGGTTCGTCCTTGGGGCGTTGTGGGCTGGGCGGCGCACCGCCGCTTCCACTCCCTCGGGGTTACGGCCGAGGTAGACGTTGGTTGTGCCCGAGGTCGGTGCCCAACCGAGCAGGTCGTAGTCGCCGATCCGCTTGGGGTCGTGTGCGGAGAGCTGCCGCCAGGGGAAGGGCGATTGGCCGATGGTCGAATATCCCACGTACGGCACGTGCAGGTGGAAGGGGTCCCGGGGGCTTTCCGGTTCCTCCTGTGGAACCGGAGGCAGCGTGTCCCACTCCGGCACCGTATCGCCCGTCAGGCCGAGGCGCCGCAGCAGCGCGGATCCCAGCCAGGCGAAGTTCTGGGCGTGCTCTGGCAGCAGCTCGGTGCCGTCGGTACGGTGCAGCCAGGCTGCGAAATCGGGTGAGGTTCCGATCAGTTCGCCAATCAGCGCGGACACCTGGCGGGCTGTCGCGACGACCTCAGCCGTCGGCACCGCCTCTTGAAGGATGTCGCCTGCCTCTTCGGTGAACGAGAAGACGCGCTGGCCGTGTTGGTAGCTCAGGGTACCCTGCGCTGGGGCCGATTGCGGGGGCGCGTTCTCGGCGAGACGGATCAGCCCACTGAGGAAGATCTCGGCCAGATGCGTCGTCGTGGCGCTCCATGTCACGGCTTCCGCGACTAGACGCATCACCGGCACGGTGAGGGGCGCGATGGCTGCGAGATGTGCCGCGAGCCGGTATGCCTCGGGAGATGCGGTGCGCCGGAAGTGCCGTACCGCCTGGGCGCTCGTCATCTCGGGGCGCCCAGTGTCCGTCCGGGCGGCCTGCGGGTCCCACAGCGAAAGCACGGTGCTCGTGCCGCCGGCCACGACCGCTCGTGCCCAGGTGGCCAGCTCGCGGGGGCGTGGCTCCAGCACCGGAACGGCGATGCCGGTGAACCGACTGAGCTCGGCTGGCAGGAGCGTGTCCCTGACCCGCCACCCCGTGTTGGCCGCGCCCGGACGCGGCACGCGCACTGTCCATCTGCGCGTTGGCAGTGCCGAACCCGGCCACATCCGCGGCGGCAGGGCGTGGATGACGGCTGTGGGGCCGCGCGAGGCCCAGCGGGTGAGCAGGGCCGCCATCGCCCCCGTGCGCCAGGCACGGTTGGCGCCGTCCGAGATGACAAGGGTCATGGTGCGCCCCGATGGGTCGTCGGCCACTGCGGGGGGCAGCAGGGCGAGTGACGCACCGAAGGGTTGCGGGGACAGCATGGGGGTGTGGCCCGCACGAAGTCTCAGTCCCCAGACGCGGATCTGCCGGAAAGCTCCCAACCGCTGCAAGATCACGTGTAGTTCGGTGCAGAGCTGCTGCCACAGCAGCATCGATCCGCTGTCGTCGACGATGAGCGACAGATCCAGCCAGCGTTCGCGGGCGGGATGTGTGACGACGTCGAGTACGCCGGTGTGTGCGAACCTGGCCGCGGTGGCGGACTCATCGATCTCGCGCCGGCGGTGGTCGGGCCGGTGGCGCTTCAGCGGACGCAGTGCCCTGGCCGTCGACAGTGAGCTGGACAGCGAGCGCGGCTGCGCGATACGGATCGAGAGGGCCCTGGGCCGCTCCGGTTCGGGCGGGGGCTGATGAGCGGGGCCGTCGGCTGCGGCCTCGTCATCGCCGTCATCCGGTGCGGAGCCGCCGTCTCCGTCCTGTTCCTCGACGGTGCCGGACGGATCGGGTGCCGAATGCAGCTCTGCGGGTGTCGCTTCCGGATCCGGCGGTGGTGTGTGCGGCATGGGTGCGGCCAGTGCGTCAGCCGTGTCGTTGGCGGGGACAGCGGGATAGCCGGTGTCCTGGGCTAGGCGTACGGCGAGCGGAGCGTGCTCCCCCTTGGGCAGGCGTTGTGCCAGCCACAGCACGTCGGCCAGCTCCTCGGCGGACAGTTGCTCGCCGAAAAGCCGCAGGACGCTGAGGAGCCGCTCGGACATGCCTAGACAGCACCTCCGAGCTGGTGGAGCACCGCTTCGAGCAGTCCTTCGGCGTCGAGATCGACTCCGCCCAGACGCAGGTGTGCCGCGTTGAGTAACTGGTCGGTGGCGAGTTCGCCCGGCGCTCGGCGGGCGAGGAAGGTCTGGATCAGATCGTCCACCTGGGCCACCGAGTCCGGGCCGAGGTGGGCGGCGACGATGGCGCGCAGTCGGCGCTCGTCGGGGTCGGGTAGGTGCAGACGCAGGCAGCGGCGGAGGAAGGCGGGTGGAAACTCGCGTTCGCCGTTGCTGGTGATGACCACGATGGGAAACTCGCGGCAGCGCACGAGACCCCCGACGACGGGCTGGGTTTCCGTACTGCGGATGGTGTGCACCAGGGCCGCGTCCTGACCGGCCGGCAGCCGGGAAAGTTCAGGAATCTCGAATTCGCCCTCTTCGAAGACGGTCAGCAGGTCGTTGGGGAGATCGACGTCTCCCTTGTCGAGCTCGTCGACGAGTAGCACCCGGGGCCGGTCGCCTGGCAGGAGTGCGGTGCCGAGCGGGCCGAGTCGGATGAACCGGCCGATGTCTGGCGGCTGGTCGCCCCGGTCCTGGCTCAGCGTCGTTTCTCTCAGCCGGCCTACGGCGTCGTACTGGTACAGCGCTTCCGCCAGCGTTGAGCGGCTGTTCACCGGCCAGCGCAGCACCCTGCCCAGGTCCAGTTCGTGGGCGATGGCGTATGCGAGGGACGACTTGCCGGTGCCGGGATGTCCTGTCACCAGGAGCGGGCGGCGCAGATGCAGGGCGGCGTTGACCACGTCGACCTGCGGCTGGTCGATGAGGTAGGGCCGGTACGGGTCGTTCGGGAGCGCGCTGGTCTGTGGTGCGTCTCGATGGCCGAACCGCCGCCAGGGCGGAGCCTCGGGCATGCGGACCCGGCGCACCTGACCGTCCCCCTTGAAGAGGCTCCAGCCGTCGCTCTCGGCGTTGTGTCGTGTGTCGGTCACATGGGCTCCTCGCCGGTTGGATCGATCCACAGCGGACGCGGGGGCGGGCGTGAGGCGTCATCCCACATCAGGGCAGGTGAGAGCACGGCGGTCGCGGGCCCGTCGCTTTCGGCGAGCGCCCGCGCCCTGTGGCGGCGCACCCGGTGGGGCAGACTTCGTGCCGGTCCGTTCAGCAGGAGCCCGATCAGCTGGTCGCCGCGGCTTCCGGCGGGCTCCTGCCGGTCCCAGACGATCACCGGGACTCCGAGGGCGAGACAGACCGCCCGCAGGGCGGCCCGGTGCTGCGGCGCACAGTCGATGATGACGCGGGCCACCGTCAGGTCCTCCTTCAGCAGCCCGTACACCTGCAAAGGCTTGGTGTGCCGCTGGTCCAGGCGCAGAACTCGGCCGTTGTCGAGTTCCGCCCAGCGCGCCTGCCAGTGCCGCAGGGACTCCGGTGCCCGGCGGGCGTCGGGGCAGCGCACCACCACGGCGTACTCCGCGCCCAGGACGACCGGGAACTCATCGGGCGAGGCCTCGTTGTCCCATTGGTCGACTGTTACGTCCAAGTAGTCTGGCTCCAGCAGGACTTCGAGGAGGGGGACCACGGGAGCAGGCCCAAGGGAGCTGGTCTCCCGGACGAGGATGCGGTGCAGTAAACGCACCAGGTCCGCCGGGGCGCGCGGCTCGTCCTCGACCAGCACCTGTCGTTCGTCGCCGCCGGTGCCGGAGTCGTACCATGCCTCGCAGCGGTAGGTGTTCGCCGAGCAGGGGGTGAGCCGTACGGTCAGCCGCGGGCTGGGCGGTCCTGCGCCCTTGCGTCGCCGGTGTGCCCAGCCGGCCGCGTCGTCACGGCGCTCGCCCAGTGCTTCACGGGCCACCCCTAACCGGCGGGCGACTTGCTCGGACCACTCCCAGAAGCGCTGCATCCGGTCCGGCACACAGGTGGCGGCCAGATACTCCACCGCACGCAGCAGGGCCGGCACGCGCGGCGATCCGTCGGGTACCGGCGCGCTGTCGCCCCAGAACTCCTCGAGAGCCGCGATCAGCTGGACGGTTGTCTTCTCGTCATCGGTCCGCGCACTGGCGGTGTCCCGCAGCTGCGCGGACGCGTGGCCGAGCGCGGGTAGGTAGTCGAAGAGAGTCGTGTGAGGGAGCGCCTCACGGGCCGCCTCCGGGAAGCGGTCACGGACGTCCTTGGACATCAGGTCCAGAAGCCAGTTGTGCTCGCGGACGGACAGCAGGCCAGGAAGGGTGGCGGCCCGTCCGAGGGCCAAGAGCTTGCGCGCCGCGGTGCGGTCGGGCGCCGTCAGCCCTTCGACGAAGGTGGCGATCGCCCGGTGCCGGGTGAGCAGCACGTCCACGATGTCGTCGATGGTGGGCACCTGGGGTGTGACGTCGAGGCCGAGTTCGTGAGCGAGCCGTTGTCCGTGCTCTGCGCATCTGCCGGGATCGGCGAGCAGACCGGCCACCAGCGCGGTGCAGCTGTGCCGGGTGGCGGCGTCCACCACACTGAGCGGCTGCCCGGCGTCCGGGTGAGCGTCCGGACTGGCAGGAGCAGCGGCGTCTGCGATCGCGGAGTGCTGCCTGTCGACGGCACCGAGCTCTGCCTGGACGGTCTGCCAGGGAAGGACGATGGTCCGGCGGATCACCTGATCGGAGTGGAATGCGCCGGGGGGCGGATCCATGACGCCCACGACGATGCCCACCGCCGCTCCCTGGTCTTCGCACCACAGGGGGCTGCCACTGTAGCCGGGGTTGATGGCCGCGCCCTGCAGCGTGGAATCGACGAAGCCGACCAACTCGTCACAGGACTGGACCGAGCCGTCGGCGTAGCTGAACGGCTTGCCGCTTCCGTGCCAGGCACGCACCTGCTGGCCTTCGGCCATGGGAACCCAGTTGATGGGTTGAACCGGCGCCGGGGCCCGAGCGGTCAGTTCCAGGAGCGCGAGGTCGCCGTACCAAACAAAGTCCCCAGTGTGCGCGGGCTGGGGAGCACCGTGCGGTAGCGCGCGACGGGCAGGGATCCAGGCGACGGTCCGCGCGGGGATCGCCACACCGAATGCGAGGTAAGGGAATGCCACGCCGACGGCGGTTCCCGTCGGCTCGTCCTGGGCGAAGAGGTCCCGGCCCAGTGCGTCGTTCACCACGTGGGAACAGGTCAGGACCCGGCCATCACCCAGATAGACACCACTGCCTACGGTTACGCCCCGAGCGGCGTCGAGCACACAGACGAGGGATTGTCGTGCCCCGGCAGCGTCCGCGCCCCGTGTGCGCAACCAGCTGCGGCCCTTAACCCGCATGAGCGCCGGGTGCGGAGTCGGGTGGGGACACCGTGCCCGTGACCGGTGCTGGCGGCCGGGACGGCGCGGGCACGGCAGGCCTCGATAGATGCCATGTCGCGGTGATCGTCATGGTGGCCTCGCCGGTGGCGCCGACGACACTGAGCTTGAGGTCCGCGCCGACGCGCACCCCGAAGCCAACGGCCAGCTCGTCGGGCGGGTTCGGCGCGGTGGAGACGGTTTCGTGAACGCGTTGCAGCAGAGGGACGAGGGGAGCCAGCAGCGCGTTCAGGGCTCCCTCGGTGGCCGCCACAACCCGGGCGCCCCTGGCCACCGGACGGGACCTGCCGAACCCGGGCACGCTCTCCTGGCCGTCGGCCTCCTCCCGCGGGCCTGTATGCGCGGACGGGAGGGCGTCGAAGACCTGTAAAGCCAGAGCCGTCCCGTCATCGAAGGTGAATTCGACGAAGTCTGCCACCTTGTCAGTCTGCCTCAACTGCGCTCAAACAGCGTCCCGTTCGCGAGATTTGATCGCCGGCCGCCAGCGCCGCCTCCAGGCCACGCCACGTCTCTGCGCCGTCGGCCAGCACCAGGTTCAGCAAAGTTCGGCACCGTGCTGGTGATCGTGGACCAGCCCGCCTCCATCGGCGCCCTGCCACTGACGGTCGCCCGGGACGCGGGCTGCAAGGTCGCCTACCTGCCGGGCCTGGCCATGCGGCGGATCGCCGACCTGTATCCGGGCGAGGCGAAGACCGACGCGAAGGACGCCGCGGTGATCGCGGACGCAGCTCGGACGACGCCGCACACCCTGCGCTCGCTGGAACTGACCGACGAGATCACCGCCGAGCTGACCGTTCTGGTGGGCTTCGACCAGGACCTCGCGGCCGAGGCCAGCCGCACCTCCAACCGGATACGCGGCCTGCTCACCCAGTTCCACCCCTCGCTGGAACGCGTGCTCGGACCGCGTCTGGACCACCAGGCCATGACCTGGCCGCTGGAACGCTACGGTTCCCCGGCCGCACTGCGAAAGGCCGGTCGTCGCAGACTCGTTGAGGTGATCCGGGCCAAGGCCCCGCGCATGGCCCCGCGCATGGCCCAGCGGCTGATCAACGAGGTCTTCGACGCGCTCGACGAGCAGACCGTCGTCGTTCCGGGCACCGGCACCCTCGACATCGTGATCCCGTCCCTGGCCCGCTCGCTCGCCGCCGTTCACGAACAGCGCCGGGCCCTGGAAGCCCAGATCGAGGCCCTGCTGGAGGAGCACCTTCTTTCGAAGGTCCTGACCTCGATGCCGGGGGTCGCGGTCAGGTCCGCCGCAGTTCTGCTGGTCACCGTCGGCGACGGCACCAGCTTCCCCTCCGCCGCCCACCTGGCCTCCTACGCCGGCCTCGCCCCGACGACGAAGTCGTCGGGGACCTCGATCCATGGTGAACACGCGCCCAGGGGCGGAAACCGGCAACTCAAACGGGCGATGTTCCTGTCCGCGTTCGCTGCCCTACACGATCCCGCCTCCCGCACCTACTACGACCGCTGCCGGGCCCGCGGAAAGACCCACACGCAGGCCCTTCTCCGCCTTGCCCGTCACCGCATCAGCGTGCTGTTCGCGATGCTTCGCGACGGCGCCTTCTACGAACCCAGAACCCCACGCCTCGCTTGACGAAAGACATAGAGGCACCCCCGCCCAAAAACACCGACCAGACGGACGCACAAGGACGCCCAGTCCCCGAACCCGTCAACGACACCGACGCCCGCCTCGCCTACGTCGCCGTCACCCGCGCCCGCCGACACCTCGACCTCGGCGGCCTGAGCTGGATCAACCACCACCCGCTCGACAAACCGCATCCTCAATGACGGCAGCATCAAACTTCGGAGAACATTGCGATGCGCTCTCAGCGACAAGTAGTTCTCCGTGCTGAAGCAGGACATGGCCAAGGGGCCGACGGCACGCACCGGCCGAACCAGTCCTGGCGCCTGTCCCGCATCAAAACCCTCATCGGCTCCAGCTCCAGTAACGCGGCGACCCCCTCCGCTGCTGCCCCAAACGACCTTCATGGCAGCCCGCCATTACCGAAATGAGGCAGGGGCAACTGAACGATCGAGATCAGGAATACACGATGGCACGGCCCACGGCGACACGAGTGTCGGCAGAGCCCCCGAGACGCGGCATGGGACCTTTTTGAGTGGACGCAGTCTTGCGCAGGACAGCCGCGGTAGCGGCGTCACCCAGAGCCCCTCACGGTAGCGGTAGAACGCACGCCCCAGCAGCACCTGCCACCAGGCTTCCCTGGCCCCGGTCCCCTCCTCCCCCGATTCGCCGGGCAGTCCCGACTCGAAGGAAGCGCATCGGCACAGGACAGCCAGAACCTGGCGGCGCCTCACGCCGAACTCAGAGGCAGCCACCGAATGTACGGCCCACGCACTAGGCCTCCAGTGACCCCACTCACCCTCTGTCACGAGTGATCACATCGCGGCAAAGCGCCTGGCAGAGCGTCGGATCCGCACGTCACCGACCTCGAGTAGAGGACCGGAAGAGCCATACCAATGCGCCCACGACAATCACCGGTGCCGCCAAGATCAACGTCACCCCCAGATACGACATCACCCCGTCGAACATGCTCCCCTCAACCTGCCAGCACTCCCTGAAACCGGTGAACCGATTGGGCTCCGCGTCCGGAGTCGACCAGCAGTACGCACGGTCAGAGAAGATCCCCACCAGCAAGAATCCGAGCACGAAGGCAAGCACGGCAACACCGCATGCTTCCTGGACGACCCTCATCGGCTCCTTCGCACTGCGTGCTCGCGGCCTTCTGCGAGTGGACCGCCCGCCACGTTCGTGGACGTGCCACCCCGACACCGGACTCCACTCCCCGCGACGAACCCGACGTGGCCGCACACCGGCAGCCGGCCCCTCAGGACGCGCCCGCTCCGCGGTACCGCTCTGCCCCCGCTCGCGTTCGCCCTCGACGCGCCAGCGCAGCACGGCACCGTCGGGCGATAACCGACGGACACTCGCCTCGGCGTGACCCGCGGCCCGCGCGTGCCTGCGTACCGACGCAGCTGTCGTCTCCGACTCGCGTTGGGGCACTGCACCCTGGCAGCTTTCGCATGTCCATTCGTCCACAGGTCCCCCTATGTTCAGTTCCACTCCGAGACTTACCACCCTTCACTTCCGACTGGGCAGTGTTCGGAGTGCAGTTGAGGAGCGAAGTGTCGACTTAGAGGCCCTAACAGAAGTTGTCGATCATGTGACTGTCGGCTTGGTTGCTCGTTGGTCTTGTTGTGGGGAAGAGGGAGTCGCGGCCGTGGATCGTTTCGGACGAACTGTGGTCGCTCATTGAGCCGTTGCTGCCAGGGCCGGGTCCGAAACTGGTCGAGGGCAGACCACGGATCCC
>NZ_JBEYYC010000038.1:0-70599 GCF_040645355.1 Streptomyces sp. NPDC046805 | reverse complement strand
ACCGAACTCCAGTCGAGCAACCCGGCCGTGATCGCCTTCCTGCGGGAGTACGAGGACGACCTCGTGCTGTGCGTGCACAACTTCTCCCGCTTCGCGCAGCCGACCGAACTCGACCTGCGGGAGTACGACGGACGGCATCCGGTCGAACTGATCGGCGGCGTGCGCTTCCCCGCCATCGGCGAACTGCCCTATCTCCTCACCCTCGCAGGACACGGCTTCTACTGGTTCCGGCTCTCCCGAGTCGCATCCCGCATCGGCCGACGACGCTGACCGCGCGCGCCGAGGAAAGGACGCGTCACCATGCCGAAGACCGTTTCACTCCGGCCGCGGAGCACGGCCGGCCTCGACGGGCCCATGGCCTCGCTCGCCCCGTTGCTGCGCGCCTGGCTGCCGGGCCAGCGCTGGTTCGCGGGCAAGGACCGGCCGGTCACGGACCTCTCCCTGCTGTCCCTGACGGAGCTGTTCCCGGGCTGTCTGCACCTGCTGCTGCACACCGGTCCCGCGGGCGTCCCGGCCCCGGGCGGCGCGGCCCCGGCCGGCGACTGCTACCAGTTGCTGATCGGTGTGCGGGAGCACCTGGTGCCGCACATGGACCGGGCGTTCATCGGCCGGGCACAGGACGGTTCACTGGCGGGTCTCGCGGTGTACGACGCCCTCCACGACCCGCGTGCGGCCGAGCTGCTCCTGGAGCGGCTGCGGCAGCCCGGCACGGCGGGCCCACTGTGCTTCGAATCCGCCCCGTCCGCGCGGGTGCCCGGCGGACTCGCGCCGCGGCTGCTGGACGCCGAGCAGTCCAACTCCTCGCTGGTGTACGGCGACGCGTACGTCCTGAAGGTCTTCCGGCGTATCCAGCCCGGGATCAATCCGGACCTGGAGGTGCCGGGGGCGCTGGCCGCGCAGGGGTGCGCGCGTGTACCGGCGCCCGTGGCCTGGTTCCGGACGTCGCAGCCGTGGGACGCGACGCTGGGCGTGCTCCAGCCGTTCCTGCCCGACGCCGCCGACGGCTGGACCCTGGCCCTGCGCGCGCTCGCCTCGGGGGAGGACTTCACCACGATGGCGCGGGAGTTGGGACGGGCCACGGCCGAGGTGCACCTGGCGCTGGCCACGGCCTTTCCGTCCGGGGTTCCGGGTGAGAACGGCCGTACGGCGGCGGCGATGACCGCGCGGCTGGACGCCGCCGCCCGCTGTGTGCCGGCGCTGGTGCCTTTCGTCCCGGGCCTGCGCACCGCGTTCGGCGCGCTCGCCTCCTGCGATTCCGGGCCGTCCGCCCAGCGCATCCACGGCGACCTGCACCTCGGACAGGTGCTGTGGGCCGGCCACGACTGGTTCGTCATCGACTTCGAGGGCGAGCCGTCCCGGCCGCTCGCGGAGCGGCGCGGCGTGCAGTCCCCGGTGCGGGACGTGGCCGGCATGCTGCGGTCCTTCGACTACGCGGCCCGCCAGCGGCGCCCCTGGCGTCCGGAGTGGGCCCGCCGCTGCCGGGAGGCCTACTGCGCGGGCTACGCCGCCCGGGCGGGCTGGGACCCGCGCAAGAAGCACGCGCTGCTGCGTGCCCACGAGACGGACCGGGCGGTGTACGAGGTGCTGTACGAGGCCCGGCACCGCCCGGACTGGCTACCGGTTCCGATGGCCGCGATCGAGCGGCTCGCGGTCAAGGGAGGCTGACGACATGGCACTGCGCGACATCTCGGTCCCCAAGCGGTCGGGGCCGCTCCCACCCGTGGCCGTGCCGCTGGATCCGGCCGACCGCGAGCGCCTGCTGGCGGGCGCCCACCACGATCCGCACGCCCTCCTCGGCGCCCATCCGGTGCCGGGCGGGACTCTCTTCCGGGCGCTGCGCCCCTTCGCGAGCTCGGTCAGCGTGCTCGTCGACGGCATGCGCAGCGCGCTCGTCTCCGAGGGCGGCGGCCTCTTCGCCGCCGTACTGCCCTACGAGGACGTCCCGCCGTACACCCTGCTGGTCGCGTACGCGGACGACGGGTCCGACGAGGTCGAGGTGCACGACCCGTACCGCTTCCTCCCTGCGCTCGGCGAGCTCGACCTCCATCTGATCAGGGAGGGGCGGCACGAGCAGCTGTGGAAGGCGCTCGGCGCCGAGCCCATGGCGCACGAGGGGGTGACCGGCACCCGCTTCTCGGTGTGGGCGCCCAATGCCCAAGGGGTGCGTGTGGCCGGTGACTTCACCTGCTGGGACGGCACGCAGTACCCGATGCGCTCGCTGGGCGCGTCCGGTGTGTGGGAGCTGTTCCTGCCGGGGATCGGGGAGGGCGCCCGGTACAAGTTCGAGATCACGTCCCGGTACGGCGGCCGTTTCCTCAAGGCCGACCCGATGGCGCGCGCGGCGGAGATGCCGCCCGACACGGCCTCCGTCGTCACGGCCTCGCGCTACGAGTGGGGCGACCAGGAGTGGCTCGCGCACCGCGCGGACACCCCGGTGCACGAGGCACCGTTCTCCGTGTACGAGGTCCACCTGCCCTCCTGGCGCCCGGGGCTCACCTATCGCGAGCTTGCCGAGCAACTCCCGTCGTACGTCAAGGACTTGGGCTTCACGCACGTAGAGCTGATGCCGGTGTGCCAGCATCCCTTCAGCGGCTCCTGGGGTTACCAGGTCACGTCGTACTACGCGCCGATGGCCCGGCTCGGCTCGCCCGACGACTTCAAGTACCTGATCGACGCCCTGCACCGGGCGGGCATCGGCGTCATCATGGACTGGGTGCCCGCCCACTTCCCCAAGGACGACTGGGCGTTGGCCCGCTTCGACGGGGATCCCCTCTACGAGCCCGGAGACGCGCGGCGTGCCGAGCATCCCGACTGGGGGACCTACGAGTTCGACTTCGGGCGTACCGAGGTGCGCAACTTCCTGGTCGCCAACGCGGTGTACTGGTGCGAGGAGTTCCACATCGACGGCCTGCGGGTGGACGCGGTGGCATCCATGCTCTACCTGGACTACTCGCGCGACTCCGGTCAGTGGGCGCCGAACGCGTTCGGCGGCCGGGAGGATCTGGACGCGGTGGCGTTCCTGCAGGAGATGAACGCGACCGTCTACCGGCGCTGTCCGGGTGCGCTGACCATCGCCGAGGAGTCGACCGCCTGGGACGGGGTGACACGGCCGACGGACAGCGGCGGTCTGGGCTTCGGGCTGAAGTGGAACATGGGCTGGATGCACGACTCGCTGGAGTACATCCAGCACGAGCCGGTGCATCGCAAGTACCACCACAACGAGATCACGTTCTCGATGGTGTACGCCTACAGCGAGAACTACGTCCTGCCCATCTCCCACGACGAGGTGGTCCACGGCAAGCAGGCGCTCGTCTCCAAGATGCCCGGCGACTGGTGGCAGCGACGCGCCACGCACCGTGCCTATCTGGGCTTCATGTGGGCGCATCCGGGCAAGCAACTGCTGTTCATGGGGCAGGAGTTCGCCCAGGGCGGCGAGTGGTCGGAGCCTCATGGGCCCGAGTGGTGGCTGCTCGATCCCGACTATGTCGCGGAGGCCGACCACCGGGGCGTGCGTGATCTGGTGCGCGATCTCAACACCGTCTACCGCCGCAGCCCCGCGCTCTGGCAGCGCGACACCGATCCGGCGGGCTTCCGGTGGGTCGTGGGGGACGCGGCCGACGACAACGTCTTCGCGTTCCTGCGCGTCGACGGCGAGGGGAAGCCGCTGCTCGCGGTCTCCAACTTCTCGCCCGTCGTACGCCATGGCTACGGCCTCGCCGTGCCGGGGGACGCCGCCTGGCGCGAGATCCTCAACACCGACCGCGCGCGCTACGGCGGCTCCGACGTCGCTCGTCAGGGACCGGTCGCACCGGAGGACGGGCAGATCCGACTCACCCTGCCGCCCCTCGCGACGGTGTGGTTGATTCCGGTACCTTCCGCCCAGCTCACGTCAGTTGACGAATCCTGACACCAACTGCGCTCTCCTGGGCTACATTCGAGCACCGTCGACAACGGTACCGATCGGCGGGGTCACCCTCCGTGTATCCCAGGAGGTGCGCGTGCACGACTTCGCCCCTGCTCCGACAGCCGCCCCGACACTGACCGGTGGGCTCGCCGACAGCCTCTTCGAGACGGCGGAGCTGAACCCCACCCTGCCGGTGCTCGCGCGCCGTCCCGACGTCACCTCCCCCGCGTGGGAGGAGGTGACGGCCGTCGAGCTGCGGGACGAAGTGGTGGACGTGGCCAAGGGGTTGGTGGCCTGCGGGATCTCCCCCGGTCACCGGGTGGCCGTCATGGTGCGCACCCGCTCCGAGTGGACGGTGCTCTCGTACGCGCTGTGGGCGGTGGGGGCCGAGGTCGTGCCGATCCATGTGGCGTCGTCACGCGATCAGGTCGAATGGATCCTGCGGGACGCCGACTGTGTGGCCGTGATGGTGGAGGACGAGCACGGCGCCATGACGGTGGGCACCGTGTGCACGAGCCTGCCCCGGCTGCGGCACGTGTGGCAGCTGGACGCCGGTGCGCTGGACCTGTTGGTGGAGCGGGGCCGGTTCATCCCGCAGACCACGGTGGACTCGCTGCGCCGGATCGTGCTGCCGGACTCGACGGCGGCCATCGTCTACACCTCGGGCACCTCGGGCCGCGCGCTGGGCTGCATGCTGAGCCACCGCGGCCTCGCCTATCCCTGTGACACGCTGCTCGCGGGCTGGCGGCACACCACCGCTCCACCCGGCGAGCAGCCGTCGGTGCTGCTGTTCCTGCCGCTCTCGCACGTGTACGGGCTGATGATCCAGGTGTTGTGCCTGCGCGGCGGCTTCCTGCTGGGCCACGAGCAGGAGATGACGCAGGCGGCGCTGTCGTCGGCCCTGCGGACGTTCCGGCCGACGTACTTCTACGGAGTGCCGTCGGTCTTCGAGAAGCTGTACAAGAACTTCCTGCGGACGGCCCAGCAGGCGGGCCGCGGCGCTCTGTTCGAGCGGGCGGCGCAGACCGCCCGGGACTTCGCCGCGGCCGAGGAGCGACGGCGCCTGGGCGCGGGGCCGGGCCCCGGACTGGACCTGCGCCTCCAACACGCCCTGTACGACCGGGCGGTGTACCGCAGGCTGCGTGCCGCGTTCGGCGGCCGCGTGGTCCGGGGCACGTCCGCCGGCTCGTCGCTCAGCCGGGAACTCACCCTCTTCTACGAAGGCATCGGCATCTACATCCACGACGGCTACGGACTGACGGAGGTGAGCGGCGGGATCACCATGCAGCCGCTGGGCCGGGAGAAGTCCGGAACCTTGGGGCTCCCGCTGCCCGGCACACAGATCCAGGTGGCCGACGACGGGGAGATCCTGGTGCGCGGCCCCTCGGTCTTCCACGGCTATGTGGGCGACGAGGCCGGGACGCGGGCGGCGCTGCTCGGGGGCTGGCTGGCCACCGGGGACATCGGGCGGCTGGACTCCGAGGGCTATCTGACGATCACGGGCCGCAAGAAGGACGTCATCATCACCAGCAGCGGCAAGAGCGTGGCGCCGGCCCCGCTGGAGCAGCGGCTGCGGATGCACCCGCTGGTCCACCAGGCGGTGGTCGTCGGTGACGGCCGGCCCTGTGTGGGGGCGCTGATCACGCTCGATCCGGAGTTCCTCGCCCAGTGGCGGCGCGGGGTGCTCCAGGGGGACGTGCCCGGCCGGGAGGCGCGGGAGGAGAACGCGCTGCAGGAGGAGATCGCGCGGGCCGTCGCCTCCGCCAACAGCGCGGTGTCGCGCGCCGAGTCCATCCGGGTCTACCGGGTGCTTCCCGAGCCGTTCGACCCGGCCAACGGGCTGCTGACGCCCTCGCTGAAGCTGCGCAGGGACGCCATCGTGCTGCACTACGCCGCCGAGATCGACGCGATGTACGAGGCGCGGACCCCTGGCGCCCGGCCGGCGTCCCCGGAGCCCGCGGACTGGGACGATGCGGACAACGTGTTCCGGTGAGCGGAGACGCGTAGCCGACGCACGTGAGGGAACCCGCTGCTGTGAGAGAGCTGATCAACGACGACAGCCCTGTACACATGGGACAGGGGACGACGATGGCGACGGGGCCACGGTGGAACGGCGCGCCGCTCCCGCAGGAGACCTACCTCTGTACGGCCTCCTTCCCCGGGGAGCTGCGCAACGTGACGGGTGCGCGGCTCGTGGCGCAGGACTTCCTCAGCGCCCTGGCCCGCACCTCGCCGCCCGCGGCTCCCGACCGCTGGGAGGACATCCTGCTGGTGGTCACGGAACTGGCCGCGAACGCGATCCAGTACGCGCCGGGGCCGTTCGAGCTCACGCTGCGCCGCACGTTCGACGGTGTACACGTCACGCTGCACGACACCAGCACGGTGCGGCCCGAGCCCCGGCCGTTCAGTCCCCGCACGGGCGGCCGCGGCATCGGCTGGCGTCTCGTGCACACGTTGTGCGACCAGGTGAGCGTGATCGTCACCCGGAACGGCAAGGACATCCACGTGTTCCTGCCCTGGTGACACGATCCGTTCCCGGCCCGCTGAACACACGGGCCGTGCAGGGGTGACGCCGTTCGGTGCCCGCACGTCCGCCGCCCCCGAGTGCCTCTGCCTGCCGCGTCCGGCTGGCGCGGCGGCTCGAAACGCGGTGGGATCGGTGTGATGCGAAGCAGCGATCCCGGGCATGCGCACAGCGTCGAATCGGACCGCCTGGAGCCGCAGAAAGGGATGAACACCGTGACACGACCCAGGATCCTGGTGGTGGGCGCAGGTTTCGCCGGAGTGGCGTGCGTTCGCCGTCTGGAACGCATACTCGGCCCCCGAGAGGCCGACCTCACCTTGGCAACGCCGCACTCCTACCAGCTCTATCTGCCCCTGCTGCCCCAGGTCGCCTCCGGCGTGCTGACGCCCCAGTCGATCGCCGTCTCGCTGCGCCGCAGCAGGAGGTACCGCACCCGGATCCTCCCGGGCACCGCGATCGGCGTGGACCTGAAGGCCAAGGTCTGCGTCGTCCAGAAAATCACCGGCGACCTCGTCTACGAGCCGTACGACTACATCGTGCTGGCCCCGGGCAGCGTCACCCGCACCTTCGACATCCCCGGGCTCGCCGACAACGCCTTCGGTATGAAGACCCTCGCCGAGGCCGCCTACCTGCGCGACCACGTCATCACGCAGCTCGACCTCGCCGACGCCAGCAACGACCCCGCGGAGCGCGCCGCGCGCCTGCAGTTCGTCGTGGTCGGCGGCGGATACGCCGGCACCGAGACCGCCGCGTGTCTGCAGCAGCTGACGCACGAGGCGCTGGAGCGCTACCCCCGGCTCGATCCGACCCTGATCAAATGGCATCTGATCGACGTCGCGCCGAAGTTGATGCCGGAGCTCGGCGAGAAGCTCGGCCGCAGCGCCGAGGAGATCCTCGGCCGCCGCGGGATCGAGATCTCCCTGGGCGTCTCCATCGAGAAGGCGGGTCCGACCGAGGTCACCTTCACCGACGGCCGCGTGGTCCCGACCCACACGCTGATCTGGACGGCCGGGGTGACCGCCAGCCCGCTGATCGCCACGCTCGGCGCGGAGACCGTACGGGGGCGGCTCGCGGTCACCCCCGAGATGGCCGTGCCGGGCCACGACGGGGTCTTCGCACTCGGCGACGCCGGAGCCGTCCCGGATCTGGCCAAGCACCAGGAGGGCGCCATCTGCCCGCCCACCGCCCAGCATGCGATGCGGCAGGGCAAGGTGGTCGCCGACAACGTCATCGCCACCCTGCGCAACCAGCCGATGCGCCCGTACGTACACAAGGACCTGGGACTCGTCGTCGACCTGGGCGGCACGGACGCGCTGGCCAGGACGCTGGGCGTCGAACTGCGCGGGGTGCCCGCCGAGACCGTCGCCCGCGCCTACCACTGGGCGGCGCTGCGCACCAACGTCGCCAAGACGCGCGTGATGACGAACTGGACGATCAACGCGGTCGCGGGCGCCGACTTCGTGCGCACCGGCTTCCAGGTGAACAAGCGACTCAAGGACTTCGAACACACCAGCATGTATCTGACCCCCGAGCAGGTGCGCGAGCACGTGGCCGCCCAGGACGCCGACAGCCCGGCGCGCTGACACGGATCACCACCGACCGCCGGCCCCGCACGTCCGGTCGGCGGCCGGTGGTCGCTTTTCCGGAGCGGGGGCGTATCGTGCCGGGTCGGGGACGCCGTGCCATGCTGGGTCGGAGATCACGGCGTGACACGGGAGAGAGCACGGCGGCGTGAGAACAGCGCGATGGTCGCTAGGGGCGAAGCTGTGGGACCGCGTCGCGGCGTCCGACCCCGGGCTACTGCGACTCGCGGCGGGTCTGCGCGTCGTACTGGCCGTCGCCCTCACCGTGGTGGTGCTCACCCTGCTGGGGGCCGAAGTGCCCCGCCAGGTCGCCGGCGCCATGACGGCGATGGTCGCCACGTACTCGATCCGGGAGAAGGAGCGAGAGCGCCAGGCCCTCACTCTTGCGCTTGGTCTGCTGGTGGCGCTCTGCTCCATGTCGCTCGCCGCGCTGCTCAACCCGCTCGTCGTGATCGGCGACCTGGTCTTCGTCGCGCTCATCTTCTGCGCCGTCTACAGCCGCCGGTTCGGCGACCGCGGCACGGCACTCGGGACGATCGCCTTCCAGCTCTACTTCATCTCCGTGTTCGTGCACGCGACCGTCGCGACGTTGCCGCAGCTGTACGCCACGGTCGTCATCGCGTTCGTGTGCAGCACGGTGGCCCGCTTCGCCCTCACCCCGCATTCGCCCGAGGGCATCCTCGAACGGCTGCGCCGGTCCTTCCGGGCCCGGCTCGCCCAGCTCATCACGGCACAGATCGAGTTGCTCGACGCCGGCCCGGACGAGGTGGAGAAGGTCCTGGAGGACGTCCGGGTGAGGAACGCCCGGCTGGACGAGACGGCGCTGATGATCCAGGGCCGGCTGGAGGACGGGACCTCCGACCCGGCGGTGGCGCGGCTGCTGCAACGACGCATCGCGGACGCCGAGATCGCCGCCGAGCGGCTGGGGCTGCTGGTGCTCACGGCACGCAGCGCCGAGCGGGCGGACACGCTCACCCTGCATCTGCCGGGAGCGCTGCTGCCCGCGGGAGCCGAGCGGCCGGTGCGGGGCGAGGCGAAGGCCATGCTGCGCCGCGACCTGGCGTCGCTGCGCCTGCTCGTGGAGCGCCCGAGGAGCGAGAGCACAGGGACCGCGCTGGCCCACGTACGCAACCGGCTGCTCGGCTACCGGGAGGAGGAGAACCTGCCGGACGTGCCGCCCGCCGTACAGGACGTCTTCCGCGGTGTGGGCGAGGCGACGCGGGCGGTCATGGGCCTGCGGATCGCCCTCGACGGGCCGCAGGACGAGTCCGACGACAGCCCCGCCACGGCCCGCTCGCGCGAGGAGCTGGACACCGAGGACGCCGCTATCCTCGGCGCCGAGGAGAGCAAGGCGGCGGAGGCGGACGCCACCGGTCTGCGGCGCTCCACCACCCGCGCGGCCGTGCAGGTGTCGGTCGGGTCGGCGCTCGCCATCGCCGGCGGGGAGCTGCTGTCCGGTCAGCGCTGGTACTGGGCGGTGGTGACCTGCTGGATCGTCTTCATCAACACGGCGTCCACCGGGGAGATCCTGGTCAAGGGCTATCGCCGGCTGCTGGGCACCGTGCTCGGCGTGGTGGCCGGTGTCGGGCTCGCGGGACTCATCGGCCACCACACGCTGACGGCGTTCGCGCTCGTGCTCGTGTTCATCTTCGCGATGTGGTACGTGGCGCCGCTCTCCTACACCCTGATGTCGTTCTGCGTCACGGGCGCGCTGGGGATGCTGTACACGCTGCTCAACACCTACACCGTCGGCGTCCTGGTGCTGCGCATCGAGGAGACGGCGCTGGGCGCGGCCTGCGGGATCATCGCGGCGGCGCTGGTCCTGCCGGTGCACACGGACTACCGCACGAACGAGCTCCTCGTCACCGTGCTCAACCGGCTGGCCGACGTCACACGTACCGCCGTCGACCAGCTGAGCGGCGCGCACCCGGTGGATCTGCTCGACCAGGCACGCGAGTTGGACCAGGCGCTGGCCGATCTGCGCGACTCCACGCAGCCGCTGACCCACCCGATCGCACCGCAGCGCGCCCGCCGGAACACGGCCCGCTATGTCGTGGCGCTGCTGGAGACCTGCGCATACCACGCGCGCGCCCTGGCTGCCACCGCCGAACTCCTGCCCACGAACCCGTCGATCTCGGCGGACCCCCGGCTGCGCGTGGTGGGCAGCCGGATCGTGCACAACATCCAGGCGATCGCCGCGCGCGTCGCGAACCGGCACTCCCGCTCCGAGGTCAAGACCGGCCCCACCATCACCTCCCTGCTGAAGCCCGGCACCCCGGCCGCCCCGCGCTACGGCCAGGTGACCGACCGGGTGCTGCGGCAGTTGCAGCGCCTCGACGAAGCGGTGCTGGGGCTGGCCCGGCCGCTGCGGGTGCCGGTCGTCCGCGAGTGAAAAGGATCACGTGACCGCTCACAAGTACGTGAAATCCGCCCTGTTGGTTTAGTGTTCATCCATACGTGGCCTCGGAGTCGACCCCGCGCGTCCTCCCTGAGCCACCGTCTACGGCCCTGGCTGGTCTCCCCCGTCCAGCCAGGGCTTTTTCATGCCTCCCGGCCGCCGCCCCCAGTCACCCCGCCCCGCCGAGGTGCCCGTGACGTCGGTAGCGGCTGAAATGGGCGTAGGCACAACACCGGATCCCCCGCCGGCGAGGAGCCCACGTCATGACCAAAGCGATAAAGCTGCTGACCGCACTTCCGCAACCGCAGCGCGAGCGTCTGATGGAGCTGGCGCAGGAGGTGTCCTTCCCCGAGGACGCCAGGATCTTCGAGGCGGGAGGCACCGCCGACCGGTTCTGGGTGATCCGCTCCGGCGCGGTCAACCTGGACCAGCCGGTGACCAGCCACCAGCGGGTGACCGTGGCCACCCTGGGCGCCGGCGACCTGCTCGGGTGGTCATGGCTCTTCCCGCCGTACACCTGGGACTTCGGTGCGGTGGCCTTCAGTCCGGTGCGCGCCTACGAGTACGACGCGGCGGCCGTGCTGGGCCTGTGCGTGGAGGATCCGCTGCTCGGGCTGTCGCTGGTGCGGACCGTCGCCGAGATCCTCGCGCACCGTCTGGAGATGACACGGGGCAAGCTGATGGAGCAGTACGCGCTGGGCCGGCGCAGCCCCCTGTAGGCCGTCAGACGCGATAGCGGCGCAGGGCCGGGATGGCAGCGGCCAGGCCCAGCATGACGACGACGACCAGCAGACCGCCGCCCACGACCGCGGCGCGCGGGCCGAAGGCGGAGCCGGCCGTGCCGTGCAGCACGTCGGCGAGGCGCGGTCCCCCGGCGACGACGACCGTGAACACGCCCTGCATGCGGCCGCGCATCTCGTCGGTGGCGGCGGCCAGCAGGATCGCCCCGCGGAAGACCATGGAGACCATGTCGGCGACCCCGGCGGCGGCCAGGAATGCCAGGGCGACCCACAGGTTCCGGCTCAGCCCGAACCCGGCGACGGCCACGCCCCAGCCCACCACCGCGCCGATCACCATCCAGCCGTGCCGCCGCGCCCGCGAGAACGTGCCGGAGAACAGGCCGCCGACCACCGCTCCGACCGGGATGCCCGCGAACAGCACACCGAGCGCCAGCCCCTCCCCGTACGACGCGTAGGTCTGAGCGGCCAGCTGCGGGAACAGCGCGCGGGGCATGCCGAAGACCATCGCGACGATGTCGGCGAGGAACGACAGCAGCAGCACCTTGTGCAGCGAGAGGTAGCGGAACCCGTCCGCGATCTCGCGCAGGCCGGCCCGGCGGCCGGACGACTCGCCCAGCGGCGGCAGCGGGGGAAGCCGCAGGACGGCCCATACGGCGACGCACAGGGCCACGGCGTCGATGAGATACAGCTCGGGCAGCCCGATGACCGGGATCAGCACACCGGCCAGCAGCGGTCCCACCACCAGGCCGGTCTGCATGACGGTCGTCCCGAGCGCACCCGCGGCGGGCAGTTCCTCCGCCGGGACCAGCCGGGCCACGGAGGCGTTGCGGGCCGGGGAGTTGAGGCCGAAGAACGCCTGCTGCAGCGCGAGCAGAACCATCAGGGCGGGGACCGACCGGAGCCCGGTGACGGCCTGCGCCCAGAAGAGCAGCGAGGTGACGGCGATGCCGCTGTTGGTGACCAAAAGCAGCTTGCGGCGGTCGACCGTGTCCGCGACCGCCCCGCCCCAGAGCGCGAACGCGACCATGGGCACCAGACCGGCGAGGCTCGCGTAGCCGACCCAGGCCGAGGAGTGCGTGATGTCGTAGATCTGCTTGGGTACGGCGACGGCGGTGAGCTGGCTGCCGACCGCGGTGACGATCGTCGACGACCACAGCCGGCGGTAGGCGGGGCGGCGCAGGGGGCGCGTGTCCATCGCCCAGCGGCGCCAGCCGCGCCGGGGCGGGGCGTCGGCGGTGCGGTCGGTGGCGGGCACCGGGGTGTCGAATTCGGTGCTGCTGCTCTCGCTCGTGTCCACGGGCTTCCTGTTGCTCGATACATCTTTCGATTCGGGCTTCACTATCGCAGCAACTCCTGTGACCGCCGACTCGGTTGTCTCAGGATCCGGCCACCCGGGTCAGCCGGCGGTCCGCGCTGTCCAGCAGCATGTCGAGGGCCGTCGGGTAGGCGCTGGTCAGCATGCGGGTGGCCAGGAGCGGGGCCGCCTCGGCGATGCGGGGGTGGGTGGCGCGGGGCAGGTGGGCGTAGGTCGAGCGCCACTTGTCGTCGTCGGCGCGCTGGGAGGCCCTCGGCAGGGCCAGCGACGCGGCGTCGAGGGCCGCGAAGGCCAGGGTCTGGTCGATGAAGGCGTGGTAGATGCGCACGGTGTCGGGCAGGGGGAAGCCGGCCGTGCGCAGCACGTCCAGCACGGCCTCGTCGGCGGCCAGCTCGTGGGCACGGCCGGTGACCCGGTTCGCCGTGAGCAGGGCCGCCTGCGGGTGGGCGACGTACGCGGCGTGGATGCGCAGCCCGATCGCGCGCAGATCGGCCCGCCACCGCCCGGTCGGCTCCCATCCCCGCAGCGCCTGCCCGATGAGCGCGTCACCGATGGCCAGGGTCAGCTCGTCCATGCCGCGGAAGTAGCGGTACAGGGTGCTGGGATCGCAGTCGAGGGCCACACCGAGGCGGCGCGCGGTGAGCCCGGCGCTGCCGTGCTCACGCAGCATGCGCAGCGCGGTCTCGACGATCAGCGGCTCGGACAGCACGGTTCCGGCCTTGGTGGGACGGCGTCGGCGCCGCTTCTCCTCGGGCACCACCGGTTTCGGCACGGCTCGTCTCCCTCCAGGCTCTTATGCCAACGCCATTGACCTTACGCGCCCCGTCGGCGTTGTATTCCGGGCACGGCGCGCCAGGTCCGACTTCGAATCGACTCGAGAGGGAGACTCCTCATGCGTGTGCTGCTCGTGGGAGCAGGCGGTGTCGGCACCGCCATCACGCGGATCGCCGCCCGGCGTTCGTTCTTCGACCTGATGGTGGTCGCCGACTACGACCTCGCGCGGGCCGAGGCGGCGGTCGCCGCCCTCGGCCCGGACGAGTCCCGGCTGCGTGCCGAGCGCGTGGACGCGAGCGACGAGGCGGCGGTGGCCGAGCTGCTGGCCCGCCACCGCTGCGACGTCCTGCTCAACGCCACCGACCCGCGCTTCGTGATGCCGTTGTTCCGCGCGGCCCGCACCGCCGGAGCCATGTACCTGGACATGGCGATGTCCCTGTCCCGGCCGCACACCGAGCGCCCGTACGAGGAGTGCGCGGTCAAGCTGGGCGACGAGCAGTTCGAGCTGGCCGCCGAGTGGGAGAAGGCGGGCGCGCTCGCGCTCGTCGGCATGGGCGTCGAACCCGGTCTGTCGGACGTGTTCGCCCGGTACGCGGCCGACGAACTCTTCGACGAGATCGAGGAGATCGGCATCCGCGACGGCGCGAACCTCACCGTCGACGGCTACGACTTCGCCCCGTCCTTCAGTATCTGGACCACCATCGAGGAGTGCCTCAACCCGCCGGTCGTCTACGAGGCCGGGCGCGGCTGGTTCACCACGGCACCGTTCAGCGAGCCCGAGGTGTTCGACTTCCCCGAGGGCATCGGTCCGGTGGAGTGCGTGAACGTGGAGCACGAGGAGGTGCTGCTCGTCCCGCGCTGGGTCGACGCGCGGCGCGTCACCTTCAAGTACGGGCTGGGCCGGGAGTTCATCGACAAGCTGAAGACGCTGCACCTGCTCGGCCTGGACCGTACCGCCCCGGTCACCGTGCCGGGGCCCGGCGGCCCGGTCGCGGTGTCGCCGCGCGACGTGGTCGCCGCCTGCCTGCCCGACCCGGCGACGCTGGGTGAGCGCATGCACGGCAAGACCTGTGCGGGCACGTGGGTGCGCGGCACCAAGGACGGTGCGCCGCGCGAGGTGTACCTCTACCACGTGGTCGACAACCAGTGGTCGATGGCCGAGTACGGCTGCCAGGCCGTGGTCTGGCAGACGGCGGTCAACCCGGTCGTCGCGCTCGAACTCCTCGCCGACGGCGCGTGGTCGGGCGCGGGCGTCCTCGGCCCGGAGGCGTTCCCGGCCCGCCCGTTCCTTGACATGCTGACGGAGTACGGCTCTCCGTGGGGCCTGCGCGAGCAGTGATCGGCCTTGGATCCGTTCTCGCTCACACGAAACCCAAGTCGTTTCACCCGCGCCCCTTGCGGTGACCCGGACACGAACACCGGACAACCGACGGCAGAGGCGACGTGGAGCGCAGGTGAGTTCGATGGACGACTGGCGAGACCGGGCGCGGTGCCGCCATGAGGATCCCGACCTCTTCTTCCCGATCGGCGGCGCCGGCCCGTCGGTGTCGCAGATCCAGCGGGCGAAGGCGGTGTGCGGCCACTGCCCGGTCCGCGAGCCGTGCCTGCACTGGGCGTTGACGGCCGCGCCGGTCTCGGGGATCTGGGGCGGGACGACCGAGTCCGAACGGCGCGCGCTGGCCCGGCGGGCGCCGTCGCGGCGGACCTCCGGGTGAGCCACCGGCGCTCCCGGAGGGGGTCGTTCAGCCGGTCACGCGGACCGGTCCGGCTTCCCGTCCGTGTACAGCCAGGTCCGAAGCAGCCCGTCCAGGTCCTTCCCGGACTCGCGCTCGGCGAGCTGCGTGAACCGGGCCGTCGTACCGTGCCCGTGGCGGTGCTCGGCGGCCCAGGCGCGCAGGATGTGGAAGAAGACCCGGTCGCCGACGGACTTGCGCAGTGCGTGCAGCGTCATGGCGCCGCGGGCGTAGACGGGGGTGGCGAAGATGTTGGCGCCGCTTCCGGGGGTGCCGGGCGGAAACGCCCACAGGCGGTCGCTCGCCGGGCGGGCGTACAGCGTGTCGAAGGTCTTCTGCGCGCTGGCCCCGCCGTGCTGTTCGTTGTAGAGCCACCCGGCATAGGTGGCGAAGCCCTCGTTGAGCCAGATGTCCTTCCAGGTGGTGAGCGAGACGGAATCGCCGAACCACTGGTGGGCGTTCTCGTGGACGAGGGTCGACAGGGCGGGGGCGGAGTCGTAGAGGGGGCGGCCCTGGGTCTCCAGGGCGTATCCGACGTCGGGTGCCCGGTCGACGATCGATCCGGCGGCGCGGAACGGATAGCGGCCGAACAGCTTGCTCTCCCACTCCAGCACGGACGGCAGCTTCTTCAGCACCGGCGCGGCGGCCTTCGCCTCGCGTGGGTCGACGGCGTTGTACACCTGGATGCCGTCGCGGGTGGTGGAGCGCTCGACGTCGAACGTGCCGACCGTGGCCGTGGCCAGGTAGGCGGCCATGGGCTCGGCCTGCCGCCAGCGGAAGGTGGTCTGTCCTTGGGCGGTGCGCCGGCCGAGGAAGACGCCGTTGGCGACCGCGGTGCGGCCCTTCGGCACGGTGAGCGTGAAGTCGTACGAGGCCTTGTCCTTGGGGTGGTTGTTCGCCGGGAACCAGGTCATCGCGCCCTGCGGCTCGCCCGCGACGAACGCCCCGTCGTCGGTGGGGATCCAGCCGTCCGGTGAGCCGTCGGGGTCGGTGACGGGCTTGGGAATGCCGTGGTATGTGACGGTGACGTGGAACTCCTGCCCCTCGCGCAGGGCGCGGCGCGGGGTGACGACGAGTTCCTGGCCGTCCCGGCGGTAGGACGCGGCAGCGCCGTCGATCGCGAGGCGCGTGATCTTCAGCCCCGTGAAGTCGAGGTCGAAGCGGGTCAGCCGCTGGGTCGCGCGGGCCGTCAGCACCGCGGTGCCGTCGAGGCGGCGGGAGGCGGTGTCGTAACGGAGCGTCAGATCGTAGTGGCGGACGTGGTATCCGCCGTTGCCGGCCAGCGGGAAGTACGGGTCGCCCGCGCCGGACGAGCCGGTGGTCCCGGCCATTGCGGGTCCTACGAGCGGGCCGTACGGGGCGATCGTACCGAAGGAACCGGTCGTCCCCGCCGTCGCCGGAGCGGCGGTCGCGAGGAGGGCCGCCACGACGACGGGGACGGTGGCGAGGACGGCCCGGCGGCGGAGGGCCGGGCGGCTGCGTCTTGCGGCCTGGCGGCGGACTGGCGTCACGTGCGCTCCTTGGGGCGGGTGGCCGACGATCGATCTGCCACAGATTAGGCGCCTTCGGCCCCGAAATGCCCTCACGTTCAGGTCAAGTCACGCGCCGTCAGGCCAGGTGGCGCCGGGTCGCCCACCGGTCGGCGCGACCCGTCGCAGTAGGCTCGCGAAGCCGTCCGCGCCCCGAGAACGGGAGCGCGGCCATCCGCGACCCGAGAGGGGCCCCGACCGTGAGCGTCCGCGTGCGCCGCATCTACGAACCGCCCGAGCCGGAGGACGGCCTGCGCGTCCTGGTCGACCGGCTCTGGCCGCGCGGAGTGTCCAAGGAGGCGGCGCAGGTGGACGAGTGGCCCAAGGCCCTCACTCCGTCGACCGAGCTGCGCCGCTGGTACCACGCGGGCGACGCGTCGTATGAGGAGTTCCGCAGCCGTTACGACGCCGAGCTCGCCGCTCCCGAGGCCGTCGAACTCCTCGACGGCCTCAGGGAGTCGGCCCGCAAGGGCCCGGTGACCCTGCTCACCGCGTCCAAGACGCCGGAGCGGAGTCACGCCTCGATCCTGGCGCGGCTACTGCAGAGCGACTGAGCCGGAGTCAGGCGGTCTGCCGCGCCGCCGCCCGGCCCGCCGCGCGCCCGGAGAACAGGCAGCCGCCGAGGAAGGTGCCCTCCAGGGCGTTGTAGCCGTGGACGCCTCCGCCGCCGAAGCCGGCCACCTCGCCCGCCGCGTACAGACCGCCGATGGGCTCCCCGTCGGCGCCGAGTGCGCGGGAGTCGAGGTCGGTCTGGATGCCGCCGAGGGTCTTGCGGGTGAGGACGTGCAGCCTGACGCCGATCAGCGGTCCGGCGGCCGGGTCGAGGAGGCGGTGCGGGGTGGCGACGCGGCCGAGGCGGTCGCCGATGTAGCGGCGGGCGTTGCGGATGCCCTGGATCTGGGAGTCCTTGCTGTAGGGGTTGGCCATCTGCAGGTCGCGCGCCTCTATCTGACGGCGCACCTGGACGGCGTCCAGGAGCGGCTTGCCGGTCAGCGCGTTCATCCTCTCGACGAGCCCCTCGAGGGTGTCGGCGGTGACGAAGTCCGCGCCGTTGCGCAGGAAGTCCCGGACCGGGCCGGGGGCGCCCTTGCCGAGCAGGCGGTCGCGCAGCACGGCGCCCCGGTCCTTGGCGGTGATGTCGGGGTTCTGCTCGGAGCCCGACAGCGCGAACTCCTTCTCGATGATCTTCCGGGTGAGGACGAACCACGAGTGGTCGTGTCCCGCGATGTCCTCGGCGGTGCGCAGGTGCCGGAGGGTGCTCAGGGTGTCGTAGCCGGGCAGACAGGGGTCGGGCAGGCGGCGGCCGAGGGCGTCGAGCCAGACCGAGGACGGGCCGGGCAGGATGCGGATGCCGTGACCGGGCCAGATGGGGTCCCAGTTCTGCAGGCCCTCGGTGTAGTGCCACATGCGGTCGCGGTTGACCAGCCGTACGCCCGCGTCGGCGCTGATGTCGAGCATCCGGCCGTCGACGTACGCCGGCACGCCCGTGACCATCTCGGCGGGCGGGGTGCCCATCCGCTCGGGCCAGTACCGGCGCACGATGTCATGGTTGCCGCCGATGCCGCCGCTGGTGACGATCACGGCCTGGGCGGTGAGTTCGAACTCGGCGATCGGGTCGCGGTTGGAGGCGACGCCGCGCGGTGCGTCGTCGTCGGCGAGGACGGTGCCGCGCACTCCGCGCGCCTCGCCCTCCTCGATGACCAGCTCGTCCACCCGGTGCCGGTGGTGGAAGGTCAACAGACCGTCGCGCTGGGCCTGTTGGGCATGGCGCGCGAACGGCTCGACGACGCCGATGCCGGTGCCCCAAGCGATGTGGAAGCGGGGAACGGAGTTGCCGTGCCCATCCGCGCGGAGGTCACCGCGCTCGGCCCAACCGACGGTGGGCAGCAGGGAGATGCCGTGCCCCTCCAGCCAGGGCTGCTTCTCCCCGGCCGCGAACTCGACGTAGGCGCGGGCCCAGCGCACCGCCCAGGAGTCCTCGTCCGCGAGCCGGTCGAACTGTGCGCTGCCCTGCCAGTCGTTCCAGGCGAGGTCGAAGGAGTCCTTGACGCCCATGCGGCGCTGCTGCGGGGAGTCGACGAGGAAGAGGCCGCCCAGGGACCAGAACGCCTGCCCGCCGAGGTTGGCGGCGTTCTCCTGCTCGACCAGGGCAACGCGCCTGCCCCGGCTGGTGAGTTCGTGCGCAGCGACCAGACCGGCGAGGCCTGCTCCGACGACTATGACGTCCGCGTCCATGGCGACCGTTCCTTCCTCATACGACTCGTACGGCTGATGCGACTCATGCGGGGGTGGCGCGTGGAGGAGTGGCTCGTGGAGGGGTGCCGCTGCCGTCGGTCAGCAGGGCGGTGAGCAGTTGCTTGAGCCAGGCGCGGGCATGCTCCACGTCCCGGTCCAGGAGCAGTTGGGTGGTGACTCCGTCGTAGGCGGCGACCACCGCGCGGGCGGCGCCGTCCACGTCGCCCAGGACGGCCGGGAGTTCGGTGTGGCCCCTGGCCCGGGAGAGCCGCTCGGCGATCGCGCCGCGCAGGCGCGCCCGGTGGTCCAGCAGGGCCTGGGCGACGTCGGGGTCGCGGGCGGCGTGCACCAGGAAGTCGGTCTTCACCAGCAGCCAGTCCACGTCCAGGAGGAGCACCTCGGTGACCCGGTCCACGGAGGCGGTCACGTCCAGGTCGGGTCCGTCGAGCGCGAGCGCGTCGGCCACCTGGGCGGCGATGAGGTCGGCCCGCTCCCGATACAGGGCGAAGAACAGCTCGTCCAGGGTGGCGAAGTTCGAGTAGAAGGCGCCCCTGCTGAAGCCGGCGGCCTCGCAGACCTCCTCGATCGAGACCCGGCCGAAGCCCTTGGCGGCGAACACGGTGAACGCGGCGTCGAGCAGCCGCGCCCGCGTGCGGACACGGCGTTTGGTGACGCGCTTGGCGGTCTCCTCCATCGCCGGCATCGCCCCTCCCGTCGTTTGATACGCGAATGTATCCGATACATGAATGCATCGAAAGTTCGGAGCGGCACCAGATCGCGACGGTCGGGGTGCACGAACATATTTTCGATTAAGCGGTACGCTGGCCCCATGGCCACGCACCTCCAGGGCTCCCTGTTCGACCAGAGCGACGAGCTGCGGCTCGGCGCCCTCGACGGGACACGCCGGACCGAGCTCGGCTCCGGCGCCTGGATCGATGTGCTGCCCGGCTGGCTGAGCGGCGCCGACGCCCTGTTCGAGCGGCTGGCCGCGGACGTGCCCTGGCATGCCGAGCGACGCAAGATGTACGACAACGTCGTGGCCGTCCCCCGGCTGCTCGCCCACTACTCCGCCGGCGACCCGCTCCCCCACCCGGTGCTCGTCGAGGCGCGCGACGCGCTCTCCCGTCACTACGCCGACGAGCTGGGCGAGCGCTTCACGACGGCGGGGCTGTGCTACTACCGGGACGGAAGGGACAGCGTGGCCTGGCACGGCGACCGCATCGGGCGGGGCGCGCGCGAGGACACGATGGTCGCCATCCTCTCCGTAGGCGCTCCCCGGGACCTACTGCTGCGCCCGGTGCACGGCGGTGACACGGTGCGGCGGCCGCTCGGTCACGGCGATCTCATCGTGATGGGCGGCTCCTGCCAGCGGACGTGGGAGCACTGCATCCCCAAGACCGCGCGCGCCACGGGACCGCGCATCAGCATCCAGTTCCGTCCGCGCGGCGTGCGCTGAGCGCCCTGCGCGTCCCACGCCCGGACATCTGGTTGGCTGTCCCCGACGGGGCCGGACACTCAGAACTCGGGAGAACATACGCACAGACGTACGCCAAGTCGCCGACAACACCTACCTGGTGCACGGCAGCACCGCGGCGGTTCCGGCGCGACTCAGGCCCGCCGCGAGTACGCAAACTGCGTCAGCACCCTCGGAACTACCACGCGGCACCCGCGGACCTTCGCCTCGTGCCCGAACGGGCCGCTCTCGGACATCGAGCCGCTGCTCGTGGTGTGGGCCTCTCCCGTCGGGGACGCCGACCAGTCCACGGACATCCCGGCTCGGAGTCAGCCGATCGCGAGCTGTCCGCCGCGTGCCTCGAGAACCGCGCCGGTGATGTAGCTGGCGCGCGGGGAGGCAAGGAACAGAACCGCTTCCGCGATTTCTTCAGGGTCCGCGACCCGCCCCAGCACGGTGGTTCGCCCGATCGCCTGGAGGGTTTCGCCTCCCATCTCCTCCGTCCCGGGGGTATGGACAGGGCCCGGGGCCACGGCGTTCACGCGGACGCCCTGGGCGCCGAACTCGTCAGCCCATACTCGTGTGAGAAGTTCGAGTGCAGCTTTGGAGGCCCCGTAAGCGCCCGCTTCCCGCGCCGGCGTGGTAGCCGCCGCTGTGCTCAGACTCACGATGGCGCCACGCCCGCGTGCAGCCATTCCCGGGGCGAGGGCACCGACCAGGAGCATCGGCGCACGTGAGTTGACGGCCATCTGAGTGTCGAACATCTCGGCGGTGGTGTCCGGCGTACTGGCGAACCGGTAGATGCCGGCGTTGTTGATCAGAATGTCCACCTCGCCTGCTTCAGCGGCAAGACGCAGGACCTCTTCAGAGCTGCTCAGATCAGCAGCAACGAACCGGGCCTTCCCGCCTGCGGCAGCGATCTCCTTGACGGTCTCAGCACCTCGCTGCTCGTCCCGCCCGTGGACGATGACCGAGGCCCCCGACGCTGCCAGGCGAAGGGCAATGGCCCGGCCGATGCCGGCGGTGGCGCCGGTGACAAGAGCGGTGGATCCGTCCAGTTCTGCAGTCATGGAACGCTCCTCCAAGCCGAGAGGAACGACATGCAGTCGGTTGTTCCTCGTGTCACTGATGATCCTGAGGGCTCATTCCAGGACGGGGACGGACCCACGCCGGGCCGATCGTTGATCATGGTCCAGCCGGGGCCGTGGCCCACGCGGTCTCGCAATCGCGCATCTACCGACGAGACGCGTCATCCGTGGCGAACAGGACGTGTCCCGTGCCCGCCGGATCGCGCATCGACTTCATGGTCTGCGGCGACGGGGCGACCGGTTCCGTCGCCGCCGAACAGAGCAGCGCCTCACTCCTCGAGCTGGTCGAAACGCAGGCCCGATGACGACTCCCCGCGGCCCGGGCGGGCCCGCCGGGCGGTCCACAGCAGGCTGCGGCCGTCGGTGGTGCGGGCGTACTGGTGGGTGCGGGTGAGGGTGACGCCTTCGCGCGGAACCTCCTCGGCGAAGAGGTCGTAAGCGCTCGGCAGGCCGGGGTTCAGCAGGCCGCCCAGTGGGCGCAGCGGGATTCCGTCGGGGCCGTCGAGGTGGCCGAGGCGCAGCACGTACGCGCCGGGGCGGGGCTCGATCGGGAGGAGCGGGAACCAGTGGGCGGGGACGTCGGTGCGCAGCCGGTAGGCGGCGGTGCCGCCGGGGCGCGCGGGGATGGGCCGCGGGTCCGGAGAGGTGCGGGTGCGGTCCAGGGAGCCGCCGAGCGGGGTGGGGACGCGGCGCTCGATGGCCCAGGCCTGGTTGGCGCCCTCGTCCCTGGCGAGCAGCACGTCCTCGACGGGCTCGCTCTCCAGCGTGCCGACGGTGACGGGCGGGACGAACAGCCCGGTGCGGCGGCCGCCGTCCCCGGTGCTGAGGCGGTGGACCGACCAGTGGGCGTCGCCCGTGCCCGCGCCGGGGGCCGGCAGCAGGGTGGGGCCGCCGAGTTCCGAGCTGAAGGTGTCGCCGACGACGACCGAGGTGATCGTGGTGAGGCTGCCCACCGGTACGTCGACGGGGACGACGTACCAGTCGTTGCCGTAGACGGTGGCGAACTCGGCGACCAGCATCCGGGCCAGGTCGGACGGGTCGGCCTCGACGCCGCCGAGGTCGACGCGGGCGTCCTCGAACTCCCAGTAGCGGCGAGCGGGCATGCCGGGGAAGCGGACCGGGGCGGGGAACGTGGTGCTGAGCAGCCTCTCGCGGGCGGCGGGCGCCGCCAGGCCGGTGTCGCCGTCCGCGGTGAAGTCCGTCCAGTCCAGGGTGCCGCCCTGATAGCCGGGCGCGGTGAGGGTAGCCGGCGTGCCACCCTCGGACAGGCCCACCGAGAAGCGGTGCTCCAGGCGGCGCGCGTCCCAGGCGGGCGACGCGCCCTGGGGGGCGGTCATGTGGCGCGCGTCGTACCAGGCGAGCCAGTCCCGCAGCACGGCGAAGGCCGCGGCCGGCAGGCCCCAGCCGGGTTCCTCGGGGGTGGACGGCGCGGCGTGCAGGGTGAAGGCGAGGGCGTGCCCGTCGGGCACCCGGCCCCGCAGTACGGAGAGGTAGCGCTCGGTGGCCGCGTCCGCCGTGCCCTCCTCGCCGGTGAGGCCGAGCGGGAAGTCGTCGAGCATCATGGCGACCGCCTCGGACAGCGCCTCGGCGGGCAGGTCCGCGGCACGCAGCAGCCGCAGCAGATGCTGTCCGGCCTCGGCACCGGAGCGCAGATCGGTGGAGGTGGCGCGGGGCCCTTCGGGCTCGGCCTCGGCGAGGGCCTCCAGGGGGGTGGCGCCGTCATAAGGCAGGGCGGCGCCCGCGGCGGGTCCGGGCCGGTAGCGGGTGAGCCGGTCGGCGTTGCCGCGGACCCGGACCCAGACGGGGGTGCCGGCGTCGTCGCCGAGGAACTCGCCCAGCTGCCACTGCCGGGCGAGCATCCAGGCGGGGTCGTGCACCTGCGCCTCCAGGGAGGGGCGCAGATCGCCGGTGCGGGCGCGGGGTTCGAGCCGGGTCCAGCTGGTGATCGATGCCATGGGGTTACCTCGTCAGGCCGCGGGTGAAGTCGGTGGCGACCGCGTCCTCGTACCGGGTGTTCATGGCGAGGAGGGCGGCGGGGGCGAGCTGGCCGATGTCGGCGACGGCCGTGGGGCTGTCGGGATGCAGGGCCTCGTAGTCCACGGCGCGCAGCCGGGCCAGGTCGAGGGCGGCCTCGACGGTGGCGCCGAGCAACTCCGGGGTCCACACGGGCGAGGCATCCGGCGGCACGGCGAGCAGGACGGTCTGCGGGGGTGCGGCGTCGGGGGCGTCGATGTGCAGGGCGACCCCGGTGGTCTGGCGGTCGCGCGGGACGACCTCGGTCCATTCGTCGACGACGAGGCCGCGGAGCCGTCCGGACAGGATGGCGGCCGGGTCGGCGGGGACGGCGGCGCCGGGCGTGTGCAGGACCAGGGAGAGCCGGGGGCCCGCACACCGGCCGGCGGCGGAGGGCAGGGCCGCCCAGCGTTCGGCGCGGGTCGGGTCGCCGGGGCTCTGGTACGGGGCCTGGGCGACGACGGCGGTCAGCGCGTCCCCGGTCTCCAGAGCCTCCGCGTACCCCAGGCTGGTGACGAGGCGTTCGACGCCGCGCCGGACCCGGCCGAGGCGGGTGAGCCAGCCGGCCGGGGCGTGCGGGTCGCCCGCGAGCAGGGTGTCGGCGTTCGCCAGGGACTCGGTGAGCGGTCCTGGCGCCGGCGCGGCGAAGCCGGGCAGCAGCACCAGGTCGCTGCCGAGCAGGGTGGTGAGCACCTGCCGGGCCCACTCTGGGACGGTGATCCTGCTGTGGGTGACGGCCGTGTCGAGGTCCGCGAGACGGGTGAGCCTGCGGGTGAGTTCGGGGATGACCACGGCGGCGAGCTTGCCCAACAGGGCGGTGTGGTCGTCGAGTTCGGCTGCCGGAGCGCCCGGGCGCGGGGGCAGCGGCGGGGCGGCCGCGGGGATGCCGAGCAGATTGGCCGTGACCAGGCCCCGGTGGAGCCGTACGGCGTCCTGCGCGGTGAGGTCGGCGGCGGCCGCCTGGGCGACCGTACGGACGTTGGTGGCCCGCGGCTCCAGGCTCAGGTCCTCCGGTACGGCCGCGGGGTCGGCGGCCTCCGGAAGGGCGAGGTCGGCGGGGCGCAACGGGCGTGCGGCACGCAGCAGTTCGCGGGCGGCACGGACCGTCTCCAGGAGCTGTCCCAGACCGTCGGACGCCGGGTCCACGGCGGTCGGGCGGGGCGCGTCGGGCTCGTGGACGGCCAGGTGGCGGTCCGCGTGCAGGAGGAGATGACGCTCCAGGTCGGAGCCCGGCAGCGCCTCTGGGTCGAGGCCGAGGGCGAGCCAGTCCGAGGGCGACAGGGGTACGCCGGCGAGCGGCACGCTCCGGGCGGTGCCGTCGGTGAGCCGTACTCCGAACTCCACGGTGGCGGGCGCCGGGAGCAGAGCGGTCAGCCACGTGTCGAGGGCCGGCTCGGCGAGGGCACGGCTCTGCGTGAGCGGGTCGGCGGCCCAGCCGGTCGCGGGGACGGGCTCGACAGGCGTCGCGTCGCCGTTCGTACCGCCGCCGAACGGACCCTCGTCGCCCCCACCGCTGCCGGGCGGCCCACCGGGGCCGTCGTCGGTCGGCGGCGGCACGACGATGGGCGGCGTCTCCCCCGCGCCTCCGCCGCCGACGGCGAGGGCACGTGCGGCAGAGGTCCCGGCCACGGCGGACGTCGCTTCGCTCGCCGGCTCCGGCAGCAGCACGATCACCCGGTGTGTGATCGCGTCGCCGCCCCTCCTGGTGCGCAGCGACTCCAGTTCGGGTGGCGGGGCCTCGCCGTTGCTCATGGCGTCGACGGTGGCGCCGGCGCGCAGGGGGTTGCCCTGGACGGCCTGGTGGACGCCCTCGACGAGGAGTGCGTCGGCGACCGCGTCCACGGCGTCGTCCAGGTCGTCCAGTACGGACGTCAGGGCCGCGAGTTCGTCGGTGGCGGTGGCCGGGACGCCGACGTTGCGCACGAGTTCGAGCTGTCCGGCGGCGCGCCGGCGGTGCAGTCGCAGGCCGTCGACGACGTCGTGGGCGGCGATCGTCTCGCTGACCGTGCCGTCGTGGTCGACGTGGGTGGCGGTGGTGGGTGCGAGGGCGCGGAAGCGGTCGGTCCAGGAGGCGAGGGTGCGGATCGGGTGGTCCTGGAGGGCGCGTTCGAAGCGGTAGCCGAGCAGGGCGCCGAGGGGCTGGCCCTGGCGGACGCCGTCGAGGATCCAGGCGGCGGTGCGGGCCCGGGCGGACGGCAGGTCGATGGCGGTGGGCGCGTCGGGCCGGTCGCCATGGGCGCGCTGGGCGGCGCGCAGCACGGCGGCGGTCGTGGCCTGGGCCAGCGACGGGGCGTGGATCGGCCCGGCGGTGTCGGCGGCGGCGTACAGCTTCCAGGGCGTGACGGAGCCGGGCTCGGCGAGCGGGTCGGTGCGCTCGCCCTCGGGGCGCTGAGCGGCCGGGACCTCGACGGGCTTGGTCTCGCGTGGGACCACGTCGAGCAGCCAGCCGTAGCCGCCGACGTGGGTGCCGTACGGGTACGGCGAGCCGGGACGGCGCAGCCAGGCGAGCCGACGGGTGGCCAGGGACGTGATCCAGGCGTCCAGGCGGTGCGAGGTGGTGTCGAGGTTCTGCGCCAGCAGCCGTTCCAGGTCCTCGGCGGGCAGCGGGGCGAGCGCCTCGAGCGCGGCCACCGTCTGGTGCAGTGGCTGCAGTTCGGGGCGGTTCCTGGCCTCCGGGGTCCACAGATAGCTGTCGACGGTGGTGGCGGAGCCGGGCGTGAGGCGCTTGGCGCGCCGCCACACGGTCGCGGTCCTGTCGTCGCTGTCGGCGTCGACCACCTCGGGTTCGCGGCGGGCGGCGGGGCCCGAGCCGAGGACGAGGTCCACGGCTCGGGCGTACTCGGCGAGCAGGGAGTGCCGGGCGAGCCGGTAGAGCAGCGGGGTGGTCAGGGCGCGCTCGGCCTCGGTTCTGTCGCTCCCGCCGAGGTCGTGCAACCAGCGCGTCCAGGGGAGGTTCTCGCGCTCACCGGCCCCGGGCACGTGGGCCCAGGAGGGCGGGTCGAGCGGGTGGGCGAGGGCGGCCAGGTACGTGTCGGGGGCGCCGCCGGGGGTGCCGGCCGGGGCGTGCACCCACGGGTGGTCGAGCGGCCAGGCGCGGTTGGCGTACAGGACGCGGCCGGGTCCGTAGTCCCAGGCGGGCAGCCCGAGCCGGGCGGCGAGGTCGCGCATCTGGCCTGCGAGTCCGGTACGCCACTCGTCGCTGAGCCCGAGCGGGCCGTACCGCCACAGATCGGCGACGTACTCGGTGCCGAGCGCGCTGCGGGCGTGCACACGGCGGGCAGTGGGGGCCATGCCGAGGATCTCGGCGACGGTGTCCTGCGCGGCGGCGCCGCGGGTGATCCGGGGGACGGCGTGCGGGTCGGCGGCGGTGGGCGCCCAGATCCGTTCGCGCAGGGTGCGCAGGAAGCCGGGGACGGCCGGGTCGAGCCGGAGCGTGCCGAGGCCGGTGCCCTCCAGATCGGTCCAGCGGGCGAGCGGCAGGACGGGCAGCAGGCCGTACGGCTGGCTGCCGATCCGCACGGCGGGCAGCGGGCCGCCGGGGCGGAGGTACTGGCGGGCGTGCTCGCGGGCGCCGCGCACCTTCTCCTCGGGGAAGCGCTCCTCGCCGAACTGGCTCAGGAAGTAGCCCCAGGTGGCGCCCCACAGGGCGGTGGTCATGTCGCGGGCGGCCCCCTGGTCGCGGCGCTGAGCGTCCCGGGCCCGGGCCAGTGGGGCGGGGCCTCCGGAGGCGGCGGTCAGCGGCAGGCCGAGCGCCCTGGCGAGGACGACGGCGTTGGAGTCGGTGTGGGTGGGGGCGCTGTCAGTGCTCCGGACCTGGTAGGCCGCGCGGTGGGCGGGGTCGGTGCGGCTGTAGCGGGACGCGGCGGTCGTGGTGTTGTTGGAGGGGGCGCCGGGCGGCACGTAGCCGAGTCCGCGGGTGTAGTAGTGCGCCTCGATGAGCTCGGTCAACTCGGCGGTGGCCCGCGTCGGTTGACTCTCCATCACCCCGTAGGCGAAGAGCTGGGCGTAGCCGGTGCCGCGGGGCAGCCGCACCGCCATGCCGGCGGCCTCGGCGGCGGCGAAGTCGACCAGCCAGCGGGTGGCCTCGTCGGTGGGCGGGGCAGCCGGGTCGAGGTGGTCCAGGTCGGCGGTGGGCGCGGGGCCGACGGGCAGCGGGCCGCCGGCCGCTCCGCCGACCGGCCCGCCGACCCGGGTGACGACGGCAGCGGCCGGGTCCTTCGGCCGGCCGACGACGTACCAGCGGGTGGGCAGCGCGCGGGCGACGGGCCGCTTGGTCCAGCTCGCCGGGCGCGGGTCGCCGGTCGGGGGGAACGTCGGCTGGGCGCCGGCCCCGCCCATGCCGGGCTGGTCGAAGGGGTTGAGCGGGAACAGGGCCCGGGCGATCCAGCCGGCCCGCTCCGCGCCGAAGCGGTCGGCGAGCTCCCCCCAGGCGGCCTGTTCGGCGGGCAGGTCGCCGCGGGCGGCCCACAGGGCCCGCCAATAGCGCCGGCCGTACTCCCCCTCGTCGGTGGTGAGCGGCACCTCGTGGGTGTCGATGTGGATCTCGTCCGGATAGATGCGGACGAGGAGTTCGGTGGCGGTGAACCGGGTCTCGAGCCGGACGGGCAGCAGGACCACGGGCAGGGTGGTGGGGAGGTTCCAGGCGGGAGGCGGTGGCGTGGTCATCTACGTCCGTCCAGGTGGAGTCGTACGGAGGGAAGGCGAAGGGGCCGGCAAAGGGAGGGCGGCGGGCCGCCCGGCCCGGCCGGCTTCAGGGCCGGGCCGGGCGGCAAAGTCGTACGAGCACGGCAGTACGGCGATTGCGTACGGCGGTGTCGTACCGCAGCGGTCACGAGCTCACGGGCGGGTAGGCGGGCTGCACCTGATACGCCTCGTCCGGGATGGCCGGCAGCGCCAGCAGGTTGTCCCCGGGCTCGGCGTTCGCCTCGGCGCGTAGGTAACGGCCGCCGCTGCCGCCGGAGGCGGCGGCGACGGCGACACGCCGGCCCGGGGTCTGCTCGACGTACAGCGCCTGGCGGCCGTCGAGGGCAGCGAGTGCCTCCGCCCTGGACATCCGCCACCAACTGCCGTCCGGGTGCCGTCCGGCGATCTCGCGGACAAAGACCCGGTCGCTGCCGGGCACGCGCTTGCGGACGTGGGTGATCCGCAGGCCCGGCCCGTGCAGCGGCAGCAGCGCCGAGGCGTGGTGGGCGACCCGTACCGGCTGCTGGAGCGTGATGTGCGCCAGGGTGGACGCGTTGTGCGCCCAGGAGAGCCGGGGCGCGTCGGAGCCCGGGTGCAGCGGGCGCGGGTCGGTGCCGAAGGCGGGCCGAGTCCCGAGGTGGGTCAGCGCGGCCAGCTCCACCGCGCTGCGGACCGTCGCCGCCCAGGTGACGTCCCGCCAGGTGAACGGCCCCGGCCCGTACACGGCGTCCTTCGGCGGGTTGTCGAGGCCGAAGGCGGGCGCCGTGGGGTGCTCCTCGAAGACGAAGAACCAGCCGGGGTCCGTGTCCGAGCCGAGGGCGGCGGCGACGGTGAGCGGGAAGCCGACGAAGAGGACGTCGCTGCCGATCTCCCCGGAGAACACCGGCTCCAGGCGCTCCTCCCCCAGCCGGCGCGGGCCGCCGGGGCCCCCCGGAGCCAGTGCGCGCCGGGCGTGCAGGCCGAGCGAGGGGAAGCGCCGCACGACCTCGCCGCGCACGAGCAGCACGACGGCGTCGTCTCCGCCGGGCGGACGACGCAGGGTCTCACCGAGTCGGCCGAACCGACCCCAGTCGCGCATCGGCGGCACGTCGGGCTGTTCCTGCCCGGGTGCGACCGTCCCGCGGGCGTCCCAGAAGTGACGGAAGGCGGTGGCCCGGCGGTCGGTGGGGAACTCGCGCCAGAGCAGCTCACGGCCCAGCTCGTGGTTGGCGCCGGCGAGGAACGACTCGATGAAGCGGCCGTTGGCGCGCAGCAGGGTGACCGTCTCGGGCGGGACGTTGTGCACACCGGGCAGCAGGTGGTCGCTGCCGAGCTCGGTGAGCAGTTCGGCCATCGGCTGGGCGAAGGACGGCGGAGCGAGCAGCGGGCCGAGCGGGTCGGGCAGGCCGGAGCCCGCCAGGTCGGCGCCGTCGACCCGGGCGACGACGCGGGCGGTGACGGTGCGCTCGGGCTCGGTCGCGGTGCGCACGGCGGCGGCGAGCTGCCGCAGCGGCACCACGGGTTCGTGCTCCCGCAGGGCGCGGTCCTGGGCGGCGAGCAGAGCGTTCTGGTGGATCTTGGCCGCGTCCCGGAAGTCGGAGGTGATGGTCCTGCGGCGTTCGGCGACGGTGCCGGGCAGGTCGGCCAGGGCGATGCCGGCGCCCTGGTTGATCCAGCCGTACCAGGAGCCGGCGTCGGCGGGCATCGGATCGGACCAGGAACGGGGCGCTCCCGCGCCCTCGATGTCCCAGCCGATGCGGTACGAGGCGGAGTTGGCGGTCGGCCCGTCCTCCAGGACGAGGACGGCGAGGTCGGGTTTCTCGGTACCGCTGAAGTCGGCGACGGTGATGCCCGCCCCCGCGACCTTGTCGAAGGCACCGGGGATCGGGACGACGGGGCTCCAGACGTTGTCCTTGATCCGGCCGCGGGCGTTGATGTTCCAGCCGATCCGGTAGGAGCCGCGTACGCCGCTCGGGGTCTGCTCCATGAGCATCACCACCAGCTCGGGGCGCAGGTCCCCGTTGAGGTCGGCGACGGCGATGTCCATGCCGTAGACGACGGGGGCGTAGTCGTCGGGGCGGCCGGGCCAGGGGATCTCGACGGAGTCGGACCAGCCGCCGCGGGCGACGCCGGTGTCGGGCGAGATGTTCCAGCCGATGCGGAGGAAGAGCCGGCGGTTGCCCTTGAGTCCGCCCAGGTAGGCGACGAGCAGCTCCTGGTTGCCGTCCCCGTCGAGGTCGGCCAGGGTGCAGCTGCCGGCCTGCACGTACACGGCCTCGGTCAGGCCGCCGCTCGACGTGGCGGTGGTGGACATGGGCGTAGGCAAGTCCACGGGGCCGATCCAGGAGGTCGGGTTGGCGTCGGCGTCCAGGTCGCGGCCGATGAGGTAGCGGCCGAAGTTGCCGAAGTGGCCGTGGTTCTCGTGCTCCTCGATCCAGAACACCACGACGTCGGGGCGATGGGACGAGTCCGTGGCGGCGTTGTCCAGGTCCCCGACGGCGATGCCGAAGCCCTGGGTGGTCTCGGCCACCATGCCGCCGCCGGGCGCCTGGGTCAGGGCGGGCTTCAGCTGCCAGCCGCCTCGTACGGCGCCGTCGAAGTCGGTGGCACGGCCCAGCCGAAGGTAGGGGATGTTCGGCCCGTTCGGGGCATCGACATGGCCGACGAGCAGGTGGGAGAGGAAGCCGAGCCTGGGACTCCAGCGGATGTGCCGGGGCGGGTACGCGGCGGGGTCGCCCTTGCCGCCGAACTCGGGCCGCCCCAACTGGTGCCAGGCGTTGTCGCCGGTCCGATCGGTCACGATCAGCTGGCCGTCGGCGACCACGTGGACGAGGCGGCCGTACGCGGATCCTTGGACACCCTGGTCGGATCCGGCGGGGACCCGCCCTCCGCCGGGGAGAGTGCCGCTCGGAGGCATCACGAACACCGAGGAGTCGCTGGTGGAGATCATGGCGTTGGCGTCGTGGCCGAGGCCGAGGACCCGGGACACCGGTGCGGACATGTTGATCGGCGGCCACAGGGCGTTGCCGCCGAACCACAGGGTCATGTACAGGACGCCGTTGGCGTCGATGCCGTAGTACTTGCCGTCGGATGCGCGGACGGGCACGCCCCGGTCGGGAGTGAACCCGGCGCCCGCGGCCATCACCGCGTTGAGGTCCCGGTGCACCCACGCGGTGCCGTTGTGGGTGAGCTGGAGCAGATGGCCGACGCGGTTGACGAGCAGCAGCTCCCAGGGGTCCTGGGAGCGCACCCCGGTGATCCAGAAGCCGCCGGGCATACCGATCTTGGTCCAGTGCCAGGAGTCCTCGCGACCGCGCAGCCCCCACAGGTTGCCGTTCTCGTCCACGGCGTAGGCGGCCTGGTCGAGGTAGGTCGTGGTGGACGGGCCGGAGGGGGGCCGATACCGGACGGCGGTGGTCAGCCGTCCCTCGCCGGGTACCAGCGGACGGCCGTCGGTGGGCACGCCGTGGTCCATCCAAGTCCACTGGTCGCCGTCCCAACGCAGCTGGCAGAGCCGCCCGTTGGCGCCGATCACGAACACGTGCAGGTCCCGCACGGCGACCGGCGGCGAGCCGCAGGTGGTGCCGGGCGGACAGCCGTGGTCGACCCAGCCGGGCACGTCGGCCTGGGTGACCCGGGACATCAGCCGGCCGTCGCCGGTGACGACGAAGACGCGGTTGTCCATGGCCGCGCCGACCCAGCGCACGCTGGGGACGGCCGGGGCCACCCCTTCCTGCGGCTCGACGAGGTCCTTCTCCCACCAGCGGGTGAGGAGCCGGTCGGCCTTCAGCGCCTCGAAGGTCTCGTGGCCCGCGAGGTCGTCCACGCCGGTGAGCCCGGCGGGGGTGGCGAGCGGCGGTACGGCCTGCTCCGTACGGCGGGCCAGCGAGGCGGCGAGCCCGGTCGCCGCGGTGTCGGTCGTGGCCGGGGCGGCGCCGGGGGCCGCCGCGCGGCGGGCGATCGGCCCGCCGGGGCGCAGCAGCCGCCGGAAGGCGGGGTCCATGGCCGCCCTGGCCTCCTTGTTGCGGCTCAACTCCGTGGCGGCGGTGCCGTCGCCGTAGTCGACCGCGTCCCGTACGGCGGAGGTCATCTGCAGCATCCGGGCGTCGAGCCGGTCGTCGCCCGCGCGCGTTCCGCTGGTGGTCGCGCCGGGCAGCCGGCGGTGCAGGCTCTCGGCGACGGTCCGGGCCAGCTGCCCCTGCCTCAGGACCTCATTGGCGCGGCGCAGTTCGGCCGCCTGGTCCCAGGCCGCGGCGACCAGGTCCTCCTGGTTGCGGTGCACCGTCTCCGCGCCGAGCGCGGCGGCGGCTCGGTGCCGGGGGTCGAGGTTGAGCTCGCGCAGCCAGGCGGGCCCGGCCTGGGGCGAGGGCAGGCCCGTGGTGCCGGCCTGCGCGGAGCCGTAGACGGGCGGGGTGAGTTCGGTGTTGAGCGGGCCGGCGTCGAGTGCCGCCCGGTAGGCGGTACGGAACGCGGCGGCCGTCTCGGGGTGCCAGGGGCGCGGGTCGGTGCCGGCGGAGCGCAGCGCGCCCTCCAGGTCGAGGACGCGCCCGGGATGCCCGGGGGCGAGCTCGGGCAGGCCACCGCCCGCGCCGCCGACGTCCATCGGCCGGGTGCCGACGTCGCCGGGCAGCGCGCGCGGCGTGAGGGCGCGGACCAGGGACTCGAAGTCGCCGTCGAGGCCGGTGCCGAAGCGCCAGTGGTGGTAGACGGGCAGCAGCCATTCGGTCTCGCCGGGGCGTTCGGCCGCGGTGGGCCAGGCGGGCTGAAGGTCCCCGTCGGGGACGGGCAGGCCGAGTCCGGCGAGCCGGCCGGCCTCGAAGGCGGGCACGACGGCGGCGAGGTAGCGGGTGCGTGGGTGGAGCCGGCGCGGGCAGAGCAGCCGCGACAGGGTGCGGTCGGGCTCCTCGGCGAGGATCCGGTCGACCTCGGTGTCGTCGGCGCCGCCGTCGGTTGCCACCTGGGCGTGTGCCCAGGCCCAGGACTCGGCGAGGTCGGGGAGCTCGGAGCGGCGGCAGCGCAGCCGGGGCAGGCCGCCGTCGCCCGGCAGGAGTGCGGCGTGCCCGGCCTCGACGACGACCAGGACCAGCCAGGGGCGCAGGCGCCCCTCGGTGGTGGCGGCGGCCGGGGTGAACAGCCAGGGCAGGTCGGGCCGGTCGAACTCGACGGCGGGGAAGAGGTGCGGTTCGGCGTCGGGCGTGTCGGCGGCGGGGAAGTCTCGGATCACCTGGGCGCTGTCGAGACCGGTCACGTCGCCCGGCCCGAGCAGCCGGGCGGGCACGGGCACGGAGTCCCGCCCGGTGAGGCGGGGGCGGAGTGTGACGCTGGTACGGGAGGGCATGGTCCCGGACGTGGCGTCGACGGCCCCGCCGGCGGCGGCGAGGCCCTCGCGGACCCAGGAGAGGAAGATCAGGCCGCTCAACGTATCCCTCCAGGGGCGCGATCGACGGTCGGGGAGAACGGGGTGGTACGGAGGGACGGGGCGGGGCGGCCGACAGCGAGGCGCGAGCGGGGCGTCCGGTTCGGCGGGTGGAGCGTGCGGTTCAACGGTCGCCTCCTGGGGCCGTCTCGGGGACGAGCCGCAGGCCCTCGGCGCGCAGGGCGCGGCGGTGTTCGGCGGCCTCGGTCCAGGTGGTGCCCGGGCCACTGGCCGGGCCGGTGGCCGTGCGCAGGGAGGCCCGCTGCGGGGCCGGGTCGGGGCCCGCCACGGTCCAGCGGGTGTCGCGGACGCCGAGGGAGCGCGGAGCGGCGGCGAAGCGCCGGCGGCCGCTGCGGCGGGTGGCCGCGCGGGCGGCGGGCGCGGCCGCGGTGCGCAGGGCCGTGGCCCGGAGGGCCGGTCCTGCGGGGGCGCCGGGGGTGGCGGTGCGGTGCGGTCCGTCCTCGACGATCTCCTCGTAGGCAATCGGGGAGGCGAACACCCCGGCCAGCTCCCGTCGGCGGTCGAGGGCGTCCTCGGCGGTGGCGCCCGCGGTCAGCAGGTCGAAGGAGGGCGCCGAGATCTTCTCCTCGTCCGTGAGGTCGAGGAACTGCGCCGGGGCGAAGTACTCCTTGGTCGGAGTGAGCCGCACCGTGACGGGCTCGGTCGCCGGGTCGGTGTCCTCCACGGTGAGCTCGCGCTCCAGGTCGACCCGGTGGTCACCGTCGACCGGGGCGTTGCCGACGTGGGCGAGGGTGACGCCGAGCGGGGCGACCCGCTGGGTGAAGGAGAGGCCGCCCAGCGGGTGGACGATCAGCTGCCCCTCGGTCTGCGGCAGTTCCCGCAAGGTGACCAGGGTGCGGCCGGTGCCGGTGAGCTGCGCGGTCCAGTTGCGCGGGTCGGCAAGCGCCTTCTCGACCTCGGTGGTGACGTTGACGGCGGCGGGCGACGCGGGCGACGCACCGCGCTCGCCGAGCGTGCGGTCGAAGCTGATCTCGCCGCTGAAGAAGAGGAGTTCGAAGCGCGCCCGGCCGCGCACGTGCCAGGGCGCGGGCCCGGACAGCGCGACCTCCGCCCCGATGCCCATGAGGGTGCGGCTGCCCCGCTTGAGGGCCAAGTGGCCCGCGATGACCGCTTCGAAGCCGAAGGGGTCGAACTGGACGAGGGCGTCGAATGCGAGCAGTCCCTCGACGCTGAAGCCGAGAGCCGCCGCGTACAGCTCCAGGCGGGCACCGAACTGCAGGGTGTTGGAGGTGAGCGCGAAATACGCCTCCAGGCGGACCCGCGGGTTGTCGCCGCTCAGCAGTGCCAGGTTGAGCCGACGGAGTTCGGGGAAGCCCTCGGGGCGCTGGAAGCGGGGGTGGAAGCCGCCCGCGGACAGTGCGAAGGAAGGGGTGCCCTTCCAGCGGGCGCGCATCGCCATGTCGCCGGTGAGCGGGAAGGCGGCGATCCGGGAGTCGTAGAGGGTGGCGTCGACGGACGCCTCTCCGCGCTCGAAGTCGATGACGCCGAGGACGTCCATGTTGACGACGACGGCAGCGGCCTCCTCGGTGGGCAGCGCCATCCGCAGCCGGCCGAGGATCACCAGCCTTACGGGGGTGGGCAGTTCGAGGAGGAGACCGAGATCGAGGGTGAGCAGGGTGGGGGTGCCCCAGCCGATCCGGGCCATGGGGCCGACGACGTGCCGGCCGGGGGTCGGCGGTAAGACCGCGCCGAGGGTGGCGATGATCTCGGGGGCGCGGGCCAGCGGGTCGCGGGGGAACAGCACCGAGTCCAGGGCCCTGGTGCGGATGCCGGCGCGCAGGGCGTCCACCGAGACGGAGCGGTTGATGCCGATGAGCCCGCCGACTCCGGCGAGGGTGAAGCCGAAGCCGAGCTGGATCGGGGTGAACTCCGCGGAGACGAGGATGAGCAGGGAGAAGCCCTCGCTGCCGTCCGGCATCCTGGTGGTGAGCAGGCCCACGGCCTTGAGGGCGATGCTCTCCAACTGGAGTGCGAGGACGCCCGCGTACTCCTGCTTCCGCTCGTCGAAGAAGAGGTAGCCGCCGCCGGTGACCGGTCCGGCGCCGACGGCGAGGGCGGCGCCCTTGGGCGGGTCGAAGGCGGCGCCGAGACCGACGGGTCCGAGATTGCCGTCCGTGGTGGCGAGCGTGGCCCCCAGTCCGAAGCGCTCGACCGTGGCCTGGACGGGGCCGAGGGCGAGCCGGGCGGTGGCGGAGACGGCGCCGCGGAGCTTGCCGTCGGCGGTGTCCGCTCCCAACTGGAGGTGCAGGGCCTGGAGTTCGATGGGGCCGAGCCGGGTGTTGACGGGCAGGGTGGCGTCGAGCCCGGCGGAACCGGTGAAGCTCAGGCCCTTGCGGCGGGACCACTGCAGACCGAGGGCGAACTCGGTACGGAGTCCCTCGGGGGGCAGCACCTTGGCGAGGAAGCCGTCGCCGTCGCCGCCCGCGACCACGACGGCGGCCTTGTCGGCGGCGATGCCGATCTCGACGTCGTCGCGGCCCTCGGCGCCCTCGGGGGTGTCCTCCAGGACCGCCTTGAGCCAGGCGCGGAAGGCGCCGACCTCCAGTCGGGTGCCGGTGGCGCTGCCGAGCAGCAGGGCGGGGGCGTTCTGCTCCTCGCCGGTCTTGCGCACTTCCAGGGCGAGTTCGACCCGGCCGGCGGTGTCGGTGGCGAACGCGACGCCCTGCGGGCCGATCGAGACGGCGGGACCGGCACCGGACAGGTCGGCGCGCAGCGCCCAGCCGCCGCCGAGGAGCTGGTCGACGGCGGCCGCCCCGCGCGGGACGACCACGACGCCGAGGCCGCCCGACCCGGGCGAGGAGATGCCGAGGGTGGCGCCGATCTCGCCGCCGATGCCGGGCGCGAGCCGGACGGGTATGCCCAGGGTGAGCATGCGCCGCCCGAGGGCGACGGAGGCCTCGTCGAGGCCGGAGCCGGTGGTGTCGCCGAGCCCGGCGACGATCCGTACGCCCAGCTCGTGCAGGAGTCCGCCGAGCCGCGGCAGGAGAGTGGCGGCCAGCGCGTCGGCGGCGGCCTCGTCGACGAGTCCGCGGGGCAGGTAGTCGGCGCGCAGCGAGGCGACCGGGTCGGTGACGAGTTCGACGAGCCGCTGCGGGCGCAGCCGGGCCCGGGCGACGTCCGTACGGACCGGCTCGCCGTCCTGGTTGACCACCGGGCTCTGCGGGCCGGCCTCCTCGGGGAGCACGACCACGCCGAGCAGGACCAGGACGTGGTAGAGCACCTGGTGGTGGCGGAGCAGCCAGTCGGTGACGAGGAAGTGGACGACGTCCTCCGCGAACGCGGCCGCGTCGAACGCCCCGAGCGCCGGCGGCACCTCGCGGACCAGGTCCACCGCGTTCCCGACGACGTCGAGCAGCAGGCCGAGCCCTTCGAGGTCCTGCGGCGGGTGGGCGACCAGTTCCTCGAGGCCGCCGACGGCGCTCGCGGCGGTCTCCAGCCAGGCCGCGACCTCGCCGGCGCCCCGCTCGCCGGCGGCGGCCGGGTTCCATCCGGTCCGGGCGAGCAGGGCGGCGAGCTGGTGGGGGTTGGCGACGGCCTCGGTGAGCGGGGCGATCAGCCGGAGGATCTCGGTGACCAGCGCGCTCTGCCCGTCGGCGGGCGGCTGTGGTTCTTCGGCGGGCGGTTCGGCCGTGGCGGCCGAGGGCGCCGGCGCGGGCTCGGCCGCGGCCGCCGACACCGTCTCGCGTGCGAACTCGGCGAACGCGCGCATGGCGTCACCGGGCTTCCCGTTCATGCCGTCCGTGCCGTTCGCCCCGTCGTTCAGGAAGTCGTTCAGGAAGTCGTTCTCGGGCCCGCGGGCTTCGCGCTCGGAGTTCTCCGTCATGTCGGCAGCCCCTCGGTGTCGAGCACGAAGTCACGGGCGGTGCGCAGGGTGCGCTGGTCGGCGGGCAGGTCGTTCAGCGGGAGGGCGAAGTGGCGGGTATTGCTCCCGCCGAACCAGTCCGGCCAGTCGTCGACGACGCGCAGGGTGTGGCCGGGGTCCGAGTAGCCGACGTGGTTGTCGTGGTTCGAGGGGTGCGGCTTGAAGCCCGGCACCGAGGTGTCGGGGCAGGGGTTGTTGGTGAGGATCGCGGCGGCGAGGGCGACCTCGTGCGCCTCGGTCCAGGTAGCCGTGTTCGGCCCGAAGGTGAGGCCCGAGGAGGCCGCCGCCGTCGCCACCACGTTCTGCAGCCGCACGGAGGCCGTGGAGTCGGGTTTGTCGCGGAGCAGGTACGCGGGGCCGAAGACGTGCCAGCGGTACAGCAGGGCGGCGGTCTTCTCGGAGCGGAAGACGTCCCCGATGGTGGTGCCCGCCTGGAGCGGGAACGGGTTGGTGGCGGTGGGGTGGTTCCAGGGTGTGGCCCGCAGGTCGCGCAGCCGCATCCGGGCCATGTCCCACATGCCGCGGCGGAAGCCGTCCAGGGTGCGGCCCGCCATGACGAAGCGGTAGAACCAGTGCCACAGCCGGAAGTACTCGTGCTCGGCGTACTGGCCGTACTTCTGGGTGACGCCGGGGCCCGGAGCGGGGTAGCCGCCCAGCGGTGCGGTGGTGCCGTCCTGCCGGGTGAGGACGCCCCGGGCGGCGTACTTGCGCTCGGCCGGATCCCAGGGGCGTGGGGTGCCGACCTGGCCGTTGCCGGTCCAGGCCCGGTCGGGCTGCACCCCGAAGAAGCCGACGACCTTCTGGAAGGCGGCCTCGTCGCGGCTGCGCAGATAGGCGAAGAAGGCCCACAGTTCGCCGTCCTTGACCTCCCACAGGGAGCGGTCCGGCCGGCCGGGCTCGCCCGCCGGGTGCCAGACCCGGGTGCCGGCGGTCCAGTGGCACAGGCCGAGCGAGGCGAAGGCGTGGTCGTAGCAGTTGACGGAGTCGAAGGAGCCGAGCGCCTCGACCTCGGCGACGGCCCGGACCACCTTGAAGGTGGCCAGGGTGTCGGCGTCGAGATCGCGCAGCCGGGTTCCGATGAGCGCCTCGGGAGTGATCTCGGCCTCGGGTGCCCAGGTCTGGCTGCGCGCCGGGTCGGCGACCGGGCCGGCCATCCAGCGGAACGGGTCCGTCTTGCCGGCCCTGGGGTCCGGGTAGGGGGCGCGCTGGCCGATGGGGGTCTTGCGGTCGGTCTGCCAGCTGTCGGCGGGGCGGCTCGCGGGCCGCGTCCAGTAGTCGGAGAAGTCCCTGGCGTACATCCGCGGCGAGGTCTTGGTGTCGTTGACGGGCGCGTCCCAGCGCCAGACGTTGTCGGCGAGCCGGGCCGGGCGGGTGCCGGCGGCGGGGATGACCGGGATGGCGTCGGGGGCGGCCGCCGCGGTGAGCTGCCAGGCCTCGACGACGAGGGGGCAGCGCCAGCCGTTGGTCTTCCAGCGGGCGATGACCTGGCGGGTGGCGGTGTCGACGACACCGCTGACCGAGCCGGTGAAGCGCTGCGGCGCGGGCACGTCGACGCTCTCCAGGGCGGAGGCCCAGCGGTGGTCGCGCAGTGCGGTGACGGCGTCGCCCGCCGGGTGCGCGGCAGCGCCGGTGCCGTCGGCGGCGCGGGTGACGGTCCAGGTGGTGCCGGACACGGCGGTGACAGTGACGTTCTCGTCGCCGATCCGGGCCTTGAACGGCAGCTCGGGCAGGGTCCCGGTGGCCGGCGCGGCGAGCATGAGGGCGGTGGCGGTGGCGGGGAGCGGCTGGGCGAGGCGTACGACGGCGGTGGCGACCTTGGCGACCCGGCCCATCTTGGCGTACGACTGCAACTCCCGTACCGCCCACCGCACATCGCGCCCGAAGGCGCCGTCGCGGATGCCGGCGACGCCGAAGCCGAGCTCCAGGAGGTCGCGCTGGAGGTCGCCGACGTGGGTGGCGCCGGCGGTGCCACCCGCGGTGGAGGCGTCGGTGTCGCCCTCGCGCAGGGTCTTGCCGCCGTACAGGTCGGGCAGTGACACGGGCGGGGCGCCGGTCGTCTGGCCGACGTCGAGCGGGACGACGAGACGGGTCAGGGGGGCGCCGTTGACGTTGCCGGGCAGGCGCCACCAGAGCGTCTGGATCACGGACTTGGCGTCCTGGCCGTCCCAGGTGAACTGGACCTCGCCGATGTTGTTGGACCCGACGATCTCCTTGCCGCTGCCCCAGACACTGTAGCCCTTGTGGTTCTCGGCGGCCTGCACGTACTGGGCGAGGGCTGCGCGGCGGTCCCCGGTGGCGGGGAAGGAGACCGGTGCGGGGGTGCCCGGGCGCGGGGCGGTGCCGTCGGGGTCGTCGTGGCGGTAGTAGTTCAGCTCGTACTCCCACTCGGGGGCCGGGCTGTGGACGGTGGTGCTGTCGGACAGTGCGAGCAGGGCGGGGCTCTCCCGCACGTACGTCAGGCCTGAGGGCTCGCCGGATGCGTCGTACGTCCGCACGGGCAGGGAGCGGCCCTCGGCGTTGGCCCAGCCGGTCTTGCGGGTGTGCGGAAGACCGGCAAGCGTGAATCCGATGCCCTGCAGGAACAGGGTGCCGCCGGCCTGGTTCTTGAGCGAGCTCGCGGTCAACTGGGCTAGGACGCCGCGGACTTGGCCGGGGGTGGAGCTGTACGGGGCGGTGGCGCGATAGGCCAGGCGGGCGGCGAAGCCGTAGTGGACGTCGCCGCCGAGGCAGATGACGCGGCGGCGCCGCACCCCGTCGGAGCCGGGCTGGGCGTGGCCGAGGACGCGGGCGACGAACTTCTCGAAGGCGCGGGGGTCGTGGCCCCAGGCCTCGTAGTCCCTTTCGAGCTGACCGGGGTAGCCCTTGATGCGCCGGACGGCGGGCTGGGCGAACTCCTCGATCAGCGGGTCGCCGAGCACCGGGCAGGGCGAGAGGAGCACCGTGACCTTGTCCAGGCCCTGGTCGGCGGGGGCCTCCACCATGGCGGCGTAGGCGGCGTCGGAGAAGAGCAGGGAGGGCGGGTCGGTGGGGCCGCCGCGGAAGACCCGCTGGGTGCGGGTGTCGACGGCGACGAGCTGGTGGCCGTTCCAGGTGATGGCGTAGTGCCAGGTGAGCGAGCCGTCCGCGCGGACCATCCGGCCGGACGCGTCGGTCCTGCTGGGCACACCGGTGCGGCGGGCGATCACGGCGGCCGGTCCGGCGGCGGTGTGGTCGGGCGCGGCGAGGGCGGTGAGCAGCTCGCGGCCGGCCTCGCCCTGGGGGCCGTCGGCGAACTGCTCGGGAGTGTTGCCCCAGCCCTGGCAGACGGCGTACGAGGCCATGGCGTTGCCGAGGAACTGGCGGCCGTGGACGGTGTCGCAGACCTCGTCCACCCAGCGCTTGGAGATGAACCAGTCGTCGGTGACCTCGTGGTCGTCGAACATCGTGTACGTAGGGGTGTTGGCGAGCGCCCTGCGGACCATGCCCAGGGTGTTGTGGAAGCCGTCGATGAAGTCGCACTCGGCGACGTACTCCATGAGCCGCTCGTGCGCCTTCTTGTACTGCGGCTTGGTGCGCAGCCCGAAGAACTCGGTCGGGTCGGGGTCGCCGAGGGCGGCTGACTCCTTCGGGAACAGCTCGGCGAAGAAGCGGACCGGGGACGCCGCGGGCCACAGGGCCGGGGACCACGCCAGGAGGTACATGGCGAGGAACTCGGAGAGCCGCAGCAGGTGGCTGCGCCCCTCGGTGGTGGTCATGTGGAAGTCCCCGGTGACCATGTCCTGCCGGTGGCCGGGGCGGAAGAGCCACTCCTGGCTGGCGGGCGGGAGGGTCGGGAACTTCTCGTCGCGGCCGAGCAGGGCGCGGCCGTAGGTGGAACAGATGTGCAGCAGCCCGTCGGCGACGTCGTCCGCGTAAATCTGATCCCCCGTCAATATCAGTTGCTGGGGCCGTCGTTCGGCCGAGGCGACGTCGGCGGCCAGCACCTCGTCGAGGATCGACAGGGCGTCGGTGCCCTCGGCGTGCGGCTTGCGGCAGGAGGCGTGGAAAAGCCGCAGCCGGGCCGGCTCGTCGGGCGGCGTGACGAAGCTCGGCAGGTTCGGGGCACCCGAAGTGCCCTCGTACAGCAGCGCCTTGCGGGCAGCGGCCTCGTCGGCGGCGACGATCCCGGCACCGAACAGGCCGGGCGCACCGGCGGCCACGGGGGTGGTGGGGGCGGACACGTCCTCGCCGAACCGGACCGCGTAGCGGTAAATCGTCCCTGACTTGAGCACGCCCTCGGAGGGTGCCGTGGCGGTCACGGCGACGACGTACAGGTGCTCCCCGATCCGCGCGGCCACCCGGGTCCCGGTGAGCGTGGGCACGGCCGGTAACTCCCCCACGCCGCCCTCGTACACGTCCAGCGTGACCTTGCGCGGCGCCTTGAGCGCCAGCCACACGGTGACGCCGCTCCGGTCGACCCGCCGCACGATCGGCCCGGCGAGCACCAGCGGCAGGGCCGCGATGTCCAATGCGGGCAGCTCGGACACGACAGGCCCCCCGATTCCCCCCATAACCCCCACCCCGTCCCTTCTGTGCAGGATGCCCGACACTTAGTCTCCACACGACCTACACCTGATATACACTCAATAAACATATAGAGCTTGCGTATTTACCGAACACCGCACAAACCGACCGCGAGATCACAGACTGCCTGTGGACTGCCTCCGAAGGGTTCACCCAGGTCAAGCGCGTGTTTCACCGAACGGAACACGAAGCCGGGTCAGGTACGGCCGTCCTTACGGACGATCAACCGCAGGTCCTTGGGCCATCCGTCGAGTAGGTCGCCGCTGAGTACGTCGACCCCTGCGTACGCACGCGCGAGTGGTCCATGCGCCGCACACGGAATCGCCCACATCCACCGCGTCGTCACCGACAACGGCGCCTGCTGGGCGGACCGGCAGCGTCGGTCCGCCCAGCCGCCGTCGTGGAGCCCGGTCACGAGCGGGGGCGCCCCGGGCACGGGCGCCAACACCGCCGGGCCGTCGTCAGCGTGACTCTCCCTCCGGGAGCGAGATGTCTCCGTCCCACCACGGGTCGATGGGCGCGCACTCCAGCCGCCGTCCCAGTTCGTCCAGGATCCACCCCTGCAGCTTCACCGTCCGCAGCACGATGCCGTGGTCGACGATCTCCAAACCAGGGCACTCCGCCCCGATGCGGTCCTCCACCTCCAGGACGCTGTCCACGGAGTGCAGCCACGTGGAGAGGAAAACGTTCGTCTCGCCGCTGGTCGCGGTCAGCAGCCGGACGGCCGGCATCCGGCCGAGTCGTTCGCAGATCTGCCGCCGCTGTCGGACGGGCACCCGAGCCCACAGCAGCGAGGTGACCGGCCAGCCCGTGACGTGCTGCGCGATCTCGCAGCGGAACGCGACGGCGCCCGCGCGCTCCAGGCGCGTCAGACGACGACGGGCCGCCGTCTGGCTCGTCTCCGTGCGTTCCGCCAGATCAGTGACGGGCAGACGACCATCGTGCGCGAGCGCGAGCAACAGCTTCCGGTCCGGCGCGGTTAGTCGGCCGGGGGCACTCTGCCGCGGCGCGGTCTCACCCGCGATGGCATACAGAAGCAACTGCTGCGCGCGCGGGAGAGCGTCCAGCCGCCAGTCGCTCCCGGCGACCAGGATGCGCGTGGTGATCTGGGCGCTCGCCCGCACCACACCGGGCAGGCGGCTCACGTGCTCCAGGATGAATCGGGACAGGCCCGGCAGGTCCCTGGTGACGGCGTTCACGTGGATGTCCCGTCCGCTGGCCAACTCCATCACGGACTTCGTCCGTGGGTCCCGGGCCAGCGCGAGGGCGACCCTGCTGCGCGCGGCCGGTTCGCAGTCCACGTCGATGAAGGCGTTGCACAGCGACTGCCACAGGCCTGGGCTGCCCGTGGCCGTCACCCAGGCCAGTCCGCGGTCGGAAATCCGCCCCCAGCGCCGGGCGACTGTCACCGCGCTGAGGCCCAGTACCTCGCCCAACGCCGTCCAGGACGCCCGCGGCGCGATCTGGAGGGCGTGGGCGATCGTCAAGTCCGTCTCGTCCAGCTCACCCTGGAGCGCAGCGGCGGAATCCTTCATGCTGAGCTGCTCCATGGTGATTCTCATCGTTTTCTGTGGTTGATGAACAGGAGACGGCCACGATGAACCACCACCGACGGGCCACGCAAGAGTGATGGCGACTGGAGCGGCAGGTCCGCCGACGTGTCACGGGGCACGCACCTCTCACGGAAGGGCCGGATCCGAATGCCGCAGAACGAACAGCAGCAGCCGTGGGAATGGGACGAGCCGACCTGGCGTCGCCACGTCGGACACGTCCGGGCCGGGCGCTCCCTCACCCCTGACACTTGGGCGGGCGGAGCCCGTTGTGCCATCGCCGTGTCCTTCGATTCGGACCACGAGACGCCGGCCTTGCGCGATGGTGAGACGAGCCCGGCGAAGCTTGCCCAGGGCGAGTACGGCGCCCGCGTGGCGGTGCCGAAGATCCTGGACCTCCTGGAGCGGCACCGCGTCCCGGCGAGCTTCTTCATGCCTGCCGTCTGCGCCCTGCTGCGTCCGCAGGAGGCGAAGTCGTACACGAGCGCCGGGCACGAGCTGGCCATTCACGGCTGGATCCACGAGCGAAACACCCTGCTCACCGCGGAGACCGAGCGCGAGCTCCAGCTTCGCTCGGCCGACACCCTGGAGCGGATCAGCGGCGTACGGCCCGTCGGCATCCGCACGCCCAGCTGGGACTTCTCGCCGCACACCCTGGCGATCACCCGCGAGATGGGCCTGCTCTACGACTCCTCGCTGATGGCTGACGACGAGCCCTACGAGCTGGTCGAAGACGGAGAGGCGACGGGCGTGGTGGAGGTCCCCGTGGAGTGGATCCGCGATGACGCGCCCTATTTCATGATGGAACGCTTCGCCTCCCTGCGTCCCTACATTGCGCCGCGCGACGTACTCCAGATCTGGAAGGACGAGTTCGCCGCGGCGTACGCGGCCGGCGGCCTGTTCCAGCTGACTCTGCACCCGCACATCATCGGCCACCGCTCCCGTCTCGTCGTGCTCGATGAACTGTTCACCTACATCAGCGAGCACGAGGGGGTGTGGTCGGCCACCCACCGGGACATCGCCGAGTACTGCCTCGCGCGGCGCCCGGCCGACTGACCCGGCCGGCCTCCTGGACGGCCGGCCCACGGCCACCGACCCCAACTGGGCACCGCCGCCCGTCCGGTAAGCGGCGACGGCGCCCTTACTTTTCGAGCCAGGACACCTACTCCTGCCTGGCACCGCCGAGCCGCAGTACCCGTCCGTGCCGCACCCGGCGTCCCCACCTCGCGACGCCCCACGGCCCATCGGGCTTGCCGACGCGCACCCCACGCGCCCCGCTGGCGCAGGCGCACACCCCGCGCGCCCGCCCTCCGGCGTACCCGCACGGTGTTCCGGCGCATGTGCGGGTGCGGGCACGCCTGTCGCACAGCCCGGACCCATGCGGAACCGCACGCCCTCGTCGCATCCCCCGCAGAACCAGGACCCCGCACGCTCCTAGCCCGATCCGTCCCCATGACGCTCCCAAGGAAGCGAGGAACGTCCCTCGTGAACACCGACACCGCCGCATCCGGCATCGCACCGTCCAACAAACTGACTCCCCGGCAGCGCAAGGCCATCGTGGCCGGCACTGTGGGCAACGCCGTCGAGTGGGTCGACTGGGCTCTCTACGCGATCTTCGTGAAGATCATCGCCGATGTCTTCTTCCCGAAGGCCCACGGAGGAGTCGCGCTGCTCTCCACGCTCGCCATCTTCGCCGTCGGCTTCGTCATGCGTCCCGTGGGAGCAGCCGTCCTCGGAATGTACGCAGACCGGCACGGCCGCAAGAAGGGGCTCACTCTCACCATCGGCCTCATGGCGGGCTGCGGCTTCGTTATCGCCTTCACCCCCGGCTACGAGACGATCGGCATCGCGGCACCGCTGATTCTGCTGCTGGCGCGGCTCGCCCAGGGCTTCTCAGCGGGCGGCGAGTTCGGCTCGTCCTCGGCGTTCTTGGTGGAGTCGGCCGCGGCCGGGCGGCGCGCGTTCGCCGGTTCCTGGCAGCAGGTGTCCGTCGCGGTCGGCGCCCTGATCGCCTCGCTGCTCGGCACCACCTTCACCTCGCTGCTCAGCGAGGGCGCTCTGCACAGCTGGGGCTGGCGCGTGGCGTTCGTCATCGGCGGCCTGCTCGGTCTGGTCGGCCTCTGGCTACGGGTCTCCATCGAGGACACCGATTCCTTCGCCGAGACCAAGGCGAGGGGACAGGACCGCAAGAACCCGCTGAAGGCAATGTTCGTCGAGCACCCGCTTGCTGCGCTGCGCGTTGTGGGCATCACCGTCGCCGGCACGCTGACGTACTACATCTGGGTCAACTACCTTCCCACCTACGCCAACTTGACTACTGGCATACCGCTGGAACGGGCGCTGCTCTCCCAGACGCTGTGCCTGATCGTCTTTGTCGTGCTCCTGCCCTTCGCCGGCCTGCTCTCCGACCGGCTCGGGCGCAAGCCCACCATGGCGGCCTTCGCAGGCGGCTTCGTCGTCCTGGCCTGGCCGATGCTGCACCTCCTGAACGACAGCTTCGTCGTGCTGTTCCTGATCCAGCTCACCGGCATGCTGCTGATCCTCGGCTACTCCGCCAACTGCGCGGTGATCATGGCCGAGCAGTTCCCGCCGGAGGTGCGGGCCACCGGCATTGCGCTGCCGTACGCCCTGGCTGTCGCCGTCTTCGGTGGTACCGCCCCGTACATCACGACCTGGATGAGCGACTCGGGGCACGCCGACAAGCTCTGGCTGTATGTCTCCGGCGCCGCGCTGGTGTCCCTGGTCATCTACCTGACCATGCCCGAGACGAAGGACAAGGAGTTCGCCTGATGCCGCACGTACTGGTCACCGGGGCCGCGAGCGGCATCGGACGGGCCGTCGCCGAGCACTTCGCCGCGGCCGACCACCGGCTGACGCTGGTGGACGTCGACGCCGCCCGGCTTACGATCACCGCGAGCGCGCTGGACGCGGCGCACCTGGTCCTCGACCTGTGCGCCGCCGACGGCCCGGCCACCGCCGTCGCTGACGCCTGGCGGACCCAGGGACCGGTGGACGTGCTGGTCAATGCGGCCGGCATCTACCCGTCGCTGGACATGGCCGAGGTCACCGCCGCCGACTGGGATCGCGTCTTCGCGCTCAACACCCGCGCCCCGGTGCTTGCGACGGCCGAACTGGCCCGTCGCGCGACGCGGGCCGGCCGGGCGGCCTCAGTCGTCAACATCTCCTCCGGTGCCGCGCTCCGCGCGCGGCCCGGCGGCGGCCCTTACGCGAGCTCCAAGGCGGCGCTGGAGATGGCCACCCGTGCGGCGGCGCTCGAACTCGGCCCCCACGGCATCCGCGTGAACGCTGTCAGCCCCGGCTTCATCGGGGTGGACAGCGCCTGCAACCCGGTTGCCGACGAGTACGCCGCGGCTGTCTCCGTCAATCCGCTCGGACGGCCGGGCACTCCGGCTGACGTCGCCCGTGCCGTCATGTGGATCGCCGGACCGGACGCCTCCTGGGTGACCGGCGAGATCCTCCGCGTGGACGGCGGCAGCGGCACCGGCGCGACCCACTTGCCCCGCCTCTGGCCCCCGGCCGCGGGATCGCCGGGCGGCGGCGCAGGCGCCGGTGCCGGAGACAGCACGGGCGCCGAACGGGCCCCGCGTGCCCCGGCGGACGATCACCCCGCGCACGCCGTACCTCACCCCCGCACCCCGGGCACGCGCCCGGATGCCACGAAGGGACACACCTCATGACCGGCGACGCCTACACCGTGGTCGGAGCGGGCGCCATCGGCGGCACGCTCGCCCACAGCCTCGCAGCGGCCGGGCACCAGGTCGCCGTCATCGACACCGACGCCGCCCATGTGGCCACGATCCAGGCTGACGGACTGAGCATCCTGCGCGGCGAGGAACGCGCGAGCGTGCGCCTGGACGCCGCCACCCCCGACACCTACCAGGGCCCGCCGCTCGAACGGGTGCTGCTCAGCGTCAAGGCGCAGGACACAGAAATGGCGATGCGCTGGATCGCGCCGCGCCTCGTCCCGGAGGGCTACGTCGTCTCGGTGCAGAACGGTTTCAACGAGGCGCTGATCGCCGAACACGTCGGCACGGAACGGACCGTCGCCGCGTTCGTCAACATCTTTGCCGACCTCGCCGAGCCCGGGGTGGTGCGCGACGGTGGCCCTGGCGCGTTCGTCATCGGTGAGCCGGGGGGTGCGCCGGTCTCCGCGCGGGTGCGCGCCCTCGTCGCCGACCTCCAGGCGTGGGGTCCAGCCCAGGCCAGCGACAACGTCGAGGGCTACCTCTGGGCGAAGGCCGCGTTCGGTGCGATGCTCTCCGCCACGGCCCTCGCCGACGTGGCCATGGCCGACCTGATCGACCGCCACCGGACCACCATGTACGCGCTGGCCGCAGAGGTGTACACCGCAGCCGGCGCCGCCGGGGTCACGCTGGAGTCCTTCGACGGCTTCGAGGCGCTCGCCTTCCGGCCCGACACCGACCCGGCGTTGCGGGACGCCGCCTGCGACCGGCTGACCGCCTGGCTGCGCACCCAGCCCAAGGACCGCAGCGGTATCTGGCGCGACCTGGCCGTCCGCCGCCGTCCGGTGGAGGCAACAACGCACTACACGACCGTGTTCGAGCAGGCGCGCTGCGCGGGCCGGGACGCCCCGGTGCTGCGGGCCGTCCTGGACGGTCTGCGGGAGCTGGAGCGGGACCCGTCCGCCATGTCGGAGTCCCGGCTCGACGCTCTCGACCGCCTGGCATCGTCCGCCGGTGACAGCGGATCAGGCACCGGCGGGACGATGGATGCAGGCAGCTCCATCGGGCGGGATCTGCCTGACGGGCCCGCGCTCACCGACGCGCAGGCTGTCGCCGTCCTCCGCTGGCTGGACGACCACCGTGACGCGATGGCCGACGACCTGGCCGCCTACACCTGCCAGGAGAGCTCCAGCGACGACCCGGCGTCCCTCGCCGCCTGCCTGGACTGGGTCCGCGGCTGGCTCGACACTTCCCTCGGCACGCCCGCGAGTGAGGAGATCCTCCCGCGCGCGGACGCCGGCGACATCCTGATCCGCCGCTACGCCGGAACAGGCCCCTCCACCGCCGCGGCGCTGCTGCTCGTCGGCCACTACGACACCGTCTGGGCCACCGGAACCTTGCGCGACTGGCCCTACCACCGCGACGGCGACCACATCTCCGGGCCCGGAGTCTTCGACATGAAGGCCGGACTCGTGCAGGCCATCTGGGCGCTGCGCGCGCTCACGGCACTGGACCTGCCGCGTCCGGGGTGCACGCTGCTCCTCAACGGGGACGAGGAGACCGGCAGCATGGCGTCCAGCGACGTCATCGTCACCGAGGCGCGGGCCTCCCGCGCAGCACTGGTCTTCGAAGCGAGCGCGGACGGGGCGGTGAAGACGACCCGCAAGGGCGTCGGGCTGTTCACGCTCACCGTCATGGGCAAGGAGGCGCACGCCGGGCTCGACCCGACGCGCGGCGCCAGCGCGGTCAACGAGATCTCCCGCCAGGTGCTCGCGCTGGAGGCCATTGCCGACCCGGCAGCCGGGACTACCGTCAACGTCGGCGTGCTGCGCGGCGGCACCCGCAGCAACGTCACCGCCGGCGAAGCGACCGCACAACTGGACATCCGGGTCGCGACGGCCGCCGAACGCTCCCGGGTCGACGCGGCCCTGTCCGCCCTCACTCCGGTCGACACCCGGACCGCCCTGAAACTCGGCGGCGGCTGGAACCGGCCGGTCTTCGAGCGGACCGAGGGAGTGGACCGGTTGTTCGCCGTCGCCGGAGCCTGCGCCGCGCCGCTGGGTCTCGACCTGCGTGAGACGGCCGTGGGCGGCGCCAGCGACGGGAACTTCATCCTCGACGCCGGCACCCCCGTCCTGGACGGACTCGGTGCGGTCGGCGATGGCGCGCACGCCCGCAGTGAGCACGTGACGCTCAGCGGCATGGTCGAGCGCTCCGCCCTGGCGGCCGGCCTCCTCGCCGCCTTCGCCGGCGCCTGACGGCTCGCTCAGGACCCGGTCCTGTTCCTGGGACTGAAGGCGTCCACCCAGTAGCTGCGCCACTGGGCCGGCGCCGCCGTGCCGTCGTCGGCGTGGGCGGGCAGCGCTGTGGCCACGCCGAGGAGTAGGCCGAGGACCGCCGCGAGGGTGGTGAGTACGCGAGACAAACGCATGGGTGGTGCCCCCCGTGAAGTCCGTCGATTACGGGCGTACGCCGTGAGGAGGCGCCAGGCAGCCCCCGGCTGGTCCTGCGCCTAGGCGAACGTGGCACCCCAGGTGGCGGGACCGACAATGCCGTCCACGCTCAGGCCCTTGCTCGACTGGAAGCTGCGGCAGGCGGAATCGGAGCCCGGACCGTACTGGCCGTCCACGGTGAGGGAGTAGCCGTGCGCGCTGTTCATCCGGTACTGCCAGGTCGCCACGCTGGCGTGCACGAAGGTCGGCGGCTGGCGGAAACTGACCCCCGGGTAGGGCAGGGGGCCGCCACCGGGGTTGACCTCACCGCTGAGCACCCGGGAGTACAGGTTGCCCGGGCAGTCGGTCGAGTGGTGGTCCCGGTGGCCGGTGATGGCCTGCGCGGCGCCGCCCGGCACCCGCAGACGGTCGATCCCGTAGCGGATGGCGTCGATCAGCCCGGCGGTGATGGTGTCGTAGTTGCTGCTGGTGCCGCCGGTGAGCGCACAGACCGCGTACCAGTCGTCGTTGCCCTGCGTGGTGCCCTGGGCGGCGGTACGGACGTGCTCGCCGCGCCCCTCGAAGAGGTAGCCGTGGACGCAGGCAAGGTGGCTGTAGGCGATGTCCGACCAGCCGTTGCTGTCCATGTGGAAGTTCTGGATGCCGCGCACCTGGCCGGCACAGTCGGCGTGCTCGGCCTCGGCCACCTTCACGGCATCGACATGGTGGACGACCACGCCACCCTGGTCTGGGGTGATGTTGCTGCTGACGCTGATGGGCGCCCGGGCGCCCCACTGCGCACGCGTGACGAACGTGGCCATCAGCTCCGCTCTCCTCTGCCCAGGGCGCAGCCGACGGTGGCGTTCAGGGGTTCGGCGTGCAACTCGCGGGCTGCGTCAGGGCCGTAGACAGCACCCGGGTCGCGGGGGTGCGTCACGAGGGGGAGCTCGCGGCTCCCCGACGGCACGGGGGTGGCGGCACGCGCGGGTCCGGAGCATATGACGGGCAGCGCGAGCGCTCCACCGGCCGCTGCCAGCAGCGCGGCGCGGCGTGATGGGCCATGGGTCACGGGGCCTCCAGGTGAGTGTGAGGTGGGTGCAATTCTCCCGGATATTGACAGGCTCCCGTCAAGACATCGGAAATCAGACGCAACCCGCAGCCGTTCCAGGGGAGTTGAGCGAGCACGATCGCCTCGGCGGCAGCTCTCTTCGTGGCCTCGCAGCAGTGCCTGGATCGTCAGGCCCTGCTGGTCGATCGCCCCTTGGCGTAGCGCTGCTCTAGCCATTGCCCGATACGGGTTGCGGCAAGACTGCTTCCTGACGGCTCGCCGGGCGCGATGGAACCGCCGAAGTGCGTGCCCCGGACCAACAGATGCGTCTTGTCCGCAGCACCAAGAGCGTCGACCATACGGCTGGTGGTGGACGGGAAGGCCGCCTGTCACCGGTGAGTTCGATGAGGAGGGTCGGTACACGCACACCCGGTGCGCAGCGAGCGAAGGCCGCGTGGGAGCTCAGACCGGACCAGGTGGACAACCATGCGTCCGGGGTGGTGAGTCGACCGAACCCGACGAGTCCGTAGTTGATGAGGTCTGGTCGGCTACCGAAGAGTGAGCCGTACGGGCGTTCGCCGGCGTCGATGCCCAGGTCGACCGTTCGCGGTTCGGCGTCCGTGCGGTGGACGGTGATCAGACGTGGTGCCAGGGACAGGCGCCGGCCGGAGGCTCTGCCCGTCTCCTTGAAGCGTTTCCTTGCGGCGGCCGCCTCGGCGGCCAGTGGTGTTCCGTGCAACGGGCCTCCAGCTCCTGATCACGCAGCTGCTCGCTGCCGTCGACCAGGCTGTCCATCGAGCCGACACCCTGGACCGCATGGCCTCGGCGGCCTCCACCTGGGAGTCGAGCAGCATCGCCGAACGGCAAGCGCCCTGCGCGACCCACGCCCGGACATCTGGTTGGCTGTCCCCGACGGGGCCGGACGCTCAGAACTCGGGGAGATCATGCGCGCAGATGTACGCCAAGTCGCCGACAACACCTACCTGGTGCACGGCGGCCACACCAACTGGGTGATCCTCAAGGACGGGGACGCCGCGACCCTGGTGGACACCGGGTATCCCGGGGACCGGCAGGGGCTCCTCGACTCCCTGGCGGCGGTGGGGAGTTCACCGGAGGCGGTCGCGGCCGTACTGATCACCCACGCGCACAACGACCATCTCGGCTCGGCCGAGTACCTGCGCGACACCTACGGCACGCCGGTCTATCTGCACGAGGCCGAAGTCCCGCACGCGCGCCGGGAGTTCCTGCAACAGGTGACGGTAGGGGAGGTGCTGCGGAACGTGTGGCGGCCGGGCGTCGCACCGTGGCTGGTACACGTGGTGCGCTCCGGGGGCACCGAGCAGCATCCCGTCGCCGCACCCGAGGCGTTCCCCGGCGAGGGCGCGCTCGATCTGCCGGGCCGTCCCGTCCCGGTGCACACCCCCGGTCACACGGACGGCCACGCCGTCTACCACCTGCCCGACGCGGGCATCGTCATCTCCGGCGACGCCCTGGTCAGCGGCCACGCCACATCCCGCGTCAAGGGGCCACAGCTGCTGCCCGACATGTTCCACCACGACCGTGCCCGCGCGCTGGACTCGCTGCGGCGGATCGAACAGCTCGCCGGCGACACCCTGCTGCCGGGCCACGGCCCCGTCCACCACGGATCCGTACGGAAGGCCGTCGAGCGAGCACGGGAGCAGGCAGCCTGACGGCAGGGCGCTCAGTCGTGCGGGACCACGGCCACCGGGCACTCCGCGTGGTGCAGCACGCCGTGCGCCACCGAGCCGATGCGGGCGCCGACCGCGGTGCGGTGCGCGCGGCGCCCGACGACCATGAGCTGGGCACGCGCGGCCACCGACAGCAGCACCTCCCCCGCGCTGCCCATCTCCACCTGCTCGGCCACGCGAACACCCGGGAAGCGTTCCCGACACGGCGCCAGTGCCTCGGCGAGCGCCTTCTTCTCGTACGGTTCCAGGCCGCCGACCTCGTCCAGGAGCCGCAGCGAGCCCGGGCTGTAGGCGAAGACGGGCGGCAGGCTCCACGCCCGTACGGCCCGGACGGTGGCTCCGCGGGCCGCCGCCGTCTCGAACGCGAACCGCAGCGCCGCCGCGCTGTCCTCCGGACCGCCCTGCTGGCCCACGACCACCTCCCGGCCGGCCGCTTCGGCCGACGGCCGGTCCCCGCCCCGCACCAGGACGACGGGCCGCGCGGCCTCGGCGATCACCTGCTGCCCGACGGAGCCCAGCAGGAATCCGACGACGGGGCCGTGGCCGCGCGAGCCGAGCACCAGCATCGCGGCCTCCGCGGCGGCCGCGACCAGCGTCTCGACGGTATGTCCCTCGACCACGTCGACGGACACCGCCGGCTCCGGATGCCGCTCGGTGACGGCGCGCACGGCACGCGTCACCGCGTCCCGTACCCAGACCTCCTGCGTCCGCCGGTCCGCCGCGCCGATCGCCTCGTACGGCTGGAACCGCCACGCGTGCACCACACGCAGGGGCAGCCCACGGCGTACGGCCTCCCGGGCCGCCCACGCGAGCGCGGCCCGGCTCTCCTCCGTGTCGTCGACCCCTGCCGTGATCGGGCGTGTCATGCCTCGGGCCTCCCAGCCTGTTCGTCGCACCGCTTCCACGGCCAGTCTTCACCCGGTGTGCGCGCTGCCGCGTACCGGGGCGGAGCCGGCCGATCGAACATACGATGGGCAGGTACCGGTGCGGTCACCACGGCGCCCCCGTCCCGCCCGAGGAGACATCATGAGCAGTGACGCCGCGATCGATCAGAGCGTCCCGCCGAGCGGCAGCGGCTGCGTGGAGTGCGACGCGACCGGCGGCTGGTGGTTCCACCTGCGGCGATGCGCGCAGTGCGGGCACATCGGCTGCTGCGACGACTCGCCCTCCAAGCACGCCACCGCCCACCACAAGGCCACCGGCCACCCGGTGATCCGCAGCTACGAGCCGGGCGAGGGCTGGTTCTGGGACTACGACACGGGCGAGCTGTACGCGTCCGGACCCGAGCTCGCTCCCCCGGCCGCCCACCCGGCGGACCAGCCCGTCCCGGGCCCGGCGGGACGGGTGCCGGAGAACTGGGCGGAGACGCTGCGCTGACCCGCCTCCTCGGCCGGCCGCGCGAGCGGCGCGCCGGCCGGTCACTCCACGGCCGGGTCCTCCTGCCCGTGCCGTACGGCCTGCTTCACCGCCTGCTCCAGCTCATGCCGGGACATCCCCACATCCGCGCGTGCCGCGTACTGCGTGACCGCGGCCTGGAACGCTTCGGCCGCCGTGCGCCAGGCCCTCCACTGCTCGTCGTACGCGTCACCCGTGAGGCCCGCGAGCCGTGCGCGCTCCTCTTCGGCGGCGTGCTCCAGTTTGATCAGTTCGTCGGGAATGTCTGCCACGACCACGGATCCTAGGCGGGCAGGACGAGCCCCCGGCCCTGGCACTTACCGCCCGTTCGGGTAGAGCCTGGGGAGAACCCGGGACGAGCCTTATGCTGACCGGCAGCCGGACACGGGGGAAGGGGCGGCTGGTGAACTGGATCTGGTGGGTTCTCATCATCTTCTGGACGGGCGGCTTCGCGTGGGCGACCGACAACGTCCGCACCGCGCTGCGCAATCGGCATGAGCGCAAGCTGCAGTTGCTGGAGGCGGAGAGGCAGGAGCGGCTGGCCGTGGAGACGGCGAACAAGCCGCCGGAGCCGGTGTGCGGCTGCACGCACCACCTCGCCAAGCACGACAAGCAGGGCCGCTGCCACGAGCGTGTCGAGGTGCCCACCGCCTGGGACGAGCACAAGAAGCCGCTGCGCTACGAGGCCGCCCAGTGCAACTGCCAGCAGTACGTGGGCCCGCAGCCCCTGTCGCAGGTGTTCGCGGAGAACCTGACGGACCGCATCTGACGGCCCGTCGACAGCGATCACCCTTCCGGCTTGCCGAGCCGTCCGTTCATTCCGCTTGCCCGCAAGGTCATCCGTCTCCGTGCGTTGGCGCCACAGAGTGGTCGCGGGCCGGTCAACTGCGTGTCATCGATGGAGATCTGACGGTGTGCGCTTAGGTGGCCTCGCCTGAATGTGTCCGATCTTGTGTCGGACACAGCGGAGATGGGAGGACCGGATGGTCTCAACAACAGTAGGCAGGAGCGCGGTGCTCGGAGCGGTCGCGCTGTCGCTCCTCGCGGTGCCGGCCCAGGCCGCGCCCGGGGCCGCGCACACCGCGACGGCCGCGGCGCTGCCGGCGCCCGACAAGGCGGGCCTGCGCGACGTGCTGCGCTCGGCGGTGGCACAGGGCGCGCCCGGCGCCATGGCGCGGATCGACGACCGCGGCAGCGTCTACAAGGCATGGCAGGGCGTCGCCGACCGAAGCACCCGGCGGGCCATCACCGCCGGCGACCGCTTCCGCGTCGGCAGCGTCACCAAGAGTTTCTCGGCCGTCGTCCTGCTCCAGCTCGCCGACGAGCACAAGCTCACCCTCGACGACCCGGTCAACCGCTATCTGCCGGGACTGCTCCCGGACGACCGGATCACCGTGCGGCACATCCTGAGCCACCGCAGCGGTCTGTACGACTACACGAACGACATGTTCGCCCACAGCGTGTCGGGCTTCGAGGCGGTGCGCAACAAGGTCTTCACCTACCGCCAGTTGGTGAAGCTCTCGCTCAAGAAACCGCGCACGAACGCGCCCGGTGTCGCCTACTCGTACTCCAACACCAACTTCGTCGTCGCCGGGATGCTCATCGAGAAGCTCACCGGCCACTCCGTGAGGACCGCGTACGAGAACCGCATCATCAAGCCGCTGGCGCTGGGCGACACCTTCTACGTGCACCCCGACACCAAGCTGCCGGGCCGGTACGCCCGCGGCTACCTGACCCCCGACAAGACCGGTGCCGCCCTGGTCGACGCGACCCGGCAGACGGTCTCCTGGGCCCAGAGCGCGGGCGCCATCATCTCCAGCACCCGGGACCTGAACGCGTTCTACTCCGCGCTGCTCGGCGGCCGGCTGCTCTCGTCCGCGCGGCTGGCGGAGATGGAGCACTGGACGAAGGTCAACAGCACGACGGCGTACGGTCTCGGGCTGCGCCGGCGCGACCTGTCCTGCGGTGTCTCGGTGTACGGCCACACGGGCACCGTCCAGGGCTACTACACCTACGCGTTCACCACGAAGGACGGCCGGCGCAGCCTCACCGCGGTCGCCACCACCTCCAACAACGCCACGGTGCTCAACACCATGGCCCGCGCGCTGGACTCGGCGTTCTGCGGCAAGCAGGCCAAGACCCGTCGGTCGGCCACTGTGGAGCGGAACGAGGACATCGCCCCGGGCGTCGTACGGCGCTGAGTCCCCGTAGGCGAACTCAGGCGACGAGGGGGGTGGCTCCCCCCTCACCGTCGCTTCAAGTCCTGGCCAAGCAAGGGCAGTTGATGGGTTCCCGCGTGTCGGGAGAGATGGTGTTGACCTGTGCCGTGTCCGCGCGACAGGGTGCGGGCGGTGCGGTTCTCAGCCCCGCACCGAAAGGGTGAACTGACTTGATCGGCATCCAGGACATCGAAGCCGCGGCGGAGCGCATCGCGGGCCACGTCGTCCGCACCCCGACCGTGCCGAGCCCCGGTCTGTCCGCGCTGCTCGGCGTCCCGGTCACCGCGAAGCTCGAACTCCTGCAGCGGACCGGCTCGTTCAAGGCGCGCGGCGCGACGGCGAAACTGCTGTCGCTGAGCGAGGCCGAGCGGGCGGCGGGCGTGGCGGCGATGAGTGGCGGCAACCACGGGGTGGCCGTCGCCGTGATGGCCGCCACGCTCGATGTGAAGGCGACCGTCGTCATGCCGCGTACGGCGCCCGCGCGCTCCATCGAGGCCGTGGAGGAGGCCGGGGCGCTGCTGCGGCTGACCGACGGCATGGACAGCGCCTTCGAGCTCGTGGCGCGGCTGCGGGACGAGGGGCAGACTCTGGTCCACCCGTTCGACGACCCCGCCCTGGTCGCCGCGCAGGGCACCGTGGGTCTCGAACTCTGCGACGATGCCGACGAGTTGACGGATGTCATCGTGAGCATCGGCGGTGGAGGCCTGATCGCCGGTGTGGCGGCCGCGTTGCGCGCCCGCCGCCCGGACGTCCGGGTGTGGGGCGTGGAGACGGAGGGCGCCCAGGCCATGTCCGAGGCGCTGGCGGCGGGCGGCCCGGTACCGGTCGCCCTGTCCTCCATCGTCACCACGCTGAGCGCGCCGTCCGTATCCCAGCTGACGTACGACCATGTGTCCGCCCTGGTCACGGAGGTCCTCGTGGTCCCCGACCGGGAGGCCGTGCGCGGCTGCCTCGACCTCGCCGACCACGCGAAGGTGTGGGCGGAGCCCGCCGCCGGCTGTCTGCTGCCCGCGGCCCGGCAGGTGCGGGAGCGGGTGGGCGACGGCGCCCGGATCGGGCTGGTGGTGTGCGGGGGCAACTCGACACCCCGGGACATCATGGGCTGGACGGAGCGGTTCGGGCTGCACTGATCGCCTCCGAGTTGCCGATCCGTTGAACACACCGCGTCGCGCCCCGCGTACTTCCTGGAAGGAAGAAACAGGCGTTTCGACGAGGGATGGCCATGACCAAGGCGCACGTCTCCGCACACGAGTTGGTCGCCGGAAGGTACCGGCTCCTCGAGGTCGCGAGCCGCGAGGTGAACCGGATCTGCTGGTACGCCGAGGACGTCGAGACGCAGCAGCCGCGCCTGGTGACCCGGATCGTGCTGCCGGAGCGAGCGGCGGACGAGAACGCGCGCCGGACCACCGATCGCGTCCTGCGCACGTCCGAGGTCATGAGCCTGCTCCGGCCCGGCCGGGTGGCCACGGTGCTCGACGCGATCGAGGAGACGGGCACGCTGTGGACGGTCGCCGACTGGATCGACGGTACGCCGCTGGGCGAACTGCTCGCCCAGCAGGGCGCGTTCAACCATGTGCGGGTGGCCCGGATCGGTCTGGAACTGCTCGACGTGCTGGAGGCCGCCCACGGTGAGGGCCTCACCCACGGCGAACTCAGCCCCGGCCAGGTGTTCGTACCCGACCGGGGCCCGGTCGTGGTCACGGGCTTCGGGCTGGCCGGGGCCACCCTCGCCCCCCGGATCACCGCACCGTCGTACGCCTCGCCCGAGCAGGCCCGCGACGAGCGCATCGGGCCGTCCGCGGACCTCTGGGCGCTGGGCGCGATCCTGTACACGCTGGTCGAGGGGCGGCCGCCGTTCCGCGACCGGGGCCGGCCCGAGACGACCCTGAAGGGCGTGGACCGGCTGCCGCTGCGCACCCCGCTGCGCGCCGGACCGCTGGCCCGGACCGTGCAGGGACTGCTGCGCAAGAACTCCAGGGAGCGGCTGACCCGGCCGGTGGTCCGTGACGCGCTCGGCCGCATTCTCACCGAGGACGACGCCGCGGGCCTGCGGACCAGCCCCGTGCCCCGGCTGCGCGTCGCCTACGCCGGCGCCCTGCGCACCGGCCGGGACTGGAGCACGCGCACCATGGTCGCCGGGACCGCGCTGGCCGTCGTCACCGTGTCGTTGGCGGTGCTCGCCGCGACCCAGATGCTGGCCCGTCCCGGCACCTCCGCGACCGGCGCGCCGCCCCGCACGTCCGCGGCGGCCACCCCGACCGGCGACGGCACCGACGGCAGCGCATCCCCGCCCCCGTCCTCCTCGGGCCTGCCGGCCGGCTTCCGCCGCTACACCGCGCCGGAGGGCTTCTCCGTCGCCCTCCCCGACGGCTGGGACCGGCGCGCCACGCGCGCGGACGGCCTCGCCTACCGCGTCACCTTCGGGCCCGACGGCGACGACGCACGCGCCCTCGCGGTCACCTACAGCGAACGCGTCGGCCCGGACCCGGTCGCCGTCTGGCGGGACGACGTCCAGCCGGACCTGGAACAGCTGGACGGCTTCCGGCGCATCGGCGACATCCGCGCGACCACGTACCAGGGGAACGCGGCCGCCGACATGTCGTGGGTTTCGGGATCGGGGGACGACCGCGTACGCACCTTCGGCCGCGGGTTCCTCATCGGCGGGCAGCGCGGCTACTCCCTGCGCTTCACGACCCCCGCCGACGCGTGGAACGACGCCGCCGGCAGGCTGGTGCTGAAGACCGTGCTTCAGACGTTCCGCGAACCGGCGCGCTGAGCGCGCACCGCGTTGTGCGCTCAGCGCGTGGTGCGGCGCCGGAACCACAGCGGCAGCAGGTACCAGCACAGCAGGTACCAGGCGACCACGGCCGCGACCAGCCAGGGCACGTAGCCGGCGTGGGTGGCCACCCGGAGGATCAGCAGGAGCGCGGCGGTCATGGTGGCGAGCAGCAGGATGAGGCCGACGAAGGTCATCCGGGACGCCAGGCGCACCGCACGGGGTTTCACGCGCCGCCCGGAGACCAGCCGGTGCAGGGACACCGGGCCGACGAGGGCCCCGGTCGCGGAGGCGCCCAGGACGACGGTCACGATGTAGATGACCTGGTCGCTGTGGGCGAGGTGGTCGTACTTCGGGGTGAAGACGACGGTGAGCAGGAAGCCGAACAGGATCTGGACGCCGGTCTGGGCGACGCGGACCTCCTGGATGAGCTCGCCCCACATGCGGTCGGCGCGCTCCTCCTCGGACTCGTCGCGCCCCGTCCGTCTCACCGGCTCCGTCATGCAGTGCGGATAACCCCCCGCCCGTTCGTTCAAACGGAGGGTGCCGCCAGGAGCGGCAGCGGCTGCCGCTCCTGGCGCCGTCCTGCCTACCAGCGGGTCTCGACCTGGTCCTTGATCCGGCGGTCGTAGAGGTCCCGGACGGCCGTCAGCGTCCGCTCGGACAGCTCCGTCAGGGTGGCGGTGGCCGCGTTGGCGCGGGCCTGCTCGGGACTCCGGGCGCCGGGGATCACGGTGGTCACGCCGGGCTGCTCGGTGATCCAGCGCAGGGCGAGCTGGGCCGGGGTGAAGCCCTCGGGGGCCAGGGCGGCGAACTCGGCGGCCGCCTCGACACCGGTCTCGTAGTCGACGCCGGAGAACGTCTCGCCCTGGTCGAAGGCCTCGCCGTGCCGGTTGAACGTGCGGTGGTCGTTGGCGGCGAACACCGTGTCCTTGGTGTACTTGCCCGACAGCAGCCCCGACGCCAGCGGCACGCGCGCGATGATGCCGACGCCCGCCTCGCGGGCGGCCGGGAGCACCTCGCGCAGGGGCTTCATGCGGAACGGGTTGAGGATGATCTGCACGCTCGCCACGTTCGGCCGGGCGATCGCGGTCAGCGCCTCGGCGCAGGTCTCCACGCTGACGCCGTACGCCGCGACGCGCTCCTCCTCGACCAGGGTGTCCAGGGCGTCGAAGACCTCGTCGGAGGAGTAGACGGGCGTGGGCGGGCAGTGCAGCTGGACCAGGTCGATGCGGTCGACGCCGAGGTTGCGGCGGGAACGGTCGTTCCAGGCGCGGAAGTTGTCGAGGACGTAGTTCTCCGGGATCTGGTCGACCCGGCGTCCCATTTTCGTCGCCACGAACACGTCGAGATCCGGCCTGCCCCGCAGGAAGGCGGCGATGGTCTGCTCGCTGTGCCCGTCGCCGTACACGTCGGCCGTGTCGAAGAAGGTCACGCCGGACTCTGCCGCCGCCTCCAGCACGGCGAGGGCCTCCTTCTCCTCCACGTCGCCCCAGTCGGCGCCCAGCTGCCATGTGCCGAGCCCGACGACCGACGCCAGCTGACCCGACCTGCCGATTACACGTTCTTCCATGCCGCCAGTCTGTCATCCGGCGTGCATGACCTGTGCGGACGGGGCCTGTGCGGGTCGGGGCCCGGTCGGCGGCTCAGGGTGCGGGCGTCAACTGCGCCTGGACGACCGTTCCGTACCCCTCGACGATGTCGTCGACCTCGGCCGCGCGCAGCCGAGGGCCGCGTGCGATGCCGTACATGACGCCGAGGCCGACGAGGGTGGCGACGGCGAGCTCGGCGCGCAGTCCCGCGTCGGGACCGGTGAGCCGGTCGGCGAGGCGGTCGGTCACCTCGGCGCGGAAGTTCGCGCGCAGCACGTCGCCGTGATCGCCGTGCAGCGGCGCGAACGCGATGCGCAGCAGCGGGTCGGTGCCCCGCTCGCGCTGGCTCTGCAGCACGTGTCGCACCATGTGCCGGCCGAGTTCCGGCACGGGCGCGTCCAACAGGGCGGCCGCGTCGGCCTCGAAGGACATCACACGGGCGAACAGCGCGTCCTTGCTGCCGAAGTACTTCAGGATCAACGGCGGGCTGACTCCGGCGCGTTCGGCGACCGCCTTGAGGGTGATGTCGGCGTGCGCGTGCCGGGCCAGCAGATAGCGGGCCGCCTTGAGGATGGCCGCCTTGGTCGCCTCGGCGTCTCGGCGGGCGGGGATGGCGGCGGGCGCGGCGGGCTCCGCGGACACCTCGGCGTCGGGCCGGTCGCTCACCGCGCTCATGCGCGCTTCACCGCCTCGTCCCTGGCTCCGCGGGCGGTGCCGCGCGTCCCTCGGGCGCCGTCGGCGGGCGTCGCGTCACCCGGGATGGTCAGGGCGGCCGCGCAGGCGGCCAGGGCCACGGTGCCGGCCATCGCGAACGCCAGCAGGTAGCCGTGCAGGGTGGGCACCGGGGCGCCGCCGACCAGACTGCTGTGGTGCACGAGGACGGCGGCGACGGCCGCGCTGGAGGTGGCCTGGCCGATGGTGCGCATCAGGACGTTGACGCCGTTGGCGGACGCCGTCTGCGCGGCCGGTACGGCCCGCAGGATCAGGGTGGGCAGCGCCGAGTAGGCGAGCGTGGTGCCGATGGCGACCACCGTCGCCCCCAGGACGATCATCCACAGGTCCCGGCTGTCGCCGATCCGCACCACGTAGCCGCAGGCGATGACGGCGGCCCCGACCGCCAGGGTGATCCGCGGCCCGCGGGCCGCGGAGATGCGGGCCGAGACGGGCGAGAACAGCAGCATGGTGACGCCGCCGGGCAGCAGACACAGGCCGGTCGCGACGATCGACAGGCCGAGCCCGTACCCGGTGGCCTTGGGCGCCTGCACCAGTTGGGCCGTCACCAGGGAGTTGGCGTAGAAGGCGAACCCGGTCAGCAGGGCCGCCACATGGGAGAGGCCGACCCGCGGCCGCGCCACCAGGCGCAGATCGACCAGCGGCCGTTCCGCGCGCAGCTGCCACCACACCCACAGGGCCAGGACGACGACGGCGCCGAGGAACAGTCCCACGATCCGCGGGCTGCCCCACCCCCACTGCCCGCCCTGGGACACGCCCAGCAGCAGGCAGGTCAGCCCGACGGCCAGCCCGAGCGTGCCGAGGACGTCGAACCGGCCCGGCTCCCGCACCGGCGACTCCCTGACCGCCCACCACACCGCTGTCACGCCCAGCGCGCCAAGAGCACTGGTCAGCCAGAACATGGTGTGCCAGTCGGCGTACTGCACGACCAGCGCGGCGAGGGGCAGGCCGAGGGCCGCGCCGATGCCGACCGTGGAACTCATCAGCGCCACCGCCGAACCGCGCCGCTCGGGCGGCAGTTCGTCCCGCAGGATGCTGATGGACAGCGGTACGACGGAGGCCGCGGCGCCCTGCAGTGCGCGGGCCGCGATGAGCACCCCGATGTCGGAGGACAGCGCGCACATCACCGACCCCACGGTCATCAGCGCGAGCGCCGCCGTCAGCACCCGGCGTTTGCCGTACATGTCGCCGGCCCGGCCGAGCACCGGAGTGAGGACGGCACCGGCCAGCAGGGTCGCGGTGACCATCCAGGAGACCGCGCTCGCCGAGGCCCCGGTCAGCCGCGGCAGGTCCGGCAGCAGTGGTACGACCACGGTCTGCATGACGGCCATGAGGATGCCGCCCGACGCCAGCACCGGAATGGCCAGCCGGTCCCGCACGCGCGTCGCCCCGGCGGGCGTGCCGGAGGGCCGGGATATCGGGGCGGGCTGGTCCATCGGCACTCCATCGGATCGCACGAGGCAAAACATGGGTGAATACCCGTGCACCTTAGCCGGGTGAACGGGTATTCACCCGTCCTGGACTTCGTTCGACCGCGCGAAACCGCGAGTACGACCGCCTGATCAGGCCTCGGCCGTACGGCACTCCGGGTGGCCCCAGCCCTGTGCGTTCTTGGCGATGGACTCGCCGGCCGCGTAGGACCGGCCGCACACGCAGCGGCCGGGGAACTTCGCCTTGATCGTGCGGGCGGACGAGCCGCTCGCCTGACGGCGGGGCGCCTTGCGCCGCGGGGCGGCGGACGCCGGGGTGTCGGGCGAGGGCGGCGGCTCGGGCGAGCCGAGCGTGCTGCTCGCGGCCTCCTGGGCCGAGGCCGCCTGGCTGGCCGCGCGGTCGGCGAAGTCGTTCAGCGGATCACCGTCGACCTGGTGGGCGGCGACGTACCGGAACTCCACGGAGCGGCCGTCGAGCAGCCCGTCGATGCGCACGACGAGCTCCTGGTTGGCGACGGGCTTGCCGGCGGCGGTCTTCCAGCCGTTGCGCTTCCAGCCGGGCAGCCAGGTGGTGACGGCCTTCATCGCGTACTGGGAGTCCATCCGGATCTCCAGCGGAACCCCGGGGTCTGTCGACGCCAACAGACGTTCCAGCGCCGTCAGTTCGGCGACGTTGTTGGTCGCCCTGCCGAGCGGCCCCGCCTCCCAGCGGGCCGGCGTCCGCGCGTCGTCGGACACCACCCACGCCCAGCCCGCAGGTCCGGGGTTTCCCTTCGAAGCCCCGTCGCACGCGGCCACCACACGTTCACCCATGCGCACGATCATGCCATGCGCGGGAGGGCCGTCCCGCCGGGCCGGTCAGACGTCCGTGGTCGTCGGCATCTCGCCCTCGGTGGTGGTGACGTCGATCACCGAGAAGTTCGCGCCCTGCGGGTCGGTGAGCGCGGCGAACCGGCCGAAGGGGGTGGTCACAGGCCCGTACCGCAGGACGGCGCCGTCCTTGGTCGCCTTGGCCACCGCCTCGTCGCAGTCGTCGACGGTGAAGTACACGTTGATGTACGACGGCACCTCGGGCGGGAAGTCGTCGGTCATCTTCATCCGGCCGAGCACCGTGTCGTCCCCGACGTTGAAGATCCGGAAGTCGACCGCGTCGTCGTCCATCTGCTTCGCCGTGTACGGGAAGACCGCGGAGAAGAACGCGTCGGCCTTCTCGGGCTCGCGGGTGAACACCTCGGCCCAGCAGTACGCGCCGGGTGTCCCGGTGGTCTCGAAGCCCTCGTGGGTGCCGGCCTGCCAGACGCCGAACACGGCGCCGCTGGGCTCACGGGCCAGGCACATGGTGCCGAACTCGCCGACCTGCATCGGCTCCATGAGGACCTCGCCGCCGTTCTCACGGATCTTGGCGGCGGTGGCTGCGGCGTCCGGTGACGAGAAGTACAGACACCACTGCGCCGGGCCCTCCTGGCCGGGCATGGGCGGTACGACGGCGGCGACCGCCTTGCCCTCCGCGGAGGCCTGGGTGTAGTTGCCGTACTCGGGGGACGCCTTGCCGAAGGTCCAGCCGAGGACGTCGCCGTAGAAGCGCTTGGCTCCCTCGGCGTCGCTGAACATCGCATCGGCCCAGCAGGGGGTTCCTTCAGGTGGCACGGCCATGGTGCGGCCCTCCGTGAGAACGGACTCTCCGAAACATCACGCTAGTCATCCCGGCGTCGAGCCGCGCGCCGAACGCGCGAAACCCCGGACACTGGAGGGGGAGACCGGAAACCCGAGATCAAAGGCCCGACTCCGGACGGGCGGATGCGGGAGAACCATGGCGGCAGCGACAGGCGGAGCCGGGGCGACGGGGACCATGGGGGCGTGGTCGGTGACCGAGCCCGGTCCCGTCGAGGAGGACCCCCTCCGGTTCGTCGAGCGGCCGGTGCCCGAGCCAGCGGCCGACGAGCTGTTGGTGCATGTGCTCGCGTGCGGGGTGTGCCGTACCGATCTGCATGTCACCGAGGGAGATCTGCCGGTGCACCGACGCGGGGTCACGCCCGGGCACGAGGTGGTCGGCGTGGTCGCCGGGGCGGGGGCGGACGTCGAGGGCTTCAGGGTGGGCGACCGGGTCGGCGTTGCCTGGTTGCGGCGTACCGACGGCACCTGCGCCTACTGCGTGCGCGGTGCCGAGAACCTGTGTCCGGCGTCGCAGTACACCGGCTGGGACGCCGACGGCGGCTACGCGGAGTACACGACCGTCCCGGCCGCCTTCGCCTACCGGCTGCCGGAAGGCGTGGACGACGTGGCGCTGGCGCCGCTGCTGTGCGCCGGCATCATCGGCTACCGCGCGCTGCGGCGCACCTCGCTGCCGACGGGCGGCCGGCTCGGGCTGTACGGGTTCGGGGGCAGCGCCCACCTGTGCGCGCAGCTCGCCCTCGCCGAGGGCGCCACGGTGCACGTCCTGACGCGCGGCGAGGCCGCCCGGCAACTTGCGCTCGAACTGGGCGCGGCCTCGGCGCGCGACGCGTACGAGGCGCCACCGGAGCCGCTGGACGGCGCGATCATGTTCGCCCCGGTCGGCGATCTGGTGCCGGTCGCGCTGCGGGCGCTGGACCGGGGCGGGGTCCTGTCGGTGGCGGGTATCCACCTGAGCGACGTGCCGCCGCTGCACTACGAGACCGACCTCTTCTACGAGAAGGAACTGCGCAGCGTCACCTCCAACACCCGTGCGGACGGCCGCGAGTTTCTGGCGCTCGCCGCGCTGCACGGCGTGCGGGCGACGACGCACACGTATCCGATGTCGCAGGCGGCGCAGGCCCTGAAGGACCTGAAGGCCGGCCGCTTCGACGGTGCGGCGGTGCTGGTCAACGATCTTTCCTGAGCCCAAACGCCCGGGAGTGCGGGCGCGGGAGCACAAGACCAGCGCGTGATCACGCACTGCCTCGCTCTCCCCTCCCGATCACGGGTTTGTCCCCCTAGAGCGCGAAACCGCCCCCTTCGCGCCGTACCCCGCTTTCGTCACGGCTGTTTGGCTTGTCCCAGCGCACACCTCGTCCATCACCGATCGATCCGGTCACCCCTGTTCTCCTCCCGGGAGGGAATGTGTCCACACCGGACAGTGCCACCGGTTCCACCGTCGACGACCCCGCACCCCTGTCCGACGGGCAGCTCACCAGTCTCGGCACGCGCGCGGCACGCCAGCTCGCCACCACCGCCAAGTCCGAACCGCAGATGCAGGCCATCAGCTCCCGATGGCTGCTGAAGACGCTGCCCTGGGTGGACGTCAAGGGCGGGACCTACCGGGTCAACCGGCGCCTGACGCTGCGCACCGGCCGCGGCCGGGTGCACTTCGAGCAGAACGGCGCCGACGACATCCGGGTCATCCCTGAGACGCTGACCGAGCTGACGGTGCTGCGCGGCTACTCCGACGCGGAGGTGCTGCGGGAGCTCGCCGGCCGGTTCCGGGTCCGTGAAGTGCGCGCCGGGCAGATCCTGTTCGAGGCCGGGCAGCCGGTCACGGAGGCGTACCTCGTCGTCCACGGCCGGTTCACGCGCTTCGCCGCCGGCAAGTACGGCGAGGAGGAGGTCATCGGGGTCGTCACCGACGGCGACCAGATGGGCGACGAGGCGGTCGGGCAGTCCGACCCGTTGTGGCCGGCCTCGGTGCGGGCGGAGACGGCGGGCATCGTGCTGGCGCTGCCCTGGGACGTGGTCGAGGAGTTGACCGATCGGGTGCCGTCCCTCGCGGAGCATCTGCGGGCGTACGTCGAGCGGCAGAGCAAGCCGATGAACCGCAGGGGCGAGGCGGACGTCCCGGTGCAGGCCGGCCATGTGGGCGAGCAGACGCTCCCGGGCGGCTTCGTCGACTACGAACTCGCCCCGCGCGAGTACGAGTTGTCGCTCACCCAGACCGTGCTGCGGGTGCACACCAGGGTCGCCGACCTCTACAACGACCCGATGAACCAGACGGAGCAGCAACTCCGGCTCACCGTCGAGGAGATCCGTGAGCGCCAGGAGTGGGAGCTGGTGAACAACCGGGAGTTCGGGCTGCTGCACAACGTGGACTACGGCCAGCGCATCAGCACGTTCACCGGACCGCCCACGCCGGACGACCTGGACGAGCTGCTCGCCATGCGCCGCAAGACCCGGCTGCTGCTGGCCCATCCGAAGGCGATCGCGGCGTTCTTCCGGCAGTGCAACAAGCGCGGCCTGGTGCCCGGCACCGCGACCGTCGACGGGCACGAGATCCCCGCCTGGCGCGGCGTCCCGCTCTACCCGTGCAGCAAGATCCCGATCACCCGGGACCACACCAGCAGCATCCTGGCGCTGCGCACCGGAGAGGCCGACCAGGGTGTCATCGGCCTCTACCAGACCGGTATCCCGGAGGAGCACCAGCCCGGGCTGAACGTGCGCTTCATGGGCATCGACACCGCCGCGATCGTCAACTACCTCGTCACCGCCTACTACTCGCTGGCCATCCTGGTCCCCGACGCGGCGGGGATCCTCGAGAACGTCCAGCTCGGCCGGACGGCCGACTGACGCTGTGGAGCAACCGGAGCACCCCATGAGCGCACCCCCCACCCCGTCCTACACACTGCCCGGCCCGCCGAACCTCGCCCGCTCCCTGCGTCCGCGGCGGCGCACCGGGGCGATCCCCGGGCTCCTGTACCGGCCCGCCGTTCCCGCCGACCCGGAGAAGGTGCACGAGGTCGACCTCAGGGTCGAGGCGTGGGCCCGCGAGCTCGACCTGTTCCCGGCCGCCTGGCAGGGGGACTTCGCGGGATTCCAGTTCGGCCGGGCCGTGGTGCTCCAGCATCCGGGCGCGCTCGACCTGGAGCGCCTCACCGTCGCCGGGAAGCTGCTGCTGGCCGAGAACGTCGTCGACTCCTGCTACTGCGAGGAGGACGAGGGCCGGGGCGGGGCACGCCGGGGCCTGGGCGGCCGACTGGTCATCGCCCAGTCGGCGCTCGACCCGTACCACGGCGTTGCGGAGCTGGAGGAGGAGTGGCGCGAGGGCATGGGGGCGGACGGCCCGGTGCGCTCGTACCACTGCGCGTTGCAGGACTTCGCCGCCTTCGCCACGCCCAGCCAGACCGACCGCTTCGTGCACGACATGGCCCGGCTGCACCTGGGGTATCTGGGCGAGGCCGCCTGGGCGGAGACCGGGTACGTGCCGAAGGTCTGGGAGTACCTGGTGATGCGGCAGTTCAACAACTTCCGCCCGTGTCTGTCGATCGTCGACGCCGTGGACGGCTACGAACTGCCCGAGCAGGTCTACGCCCGGCCCGAGCTCCAGCGGATCACCGCCCTGGCCTGCAACGCCACCACGATCGTCAACGACCTGTACTCGTTCACCAAGGAGCTGGCGAGCGACCCGACGCACCTCAATCTGCCGCAGGTCGTCGCCGCCGACGAGCGGTGCGGGCTGAAGGCCGCCTATCTGAAGTCCGTCGAGATCCACAACCGGATCATGGAGGCCTTCGAGGAGGAGTCGGCCGTCCTGTCCGCCACCTCGCCCCTCGTCGAGCGCTACGCCCGGGGTCTCGCCGCCTGGGTGTCCGGCAACCACGAGTGGCACGCCTCCAACACCCACCGCTACCACTTGCCCGACTACTGGTGAAAGACCCAGCTTCTCCGAAAAGCCGTCAGATGCACAACGAGGAGTCACCGTTGACCACCGCCCCCGTCGCCGCTCGGTCCACGACCGCACCGGTACCGACCCAGTCCACGTACCAGAACCGCGTCGCGGACTACTGGAACGCCGAGGAGAACCCGGTCAACCTCGAACTCGGAAGGATCGACGACCTCTACCACCACCACTACGGCGTCGGAGAGGCCGACTGGTCGGTGCTCGACGAACCCGATCCCGCCCTGCGCCGCGAGCGGGTCACCGCCGAACTGCACCGCCTGGAGCACGCCCAGGCCGAGTTGCTCGCCTCGCACCTCGGCCCGCTCGCCCCCGCCGACCGCGTCTTCGACGCCGGCTGCGGGCGCGGCGGCGGCAGCGTGGTGGCGAACCTGCGGTACGGCTGCCATGCCGACGGCGTCACGATCTCCGCCAAGCAGGCCGACTTCGCCAACGAGACGGCACGCGGACGGGACATCGGCGACAAGGTGCGCTACCACCACCGCAACATGCTCGACACGGGCTTCAAGTCCGGTGCGTACGCGGCCTCGTGGAACAACGAGTCCACCATGTACGTCGAACTGGACCTGCTGTTCGCCGAGCACGCCCGGCTGCTGCGCCGCGGCGGCCGCTACGTGGTGATCACCGGCTGCTACAACGACACCTACGGGCAGGCCTCACGCGAGGTGTCGCTCATCAACGCGCACTACATCTGCGACATCCACCCCAGGTCGGAGTACTTCCGGGCCATGGCCCGCAACCGCCTGGTGCCCGTCCACGTGGAGGACCTCACCGAGGCCACCGTCCCGTACTGGGAGTTGCGCAAGCAGGCCGACCACCTGGTCACGGGCATCGAGGACACCTTCCTCACCGCCTACCGCAACGGCAGCTTCCAGTACCTGCTGATCGCGGCCGACCGCGTCTGAGCCCGGCCGGTGGAGACGGGGGCGGTGCCACTACGGCACCGCCCCCTCGCCGTGAAATCCACTCGACAGCAGGTACGTCGACCGCTGCAATGGCCCGCATGTGTGCCCTGAAGATGCGCCCGGACGAGGTGGAGATCGACGCCGCGCTCGTCCGCGGGCTGATCGCCGGACAGTTCCCCGCGTGGGGGTCGCTGCCCGTAAAGCGGCTGGAGTCCTCCGGAACCGAGAACGCCATGTTCCGCCTGGGCACGGACCTGGTGGTACGGATCCCCCGCCATCCCGGCGCCGTGGCGGACGTGGCCCACGAACAGCGCTGGCTGCCGCGGCTGGGGCCGCTGCTGCCGGTGGCGTCGCCCGAGCCGCTGGGGCGGGGCGAACCCGGCGAGGGCTTCCCGTGGCCCTGGTCCGTGTACCGGTGGCTGGACGGACGCAATCCGGTCGCCGGAGCCGTCGGGGAACCCGGGCAACTCGCGAAGGAACTGGGCTCGTTCGTCGGCGCCCTGCGCCGGATCGACGCACACGGCGGGCCGCCGGGCCACCGGGCCGTCCCCCTCGCCACCCGGGACGCGGAGACGCGCGAGGCCATCGCCCAGCTGGACGGACGGATCGACACAGCCGCGGTCACCGCCCTATGGGAGGACGCCCTGCACGCCCCGGAGCACACCGGCCCGCCCGTCTGGGCCCACGCCGACCTCTCCCCCGGCAATGTGCTGGTCACGGCGGGCCGCCTCGGCGCCGTCATCGACTTCGGCACCGTGGGCGTGGGCGATCCCGCCGTCGACCTGATCCCGGCCTGGAACCTGCTGCCCGCGCCGGCCAGGCACACCTTCCGGGAGGCCGTGGGCGCCGACGACGCGGAGTGGGCGCGCGGCCGGGGCTGGGCGCTGTCGATCTCGCTCATCCAGCTGCCGTACTACTGGCGGACCAATCCGCCGCTGGCCGAGAACTCACGGCATGTGATCGCCGCGATCCTGGCCGAGTGAGCTCTCACCCGCCCGCGTGCGCCGCCTCCAGTGCCGCGATGTCGAGCTTGCGCATCGCCATCATGGCCTGGGTGGTGCGCAGCGCCTTCTGGGGGTCCGAGTCGGCGATCAGGCGAAGGAGCCGGTCCGGGACGACCTGCCAGGACACGCCGTACTTGTCCTTGAGCCAGCCGCAGGGTCCGGGCTCGCCGCCGTTCTCGGTGAGCTTGGTCCAGTAGTAGTCGACCTCCGCCTGGTCCGCGCAGAGGATCTGGAAGGAGATGGCCTCGGTGAACGTGAACTGCGGGCCGCCGTTGAGCGCGACGAACTTCTGGCCGTTGGCCGTGAACTCGACGGTCAGCGCGGAACCGGGCGATCCGTGGGTGGCCTCGTTGTGGCGGGTGATCCGGCCCACGCTGGAGTTCTTGAAGACCGACACGTAGAAGTGGGCGGCTTCCTCGGCCTGGCCGTCGAACCAGAGACACGTGATGAATCCGTCGGTGGTCATGAGCGCCTCCTGGGGCTTCCTGGGCATGGAACGCGGTTTGTCTGTGCATCTGTACCGACTGGTCCACGCCGCGTATCTCATCGGTCGCACGCCCGGTTAATCCGAATGAGCGAGCCGCGCTCCGGAACTAGGGTCTTTCGTTTGGATCAGGCCGGATCAGGGAGCGGGGTCTGGTGCGTGCAGCTGCAAGGCGGAGGAGGGCGTCGACGCGATGGGGGTCCC
>NZ_JBEYYC010000037.1:0-76408 GCF_040645355.1 Streptomyces sp. NPDC046805 | reverse complement strand
AGACGGCTCCGCAGCCAGCCCCGCGTCGTGAAACGCAAGATGTCCAACTACCAGCTCAAACGAGCTGAACACCGAGACTGGCCACAACCCACCCGAACCGGCGCACAAGCCATCCTCATCACAAGACCCCAACCCACAGGCCCATAACGCAACGGCATTGCACTTAGACCGTGTCCTATGTGGTGATCGCTCGTTGGGCTGTCTATGGGGCGGGGTACGTGGAGTTGGATTGTTCCGGACGGGCTGTGGGAGATCGCCGAGCCGCTGATCCCACCGTCGAAGGTGCGGCCACAGGGCGGCGGAACGCAGGACACGCCTGATGAGACGCTGTTCGCGGCGATCATCTATGTGCTGGTCAGCGGTTGTGCATGGCGGGCCCTACCGCCGTGTTTCGGGATATCGAAGTCGACCGCGCACCGCCGATTCCTGATCTGGTCGCGGGCCGGGGTGTGGGGCCGGCTGCATGAAGCGGTGCTGCACCGACTCGATGACGCCGGCCTCATCGACGTCTCGCGCGTGGTCCTCGACTCCGCTCACGTGCGGGCTAAAAAAGGGGCGAACTCACAGGTCCGAGCCCCGTGGACCGAGGTAAGCCGGGTTCCAAGATGCACGTCCTGTCGGACGCGAACGGACTGCCCCTGGTCGTCGGCGTCTCGGCCGCCAACACCCACGACAGCGAAGCACTGAAGCCCATGGTCGAGGGTCACCAAACGAGGGCCTTGACCCTTGATCCTGGACACACGAGACACTGGATCCTGAGGATCTGAGAACGGACATCTCGTGGTCATGAAGAACTATCCGCCGCAGTTCAAGGCGGACGCGGTCGCGTTGTACCAGTCGCGGCCTGAGGCGACGATCCGGCAGGTCGCCGCCGATCTGGGAATCAATCCCGAGACCTTGCGGAACTGGGTCCGGGCAGCCGGCGCGAGCCGGCCGCGGGGACGCCGGGCGGAGGTGCCGACCGAGCCACCGACGCCGTTGGAGGCGGAGAACGCGGCCCTGCGCAAGAAGGTCCGCGAGCTGGAGGAGGAACGCGAGATCCTGCGCAAGGCGGCGAAGCGGTCGTAGTCGGTGAGGGACAGTACGAGTCCGATCAGTCTCTTACCACAGCAACTCCCTTCCGCGGGCTGCTCTGGCGGTGCGTCATGAGCTCGCCGTCGGACGACCATTCGCCCGGGGCAGCGTCTCCCTCCAACACTTCAGGAAACGCCTCCTGCGCAGCGTGGCGGCTTCTAGCATCGGAGGATGCATCGCCCCATGATGGAAGCCCTGGCCGCAGGGGAGTTACGGCCGTTGCGCGAGTGGCTGGCGGGTCTGCAGGTGGAGACCGACCGCCTGGTTGTGCTGCCGCAGTGGGATGTTCATCCGGTGCCGGATCAGCCGTCGCCGGGGCGCCGGTCGGTTGACCGGACCGAGGCTGCTATTGCCGAGATCCTCCGGCAGTGGGAGAAGGCCGCGATCGCGCCTGGCGGTGTTCCATTCCTGCTGCTGTTCGTCCTCACCGCGGTGGAAGCGGAGTGGAATATCTCCTACCACTTCGAGCCTCTGTGGGAGACGCTGGAGGCGGCCGCCCAGTGCGTGCGGGAGCGCGGGGCGCGTCTGGAGGCCGCGGACCAGGTGGCAGGGCGGGCGGTGGTAGCTCTGATGGAGAGTGTCGCGGCGCAGATCCACGCAGAGAACGCGATGGTCACCGGGCAGTTGGAAGCCCAGCAGGCGGCGTTGGACGCGGCCGTGGTGAAGGCACGCGAAGCTGGGGAGCTCGCGCGGCGGGCAGCGGACGGCCTTCCCGATATCAGCCGCTACCTCCTCGCGCGGATCGCAGAGATCGACGACGTGTGTGGCGTGGCGGTCGCCCGAGCGGTGCGCGGGGTCCGGGAGTTCCTTGCGACGGGCGAGCCGCTCGACGAGGCGATCGCGCAGATCGAAGTGGCCGAAGACGGAGGCCACGTCACTGACTTCGGTTACCTGAGCGAAATTCGGGCGCACCGGCTGGCGTTGGTGTCGCTGGCAGAGCGAAAGGACGACCCGTGGCTGCGCGTGGATCACGGGAAGATTGTGTATCTCTACCCGTTCGCGGTGCGCGGCGTGCCACCGCAGGAGGTTCTCGACGCGGTCGCCACGCGTTGCGCTGATTGGGCGCTGGGGGGAACCAGGCCGGTCTCTGTCAACAGCTCGCTGAACCTGGACGACGTCTGGCACGGTTCGGATGCCTTCGAACGGCGGTACGGCGGCGCACTGGTCGAGCTTCCTGACGTGCTGGTCAGCAGCGTGGACGGCCGCCCGCTCGATCAGGTCAGGGCGGAGATCCGCTTCTCCCGGCTCGGTAACCACTACGTCCGCTTCAGCCGGGAGATCGTGGACGCCAGCCCGGCTGACCTCTACGCGGCGATGCTGCGAGCCGCGCCGGAGTACGGGGCGGCCCGTGTCGCCTTCCGGGATGGCCGGTCCGCTCGGTGGCGGCGGTTGTCGGAACTGGCATTGAACCTCGCCGAGGACGTGTGCGAGTGCTTGGGCGACACCGGGGGCCGGGATGGCTCGCGCGCCTTGGCGAGTCCGGGGATGTTCCACGTTGTCGTCGCGGTCAACGCGGCCTCCACCACGCTGGGGCCGGCCGGGGACGCGCGGCAGGAGGTGCGCACCGCCGCCGGCCTCCAGGGAGTGATGGGCACCCAGCTGCTGACCAACCCAGTCACGCACCTGATAGGTTCCATTGTGGAGTGGGCTCGGTACACGCGCGCCAGCGACCTGACTACCACCATCACCGGGCTGACCGGCGAGCAGATCGTGCGGACCTCCAACACCACGGCGATCATCGCCCCGGGGATGCCGGAATTCGCCCACAACGGCCGGGGCCACGTTGTGGAGTTCGTTGCCTCCCTCGACGGGCTCTTCACGGGTTGGTCCCTAGAACTAGTCGACCACTACCAGCGCGTTGAGGCGTTCAGAGCGCGGGTCGACACGGCGGAGCGCAACCCAGGTGGCAGTTCGCAAGCTCTTCGGGCGCTCGCGCGCGAACTCGACGCCGAGAGGACCCGTCTCAACGACTTCGCAATGTCGGTTAGGTCGACGATCACCCTAATCCGCTCGCCGTCGCTGGTCTCGTCGCCAGTCGTGGCGGACGTCCTGCGGATGGTGCTGGACGGGTCTACCTTTCACCAGCGGACCACGGAGCTCAACGCCATGATCGAAGAAGTGGCGAAGGACCAGCTCGGGTCGAGCATCGCCAAACTGGCCAGGCAGCGCGAAGAACAGGAGACCCGGGAGGAGGAGCAGCGGGAGGGTAGGCAGCGGGCGAAGCTGGAGGTGTTCCTGGCCGTGATCGCGGGCGCCGGGATGTCCGGCGTGGTGCAGGTCCTGCAGGCCGGGTTCTTCCAGTCACGGGACGCGGCGATATGGGCGACGGGGAGCGTGTCCGCGATCGGCATCGCGGCTCTCGCCCTCGGGTACTTCTTCTGGCCCCGCGGGCGCCGATGAGCCCGACCGAGGTGGAGAACTACCCGGGCTTCCCCAGCGGCATCCTTCGGTGGATCGTTCCAGTTCGATCAGTTCGATCAGTTCGTCGGGGATGTCGGTCATGACCTGGGGTTTTAGGCTGCGCGGTGTGACTGGCTGATGATCATGCTTACCGTCCGATCGGGTGGAGCCGTCGTCGGCCTCCGCGTGCGCCGCCCGAGGAGCCGCTACGAAGATCACGCCCCCTTCGTGATCTCCGAGAGGATTCCCGAGTGCGCCTCGCCCGCACCACGGTCGCCGTGGCCGCCGTTGCCGTGCTGCTCATCCCCGCCACCGCCCATGGCGCCCCGGCTGCTGGCTACGTTCCCGGCCAGACCATCACCGCGCCCGTCCGTGACGCTCTCGCGCAGCTCCCCGTCCGCGCCGAGGACCGCACCGGCTACGAGCGCACCAAGTTCAAGCACTGGATCGACGCCGACCGCGACGGCTGCAGCACCCGCAACGAGGTCCTCCTCGCCGAAGCCGTGGTTGCCCCCGACCGGACCGGCACCTGCACCCTGACCGGCGGTGAGTGGTACTCCCCGTACGACGACCGGTACGTCAGCGGGCCGCGCGGTCTCGACATCGACCACCTCGTGCCGCTCGCCGAGGCTTGGGACTCTGGAGCCAGCACCTGGAGCGCGAAGGAGCGGGAGGCCTACGCCAACGACCTCGGAGACGACCGCGCACTCATCGCCGTCTCCGCCACCAGCAACCGATCGAAGGCCGACCAGGACCCGTCGACCTGGCTGCCGCCGGCCGTCGGTTACCGGTGTCAGTACACCGCCGACTGGATCGCGGACAAACTGCGCTGGGGGCTGAGCATCGACGCCGCCGAGCAGGCCACGCTCACCGCCGTGCTGGACGGCTGTCCGGACGTACCGCTCACCGTCACGCTCGCCCGGTAGCGCGACGTGCCCGAACTCGGGGCCCAGACAACCACGTCGGGCCCCTACGGACGTTTCGTGCGTCCGGCAGAGCGCCGAGGCGAATCAGGCAGCCGACTCCCACGGCCAGCCGGCGTCATGGCCACGCGACAGCAGCGCGATGGCCGCCGGGTCCCAGCGGCAGCCTCCACCAGGTCCTCGACGCCCGCGGCCGTGTGCTCGTTTTCAGTGCGGCGGTGTGCCGTCGGCCGCTGCTCACCCCCGCCGAGGTGCCGCCGCTCGGTTCAGTGTGTCCGGGCCGAGCCGCCCTGCAACGCCGAGGCGCGTACTCGACTGCCAGCTCGGACAGGGGCTCATGCAGTGGTACACGGAATGCGCCGCTGGTCCAGCGGCCGTGTCGGACGCGGCCGGGGCAGCCTCGTATGTGCGCGGCAGATCGATGTACACGGCCGCGTGCAGGCAGCCGTTGCGCAGACCGTCCGCGACACGCTGACCGAGTGGCGCGGACGCCCTCCCGCCTCCAACGAGGCTGCCATTGAGGAACTCCTGGCATACGCGGCCCGCGACGTCGCCTCCAGCCGGACGTGATGCGCAGGGGCATCTGCGCACCCGCCGTCTACTGGGCCTTGCTGGTTTTTAGGAACGGTGGTTGAGGAGTTGGTTGATGAGGTGTTCGGTTTCTGTCTCGAGTGAGGAGTCGAGTGTCTGGTTGATGTGTTGGATGCGGGTGATGGCGGTGTGGAGTCCTTGTCGGTTGCCGGCGGCGTGTTCGATTCGGAGCCAGTCTCGATATAGCAGTTCTGCTGTGTCGTCGACGTCGAGGGCGGTCGTGATGGCGTGGCGGGCGGCGTTGAGGTTGTGGTGCGGGCCTGTGGGGAGGCGGTGGGTGGTCACGGTGTGTGCGACGTCGATGATCCGTGTGATCATTTCCTGTTGGTAGGGCTGGGCCCAGGGCGGCGGTGTGCGGCCGAACGGCCTTCCCCGTACCAGGGTGAGTGCCTTCTCCAGATCGGTCAGGCCGGCCGGGCCCAGGGGCAGCGCGCGTTCGACGAACTGCAGGAAACGCGTCCAGTCGCAGCGTATGCCGGCGGCGAGTCGGTAGGGGTCTTCGCCTGTCTTGCGGCGTGGCACGTAGAGGTTGCCGGTGGGGTCGCTGCCCAGGCAGCTGCGTAGGCCTTGCATCCGTGCGTTGAGGGTGCTGGTCGACCAGGGGTTTGCGGGGTCCATGTCGCAGCACAGGACGTCCGCGCTTCGCCCGGGCCGGAAGAACATCAAGGCGGCGAGCTGCGCGATCCGCGGGCCGTGGCCGGTGCTGTGTACACGGTCCACCTCGATGGGGCCCAGTACTCGGATTTCCGGGGCCTGCAGGTCATGCGTTGCGCACTCGTCCGTCTGTGGCACCCCTCCTGCTTCGGTGGCCTGCTCGTCGGTGGCGTCCTGGTCCTGCGGACCCTCGGTGGCCGGGGCGGTGGGAGTTTCGGTGTCCGGTTCGGGTTCGTTATCGGTCTGAGGTGTTGGTGTGGTGGTGGGCAGGAGACGTAGTCCGGATGGATCTGTGGTGGCGGCGAGTAGGGCCGGGAAGACCTCGCCGCTCACGTGGGCGTCCGAGGCCGGGGGAGGGGTTGTGCCGGTGTCGGGCGCGGCTGTGGCGGACTCCTTCGGCGCGGGCTCCTGGATGCTGTCGGGTTCGTCGGGGACGTTCTGCCACGGGCCGTCGGCCGGGTGCGCGGGTTGCCCGGACACCTTCAGCGCGGTGGTGATTTGAAGGTAGGCGGCGTGTTCGAGGCGCTGCACCGTGATGTCGGTGCCGGCGGCGTCGAGGGGTTGGGGGTCGTTGAGGGAGGCGTTGAGGATCTCCGCCTGCGGGAAGTGCGTGGCGGCTGTGCTGGCCGGCGCGATCAGGGTGACGGGCACCGTGCCGGCCTTGTCGATGACGTCGGCGAACTTCCACGCGGTGTCCGGATCCAGGGCCGTCGCGCAGAGCAGGAGGTAGGGCTGGTGCTGGGTTTCGGGCATCTGGTGCGCTTCCAGGAGCCGTTCACTCAGGTCGCGTAGCGCGTGCGCTGCCTGGCGCAGGTGGGCGATCCGCGTGGTGGGCAGCAGGTGCGGCAGGTCCTCGCCGAACCCCACGGTGACGACCTCGACTTCCGTCCCCCATGGGCTCATCCCAAGCTCCAGGGCGAGCGAGGTGCACACCTCGGTGATGTGGACCGGATTGCCGTCCAGCAGCAGGGCGGGCAGCCGGGCGAGGTTGAGCAGCAGCAGGTCATCTCCCTCGGTGCTGCCGATCGTGACCAGCCCCGGGTACGGCGCCGGCACGTCGCGGGCGGCGTCTTCGTCCAGGAGGTCGGCGTCGGTGGGCAGGATCCACCAACCGGCCTTCCCGGAGGCGAAGGGCGCTGCAGCGTCCAGGGCGAAGTCCTCGGGCAGCACCTGAACCGTGCGGGCACCGATGCGTGCGGCCCGTACCGGCGGCAGGACCGCGTCCTTTTCCTGCTGGGCCACGTGGTGGGCCAGGGTCCGCAGGGCCATGTCCAGGCGAGCGGCGCCTCCTGGTGCGGCGGCCGCCGCCAACTGGGCCTCGGCCGGGGAGGTTTCCGCCGCGATGGCGATCTTCTCGCCCGGCTTGCGGCGGCGGCGCTGCAGTGTCCGGCGCAGGGCGAGCGCGCCGGTGAGGGCGGCGGCCAGCAGTGCACCGGCACCCAGGACGGTGCGCGGGTTCAGCGGAGCGTCGGGCGGGGCCGACGTCGGCGTGTCGGATCCGGTGGCGGCGGGGGAGGAGGCAGCGGAACTGGACGGCTCGGCCGACGTCGACGAAGAGCCGGCCAAGGAGGCGCTGTTGCTGGGCTGCGGCGTCGCAGAAGGAGCGGCTAATGCAGAGCCCTGCGTCTGCCCGGGTTGCTCGGCCAGACGGCTGCTCGCCCCGCTGGGGGCCGACGACGCTGGAGCGGGCGCCGTGCTTGGGCCCGCAGTGGGCGCATCCCCCGCGTCATCGCCCGGCGTCTGCTCGGCGCCGGGCGTCTTCGGTACCGGGGGAGTGGTGTCCTGGCGGCCCGCCGCATCGCCGTCGTCGCTGTCCTTGGGCAAAGCGGGCTGCTCGGGCTGGGCGCCGGGCACGGTGACCTGCTGCCCCGCGTAGATCATGTTCGGGCTGGTGATCTCGGGCAGGCCATGCGGCTGCGGCTTGTCCTTGCTGGCCTCGAACAGCTCGGGCCACTGGTCGCCGTCGCCGAGTTCCTCCTTGGCGATCTTCGACAAGTAGTCACCAGAGTGGACCGTGACGACATGCTCACCGTCGCCGGAGGCAGCCGCAGGCCGGTCGCCCAGCTGCGTACGGACGCCTCCTGGTACGCCGCTGGTCTCGGGCATCACCAGCTGCCAGCCCGGCTGCAGAAAGCTGTTCGCGCGGAAGACCGTGCCGTCGGGCATGACGCGGCCTTCGTTCAGGCGCGCGATCTCCCGCCACCGCTCGCCGTCCCCCAGTTCCCGCTCGGCGATGCCCCACAGGCTTTCCGCCGGCCGCGTCTGGCGCACCGTGTACGTAGGCGACGTCGGTGTGCTCGGCGAAGACGCCCAGGAGGCCTGGTCGGCGTCGGCGTCGGTGGTCTGCGCGGCCTGGCCCGCCTGGCCGGGCATAAGGCCCGTCGTGCCGGCCGGTGCGGCCTGCGCATCAAAGGCCAGGGCCGAACTCGTGGGCAGCAGCACCAGGATGCTGCCGATCAGCAGGGCCGCGGCGCGCTGCGAGGCATTCATCCCCCGCGGGGCGTGCCACGTCCGGCCCCGCAGCTGCGCGATGAGCTCGCGCACCGCGCAGAAGCTGAACTGCGCCCACCCGATCCAGCCCACGCAGGCGAGCAACAGCAGAAAGATCCCGCCCGTGTCCTGCCGGTCCAGCAGGTGAGTGAGGTCGTCGTGGGTGGCAGCCCAGATGATGGGGGTGGCCCAGGCCAGCAGCAGCGGCAGCCCGGCGACCGCGGCGGCCAGGACGAGCAGGCTCCCCGCGGCCTTGAAGACCCGGGCCAGGGTGTGGGTGGCCGCTGCGGCCAGGGAGCGGGTGGTGGTGCGCATCAGTTTCCTTCGGGAGCGGTGACGCCATGCAGGAGGGTGGCCTTGCCATGCCCGGTCACCGACAGCGAGCCGATCCCGACCACCGACAGGAACTTCGTGTCGTACGAGCCGGTGACCGTGACGTTGAGGGTTGTGCCGTTGCCGGACACGCTGACGGTGCCGGTGGCGCCGGCGGAGCTCAGGTAGGCCTGCGCGGCGGCGGCGGCCGCCTGCGGATCGACGTCGATTGCGGTGCCGCTGATGGCGTCGGCGGGGTCGATGGCCTGTCCGCCGGCCCGGGCGGCCTCGCCGGCGATGTAGTCGGCGCGCTCGGTGGCACGCATCTTGCTGCCGCCGTCCACGGCGAGGCCGATGATGCCGATCAGTGCGAAGACGCACACCGCGACGAACACGGTGACGCCTCCGTGGTCGTCGCACCGTGTCCGCAGGATCCGACGCAAGATCATCAGTCGCCTCGCTGTCGGTACTGGTCCACCACCGACGTCGCCGTCGACGTGAGCGTCTTGGCCCCCGGCACTCCCGGCAGCAGTAGGTCGGACAGGTTGACCGTGCAGGTCACGGTCACGGTGACCGTGCCGACCTGGCCCACCGGCACGCTCAGGCCGCCGGTGTTGATGCGGAGGGATGTCGACGCGCACGTGATGCCCTGGTCGTTAAGGGACTCGGCGGCCGCCGACCGTGCGGCACCTTGGGCGGCTGCCGCCGTGCGGTGAAGGGAGGCCTCCCGGGCCGCGTCCTCGGCCGCAGAATCGATCTTCGAGCCGGAGGTGACGATCCGGCCGCCGGCGATCGCCAGACACAGAAACATGATCAGCGACGGCAGGATGATGGCCGCCTCGATCGCGGCACTGCCCTCATCGCTGCGAAGCCTGCCAGCCAGGCGGGCCACGTCTCGCACGTACATCACTCCCCTGGAACCGTCCAGCGCTCTACGGGGCCGGACGCCGACTGGCTGACGTGCAGGCCCGACACACCGGGGATCATCGACAGGGCCGTGCCGGTCACCTGGACCCGCACCCGCTGCCCGTCACTGCCGGCAACGACGCTGTAGCTGCTCAGGCTGTCCCCCGCGGTGCGTCCCAGCACGTCCCGTGCCTGGGCCGCCCCGTCGGTCGGACTCGACTGGTAGGAGCGGGCCGCGGTGAGGCCTTCGCGGGCAGCGGTCAGGGCGATCTGCCGGGCGTAGTACCACAGGGAGGCCTGGATGACGGCCACCGTGGCGAGCAGCACGAACGGGAAGATGATCGCCATCTGGATGGACGTGTCACCTCGGTCGTCACGCCATCTCCGTCCCTGCCACCAGTCCGTCAGCCGCTCGGGACGCTTCATCACAGCCCGCTGAGCTTGGCGTTGTACTTGGCGATCACGACGGCGATGGTTCCGGCGATCAGGACGGCGCCGGTGACGGCGGCCACCCAGATGATGACGGTCGTGGTGGAGATGTCGCCGCGGTCCGGCCGGCGGGCGGCCTCCTCGAGTCCTTCCTGCACGCGGGTGGTCAGCCGGAGGGCGGCACCGCCTGCGCGTGCCCAGGTGCGCGAGCCTAGGCCGCCACGGCGCGGCCTGCCCGATGGGCTGTCCGGGCCGGTGTGTGGGGACGTGGTCGCCCGGTGCACAGCACGGCGGGTGCGGGCTGCAGTGTGCTTCATGTTTCCTTGCCTCTCTTCAGCGTTGAACGAGTCGGGGTGGCCTTTAGACGGTCAGCATGCGGATCACCGCGGGGAACGCCATCAGCAGCATCACCAGCACCGCGAGCAGGGCTCCGGGAGCGGTCATCTTTTCGCTGGCCGCGTTCGCCTCTGCGGACTGATCGGCCAGCAGTTCCGCGTTGAGGGCGGCGGTGCGGGCCCGCAGCGCCTTGTAGACGGCGGCGCCGTCGGTGGCCGAGCCGCGCATGATGTCGGCGACGTCGTCCAGGACGGGCAGGTCGTATGCGTGGGCGAGTTCGGTGAGTGCTTGATACGGGGGGATCTTCTCCAGCCGGGCTCGGCGCAGCGCGCCTTGGAGATACAGGAAGGGCCAGCCCTCGCCGACCTCGGCGGCCTTCTCCAGCGCCTCGGCGGGGCCGGCGTCGGCGGCCCGCTTGAGCGCGACCAGGTCGAGGTAGGCGGACAGGGCGTGCGCGAACTCCTCCCGCGCCCGCTTGGCCTGGTCCCGCACCGCGAGATCGGGCGTGATGAACAGCAGGGCCGCGATGCAGAGTCCGACGCCGGCGGGCACGTAGAACGGCAGGCCCACGCCCGCGATGATCCACGGAATCGTCGCGACCTGCGGGCAGAGCAGGCCCAGCGCGGCAAGCGCGATCTTTTTCAGCAGGAACTGGCCCGGGCCCTGCCCGAGCAGGGCCAGGTTCGTGGTGGGGACCCTCGCGCCCGCAAGCCGCTCGAGGCGGGCCAGCAGCCACCGGCCCCACACCTCCTCGCGGTCCAGCTCCGGCTCGGGCACCGTCAAGGTTTGGGGGGCGCTGCGCTTCAGGGCTGGCCCCAACGCGGGCTGGGGCTGCAGGAGTTCCCGAACCAGCAGCGCCAGGCCGGCGCCGACCATGCCGCCGCTCACCACCACGGGGATCAGGTTCACCACTTAGCTCCTTCCGGCTGACGGGCGGCGACCGCCAGGTCCGGCACCGGCGCGGGCGCCGGCAGGCGAACGGTGCTGGCCGGGTCGGGAATGAGGAAGCGCGGGATGCGTCGGAAGGTGCCGAGCTGCCGCATCAGGGCGAGCACCCCGACGAACCCGGCCGTCAGGAAGGCGAGCACGAGCTGACCCAAGAGCGTGGCGTACGGCTTCGTGTAGGACGGCACGAAGAACCCGGCCACCACGACACCCACGGTGATGATGGTCATCCACCGCACGGTCGTCCTGGGCTTGGCCCGGTCCGCCTCGATGGCGCGCTTCTTGGCGACCTCCTCGCGGACGGTGCCCGCCAGGTCCTCCAATGCTTGAGCCAGGCCCGGGCCGCGGTCGCCCGCCGACAGGATGAGCGCGGCGACCACCTTGTCCGCGGTGACGTCGTCCAGTTCTGCGGCGAACGCGCCAAGCGCCTGCTCCGGCCGCCACCCCAGCCGCAGCCGGTCGGACAGGGTGACGATCTGCGGGGCGAGTTCGTCCGGCGCCCCCTGACGGCTGGTGATCATCGCCTGTTCCAGGCCCATGCCCAGCCTCAGCAGGCCGGCCAGCCGCTGCGTCCACTCGCTCAAGCCCTCCAGCTGGCCGATACGTTCCTGCGCCATCCGTGCCGGGGTGATCAGCCAGGGCACGCCGATGACGGCCGCGCCCAGCAGCGCGCCGCCGACGAAGTTCCCCGAGGCCAGCCACACGGCCACGAAGACGACCACGGCCGCGACCGCGAGCATCCGGCGCCGCAGCCGGGCGTCCTCGCTTCGGCTCTTCCCGGCGCGCAGGGCCTGCCAGCGCCGGTGCAGCGGTGCCCGGCGCGGCGCCGTGGTGCCCACGACACCCGCGACGACACCGATCAGCCCGCCGACGACGGCCATGCCGGACAGCAGCCCGAACAGCAGGGTCATCGGCTCGCCCCCACCTTCAGCGGCAGGGGCGCCGGCCACGCCCCGTAGGGCTGTTGCAGCAGGGCCGAGTCGAAGCCGACACGGCGCAGGTCGTCGATGCAGCCCGGGTCCATCCGGGGCACCGCCCGCGGCTCACCGAACTCGCTGCCGGGGGAGAAGACCGAGTTGGTGGCGGGCCGGCCCATCTCGCCGATCCCGGTCAGCTCCAGGACGTGGGAGACATAGCGGTGGCGGCGGCCGCCGATCTGCGTCTCGTCCGTCACATCGACGAACACCACGAAATCCAGGCCGTTGGCGGTCTGCCGGTAGGCGAGCTGCTCGGAGAGGTTCTCCCGGGCGAGCGCGTACAGCTCGGCGATCCGGTCGAAGACGACGTCCGGACGCCGCGCGTGAATGGTGCACAAGTTGCCGCCCGACCCGTTCGTCAACGCCTGCATCATCGCGACGACTTCCGGGCCGCGAACCTCGCCGACCACGATCCGCTCCAGCGACATCCGCAGCGCCGGATGCATCAGATCCAGCAGCGTGACCTCACCGGCGCCGCGCCCGGTGACGTCCTTCTCCCCGTTGGACTCGCGGCCCACCAGGGAGACGACCTGCTGGTGGTAGCCGTTGTTGTGGGCGAACAGCTCGTCCTCGGTCTGGATGGTGGCAAACCGCGTCTGCGGGTCGAACTCCTTGAGCATCGCCCGCATCAGCGTGGTCTTCCCGGCCCTCTGCTTCCCCGCGATCATGATGTTCTTCTCGGCGCGCACGCACGCACCGAGGAACTCGCGCAGGATCGGGTCGATGGCACCCAACCGCACCAGGTCGTCGAGATCGGAGTGGGAGACCCGGTGCCGGCGGATGACCGCGTAGGTCATCGGCCCGAGCCCGGTGATGGCCTGGAGGCGGGAGCCGTCCTGCAAGGCCAAGGCGAGGGTGGGGTTCGCGGTGGAGATGGTGCGCTCGCTGTACCCGGATCCCCGGGCCAACTCCCGCAGCAGCTCCAGCAGTTCCTCTTCAGACTCCGCGATCGGGCCGACCCGGCGGCGTTCGCCGTCACCGTAGTCGAGCCACACCTCGTGCGGGCCCTGGATGATGATGTCCTCGACCCGCTCGTCGTCCAGATACGGCTGCAACCGGCCGGCCCGAAAGAGCAGGTCGTACACGGCGCGCCGCAGCGCCTCGTCCTCCTGCGGCGTCATCGCCTCGGCGTCCGACCACAGCGCGACGGCCTCGGCGATCCAGTTCAGGCAGCGCTGCTCTTCGCTGTCCCGGTCCATATCGGGCTTGGTCTTGAGCAGTTCCTCGCGCTGCCTGGCGACCTGCGACGCAATGTCCCGGGCCACCCGGTAGTCGACGGTGACCTGAGGAACTGCGGTGCCGAGCACCTGGGAACTCGAGGCAGCACCCGCAGGTGCAGGCGTGCCGCTCGTCTGGTGGGTCCACTCCTGCTGGGGCAGCGGGGCCACGGTGGGATCGGGGTGCAGGGGCCTAGCGTGCATGGGTCACCTCCCCGCCGGCTGCGCGTACACCGCGTGGATCGAGACGGGCCCGACGCATCGCGGCCCGCTGGATGAGCAGGGCGCTGCCCGTGCGGGCGGCCTTCATCAGCGACGACTTGATGAACCGACGCGGCTGTTCGGCACCATCGGACAGCACACGGGCGTCGTCCGGCGCATACGGCAAGGTCGCGACCACCGGCACCTGCAGAACGCGCTGCACCTCGCCCGCGGGATACGGACCCTCATTGATCATCAGCACGCTGACATCGCCGACGCGCTCCTCCAGCGCGCGCACCCGGCCCTCTGCCGACTGCAGGCAGCGCAGGGTGTTGCGGACCACCACGAACACGGCGTCGGCCTGCTCAGCCAGGACCCCGCAGGGCCCGTACGCCCCGCGGCGGCCGAGGTCGATCAGGACGTCGTGGCCGCTCTCGGCCTCGATGCCGCGGAACATCTGCGCCAGCATCTTCCAGACCGTGCCGAGGCTCGCCGACTGCGCGGGGTCGGTGACACCGGGCAGCAGCAGCCGGTCCCGCGGTGACTCCCGCTTGCCGTCCTCGCTGCTCAGGTCGATCAGCTGCCGCCAGAAGGCGTCGCTGAACTCGCCTGTGCGGGCCGCGACCGAGAGGTTGCGCAGCCCGTACCGGTCACCGAGCGTGCCCTGCAGCAGACCGTGCAGCACGGCCCCGCCGTCCGGATCGCACTCGGCCAGGACCATCCGCCGGCCCGGATCCAGCGGCCACGACAGCAGCAGGGCGAGAGCGCTCGTGGTCACACCGGGCGCGCCACTGCAGCCCGCGAGCGCGATCACAGCCATCAGTTACCGTCCGCAGCAGCGAGCACCAGGCGCAGGGTGCCGGCCGACACCCACGCGGCGGCCGTCGGGCCATCCTGCGCAGTAGTCGCTACGTCCACGACCACCACTCCAGTACCGGGCGCGGCGCTGGAGGCCCTCACGACCCGTCCGTCGATGGTTTGCGGCGACGTGTCGGATGCCTTCCCGGTGTCCGCCTCGCCCTGGGCCGGGACGTGAACCAGCTGCACCTTCTGACCCGGCACCAGCGCCGTGGCCGGGACCTGCTCCGGCTTGAGCCCGATCGGCACCAACTGCTCACCGGCCTTCACCAGGTTGTCCTTCGTCACCTGGGAGGGAGAGAGCAGGGATCCGGGCTTGAGCTCGACGGCGGCCCGCTTGCCCACCACCGAGTCCAAGTCGTTGCCGCGTACCGCCTTGACGAGCGGGTCCAGGGCGATGGATGCCTTGCCCACGTCGTCTTCGGTGACGAGCTGTCCGACCTGGACGTCGCGCACCACGGTCACCACCTCGGTGCGGTTGCCGACCTGCAGCAGCAGAACCGCAACGCCCGCTCCTCCGGCGGCAATCAGCGCCAGCGACAAGGCGATGACACCGGGGCGTCGTCGACGGGCCGACACCCGCGGGGGAGTGACCGGTCTGGCCACATGCCCCTGCTGGGGGACCCTGTTCGAGGTCACTGCGTCTACACGTTCTCGGGTCTTGCTCAACGTTCGTTCCTTCCGGCGGCGTTACCTGACGACCTGCACCTCGCCGATCGCCACCTCCATCTGGGACTGCTGGGTCTGGGTGAGCTGGCCGGTCTGGCCGCCTCCGCCGGCAGTGACCCCCCAGTCGATCCCCCACGTCGAGGTCGCGGTCACCTGGTACTTGCCGCCCTGCGCGCCAGCCGACGTCTTGGCGTAGATGTGGCCGCAGGTCGGGGACTCCGACATACCGGCAGAGACCTGGTAGACCGTCCCCGGGCCGTTGCACGTAACCGTTGCACCGTCGCCCATCTGCCACACGATCTTCGAGACCTGCGCCGTGGCAGTGACGGTCACACCACCGGCCGACGCTGACGCAGACTGGGGCCCGTAGGTGGTTGCGCTCTGGTTCACCCACATCCACAGCGGCACGCCCACGGTGTACTTTCCGGCCGTGCGAGGGCTGGCGATGTCCGGGCCGAGCAGCCGCATCTTCTTCACGGCCTCTGCAGCCAGCACCGCCGGGTCCACGCCCGCGCCGCCGTTCGGCGGCTGAGCGAAGAACTGGCTGGTCATGTTTGGGTTGTCCGGGCAGTAGGCGGTATACACGGCGCCGTCCGCCGGACTGTGGCCCTCCCAGCGGGGATCGCCCGCCGGCGGCTGGGGGTTGGCCTTCTGGAAGTAGCAGTTGCGGTCGTTGCCCCAGTAGCCGAAGCCCTTCAGATAGCAGGGTGTTTCCATGTTGCCCACGTTGGAGTCGTAGCACTTGGGCTTGCCGGACCGGCCGTCCGATGCCTGTTTGCCGTCGTCGCCTCTACCTGGTGTGGTGGTGGTGCCATCGGCGACCACACGGCACAATCCCTTCTCATTGCAGACGACCTTGCCGCCACCGGCGGACGCGGTCGTCTCCGCCGACCCTAAGGCGACCAGCGAAGCCAGCACCGCTCCTGTCATGGCGCGCCGTCTCAGCACGTCTTCTCCTTGTCCGCCTTTTCATCGGCGACCAGCCATTGCGAGCTCTGCTTCTGGAGGCGCGCGGTGATGGGGTAGCGCTTGACCTGATGGGGCGGGGCGACACTCTTGCCCGTCTTCTTGTCGACCGACACCCACGTGTTCAGGTCGAAGCACACGGCGAGGGTCGCCTGCGTGCCCGAGGCATCGAGTGTCACGTCGTCCTCGGAGGCTGTGACTTTGGGTTCACCTTTGACGACGATGCCGTTCTGCATGTTGACGAAGACTGTGTCCTTCGTATCCCGCAGCGCAGCGCCGGTGGCGTATTTGGTGATGTCGATCCCGGCGAGCGAGGACTTCGCATAGGCCTTGACCTGTTCGTCGGTCATGCCTTGGTAGGCCGCGATGACGGCCTTACGAGCCTGCGCCTCCTCGTTGGACACGGTCTTGGTGGGCGCTGCACTGCTGGGGGTGGGCGACGGATCGGTTTTGTCCCCGCTGCCAGAGGAACAACCGGCCACCATGGTGATCCCAGCCAGTGCCGCCAGAGCCGAGGCCACCGTGCGCAGATTCCGGATGCGAACGGCAGTGAGCATTAGCCTGTGGTGTTCTTGTGTCACGTTGTCTCCCCGTACGAAGGCGCTGCGTGACGACCACAGCCGCGGCTCTCCGGCGCTGTGGTCCTGTGCACGGCTTGGTCGAGCTGCGGTGATGCGTTTTCGTAGCCGCAAGATTACGCATATGACAGTCAACTTCCCAGCGTGATAGCTGAGTTCATTCGCGCAACTCGACACGTATCCGGTCACTTTCGGAACCGGATGTCGATTTGTAGTTGTGTGTATTCGCTCGTTCCGGCCGCGAACGAAACTACGGACATCGTCAGTCTCCTGCTCGCGAGAACGAGATCCCCACCCGCGGGCTCTCCTGGCGGCCGACCCCCATGGCAAGGGACGCGATCGGGTGCCGCTCGCCATCGATGGTGGCTCCGATTACTCATATTCCTTCGAAAGCCGTACGGGGGCGGCGCCAGCAGGGACGTGCTCGGCGAGGAAGACAGCGACGCGGCCGAGCTGTTCAACTGCGCAGTGAGTGAGGAGCTCCAGCGGGAGTGCTCGGGTGCTCGGGTGTTCGCGTGGGCGGCCTGTTCCAGCGCGGGGACCTGCCGAGGGCGGGCCTGATGAGGCCTCTACCAAACGCTGTGATGTCCCAACTGGCCATTGCCCTGCTTCCTTTCGGTGAGGGATCTGGAGTCGGTCATGGCGCCGACGGGACCGCGCCGGCGGCGTCAACGGGGTGGAGGAGAAGGGGGTCGGACGCGTTTCACTGCTGCCGGACCGGCGGCCTCACGGTGATGACGTCGCCGTCGAGGGTGACGTGCCGTCCGGGGAAGCGGCCGCGCACCGCGCCCAGGTCAGCGGGGTCGAAGTCGCCGATCCCGTGAACCACGCACGCGTCCCCGACGTACGAGACGTCCCGCGTCCGGGTGGGCCGCTCGGCATCTATGACCGTTGCCGTAGCGCGAATCTGACCAGCAGTGTGCGACATGCGGAGCCCCCTAACATCGGTGCACGGCAAGGCGTTTCCGAGGCGTTGCCCCGTTGTGCAGAAGTAAACTAGATGTTCGCGCGAGCAAATCTCAAGGGGTTTGTGGCGCAGTTGCAAGGCTGCGACATTCGGCCCCGGCCAACGGGGCCTCACAGCTCGGTCCACGGCCGCGCACCGCCGCCGGCAAGAGGCACCCAGACGTCAGCGGTGGGACCCCGCTCTTCGAGGTTCTCCAGGATGGCCGCGCCCATCGGCACCTGCCGGGCCAGCGTGCCCACGAGGGGGTGCTCGGCCACCATGGCCTGCAGGTCGTTGATCCGGTTGCCCAGGACGTACCGGGAGGCCCCGGTCAGCACGAACAACACCCTTGGAAACACTGGATACCAGCGCAGCCATACTGCCCCGGGAGCGGCGGGCTGCCGCGAGCGTGGCCGGCCGACGGGCTGTGGCTCGTACGACCACAGTCGCGCGTACTCGATCAGCTTGGAGGCGAGCCGCTCACTTCCCATCGTCGCCCGGTCGATCTCGACGAACGCCCGCAGTTTGGTTCGCTCATCGCCCTCCATGAGGGTGTAGTGCATCACCGCGTCCGTGATGATCCTCTCGCCGTCGCTGAGCGGGTGGGAGACCTCCGGTGTCCAGTCCAGGTGGCCGTGCTCGTCACCACGGCGGCGGGCGTCGGTGACGAACGCGAGGTGGGTGCGGACCACGGTCAGGGTGTGCGGCGTCTTCAGCGAGGCCGCCGTAGCCGAGCTGATTGGGTATGGGGGCCGTCCCCGCAGGGCGGGGAAGTCCTTCGTCAGCCGGGCGCCTTCGCTGGTGAGGTACCAGGCGCGGGACCGGTTGGACTGCGGCAGCACGGTGTAGTCCACCAGGCTGTCGCGGCGCAGCTTGTTCAGCGGCGCGGAGACGGTCTGCCGCGCCGCGTCAGGCCGCAGCAGTGCGTGGAGCTGGTTCGTGGTCGCCATCCGGTGCTGGCCGAGCACGGCCAGGAGCTGATGCGGCAGCGGCTCGACCGGGCTGGGCGTACGGCCGGACGGCACGGTCTCGAAGACGGTGGTCACTTGTATTTCCTCTTCTTCTGTAGGCGGACGGCCGACTGGGCGGCGGGGGTGTGCTGGGCGAGGAAGGCGCTGACGCGGGTGAGCTGGCTCTCGGCCCGGTCGGTGAGCTGACCCAGCGGCGCGGCGCCGGCCGTGGCCCGGGCGGCGCGCTTCAGCGCCCCGGCCCGGCCCGGGCGGGCGTAGTCGGCGAAGACGTCGTCCAGGTGAGGGCCGGTGATCCGGACGGGACCGACGCGACGGCCTTCGACGGTCAGCGACATGTAGTGCTCGAAGCGGTCCAGCGCGGCGACGACATCCGGACTGGGACGGTCGCCCCACTCCGCGGTGATCGGGGAGACCGCAGACTGCGAGCCCGCGGTGGACGCCAGGGTGGAGGCGTTCTGCAGCAGCGACAGCCGCACCGGGATGGGCAGGCGGGCCAGCAGCTGGGTCATGCCGTGGACGTGCACGCGGTATTTGCGGAAGTCCTCGAACATCGCGGCGATCGTCTCCGGGGCTGCGCCGGTGAGGGTGATCAGCTCGTCGAAGTACGGGCGGAACGGCACGCGCCGGCCTTCCGGGGTGTCCCTCCTCGAGCGCACGGCCCGCAGCAGGTCCCGGGCGAGCAGCGCGGTGATCAGCCGGTCGGTGGGCCCGTTCCCACCCGGGCACACCCACACGATCATCCGCGAGTCCATCGCGGCCCGAATGTTGTAGACGCCGGCCGGCTGCCCGAGGAAGGCACGGGTGACGGGGTTCGCGGCCAGGCGGGCGATCGGGTTGAGGACGACGGCAAACGCGTCGGTGGGCAGCGCCGGGAACACCGTCCGCCACCAGGAGCGGGTCTCCTCGTCCAGGCGCCCCTCGACCGCGGTGAGCGCAGTCGTACGGAACACTGGGTCGGTGAGCAGGGACCGCAGGTGAAAGACGGTGGCCTGGTCTTCCGGCTGCCCGGCCTGGCAGGCGGCCTCGTTGACGGCCACCAGCACCGCCAGACAGGCGGTGAGGATAGTGAGCGCACGGGGAGCGGTGGCGTCGTCCCAGCCGAGCACGGACGCGTAGGCGTCGGCGGTCGCTTCGACGACCTCGTGGGCCACCTGGCCTTGGTGCATGCCGATTGGGTTCCAACAACTGACCTGTGGGGCAGGCCCGTTGGCGTTGAGGTCGATGAGTGCGATCCGCTGCATCAGGTGGTCGTGGGCGAGGAACGGCAGGGCACGTGGCCAGGAGTCGCGGTGCGGGTCGACGAACATGATCCCGCCGCCGGCGTGCGCCCAGCCGATCGCCTGGGCGAGGGCGCGTTCGGTCTTGCCGCCGCCCGCCTTGCCCACCCCGACCTCGAACAGTGTCTCCTTGGCGTAGGTGGCGACCAGGCGTCGGCGGCCATCCGGGCCGCGGTAGATCCCCTGCAGCAACAGCTCCGGATTCTCGAACTCGAACGTCGGCAGGTCTGAGGCGAGCAGCGGCAGGCGGCAGTGCGCCGTGGGCGGCTTGAGCAGCCCGGTCAGCTCCTCCAAGCGGACCCAGTTCGCACGGGGCGGTTGGCAGTGCCCCAGGTCCCAGCGGCGTTCGAAGCCGCGCCGGGAGGGCCACCGGTCCGCCCCGAAACGCCACGGGCCCACCCTCCAGCCCCGCATCGCCCACCGGGAGCCACCGCCGAAAACATCGAGCGCGGCCTGGAGTTGAGCCAGCCTCGCCTCGGCGCGGCCCTCGGTGTTCGACGCGCACATCACCAGCAGCTGCACGCGCACGAGGTGGTCGTCCTCGGCCAGCTTGCCCAGCGCCTCCTCCGGGTCCACCCGGCGGGGGACTGGCGGCATGACCAGTCGGCGCCCGCCCCCGCCCTGTTTGCCGGTTACCAGTTGCTGCAGCTGCCAGGTCAGCGAGTCCTCGATGCCGGTGGCGTCCTGTCGCACCCATCGGGTGGCCCGCTGGGCTTCGCGCCGCTCCGCGCGGCGTGCGTTGGCCATCAGCTGCAGACGGCGTGCGCGCAGCGACCACTTGGGGGCGCGCTGGATGTCGAGCCGTATCTCGGCGAGGTCTCCAAGTTCGGCACGGAGGTCCGAGACGGCGTCGATCAGCGGCTGCAACGGGTCGGGGTTCAGCGGGACTTCACGCAGGGGTGCGGTCGGCTTGCCGCGCAGGATGAACTCCGCCCGCACCACGTGGTCACGGGCCTTGTCGATGAGGGGCCGGGCCCGGTTGACGGTGAGGGCCGGACCGAACGGCGTGATGGAGAGCAGGCGTTCTCCGCCGGCGGGGCCTTCGATGCGGTAGCGCAGCGGGCTGGAGCCGTCGGCACGCAGCCTGATCTGCACCGTCTTGGATCGGCGCGGCGCCCACCACGGCATACTCGTCGAGGCCCGGGCGAGCTGCACACCCCGGCGGAAGATCTCTTCCAGGTCGGGGTCGAAGTGCCGCGAGGGGACGAGCTCCAGGGCCATCCGCTCGGCGGAGGCCTTCCGCGCCAGGTGGCGTACGAGCGCCTCGCCCGCGGCCCAGAGGACGACGGCGGCCAGGGCCACCACCCACCAGTAGGTGATCACCCAGCCGACGGCGTGAACGATGGCAGAGACGAGGCCGAGTACCGGGCTGGATGCCGACGCGGACGCCTGGCCGGTCAGGTACGGGGCTGCGGTGTCCACGTGGACGCCCCCTTCTTGGTGATGGTGCGGGTGAAGTGCCAGTCGGTGATGCGCAGGTCGGTGAAGGTGCCGCCGCGGTCGGTGCCGGCCCACACCAAATGGACCACCGCCTTGTTGGGGCTGCCGTCGCGGCGGGCGATCGCGCCCTGGATGCGGAAGCGCGCGGTGGCGAACGCCGGAGCCACCGCCTGGCCCGAGTCGCCGAAGACGGTGGGCCACTTCGCGCGGCCGACTCCGGTGGCGTCGGCGCGCAGCAGAGCGCGACCGGCGGTGAGCAACGCCCGTTCGTCGGCGGTGGGAAGATCGGCCGGCCAAGCTGCCTCCAGGTTCCGCTGGATCGCCAGGTCGCCGGCCGTGCCCTCGCCGTGCGGTGGCAGAGCGGACTCGACGGCCGACGGTGTCGGTGTGGCGGGCGTCGCGGTGGCAGTCGTGCTCGGGGTCGGCTTGCTGTAGGGAGACAAAGCGGCCACCGAGGATGAATCTGTGGTCGCGCGCACGGTCGGCGCCGCCGCCGGTGCTGGTGGGTCCTGACCGTGCGACACGCCCAGCAGAGCGACACCGGCGACGGCGAGGATGGCAGTGTTCAGCAGCAGCAGGCGCGGTGAGCGGGGGTTGGTGGTCATAGCACTCGTACTCCCCCCCGCGTAGCCGGACATCGCGTTGACGGCGTCCAGCCGGACGACGGTGCCTGGGCGGGCGGCGTTGACCATCTGCCCGCTGCCCAGGTAGATCCCGACGTGATAGATCGTGGGATCGCGTCCGGGAGCGGTGGCGTAGAAGACGAGGTCACCCGGCTTGAGTGCGCCCGTGCCGAGGCTGGCCGGGATGCGCTGGCCGACGCCGGCCTGGGAGGCCGCGACGCGTGGCAGGGTGATGCCGGCCTTCGCGTACGCGTACTGGGTCAGCCCGGCGCAGTCGAAGCCCCGGATGCTGGCGCCGCTCTTACCGCTGGGCGAACAGCAGAACCCGTACGACGGGCCCTTGGTGCCGCCCCCACCCCACGAGTACGGCACCCCCCGCTGCGAGAGCGCCGCATCGATGACGGTGCGGGCCTTCCCGGAGACGTTCTTCAGGTCCAGGTCATTAGCGGCCGCTGTGTACTGGTCGATCCAACCCAGCACGTTGGCCACGTACTCGCTCGAGTGGTTGTACTGCAGGATCGCGGCCTTCAACTGCGAACGCTTCGTCAGGTCACGGCCCTTGCCGCACAGGTAGATGGCGGCACCGAGGGCGGCGTCCTCGGCGTTGTGCGGGTCGGCGATTTTGTCGCCGTTGGCGTCCTTGCCGGTCGACTCCCAGGTGGAGGGCATGAACTGGAACGGCCCGACGGCGCGTTCGCCGTTTGCGGTGCCATCCCACTTGCCGCCGTCGGTGTCCGGGAAGACGGTGGTGTTGCCGCCGGCGCCGGAGCCGTTGAGGAGCACCCCGTAGATCTTCGGGCGGATGTCGCCGTTGTCAGCGATGCTGTGGCCGATGGCGTGGTTGGACTCGACCTTGGCGATCCCGGCCAGGATCGGCCAGCGCATGCCCTCGCACTTCGGCACGTACTTCCCGGCCTGTTGGACGGCCTTCTTGTAGGCGGTCAGCATCCGGGGAGGGATGTCCGCGGCGCTGCCGCCCTCGGCGATTCCGCCGTTGTCCTGCTCGCCCGTCTTCAGCGCGACGTAGGCGCTGATCGCGTTCCCGACCGGCGCGGCGCAGCACACGGCAGCGAACATCAGCAGCGCCACCATGCATCCCCACCACCGGACACGGCGTCCCGGCGGCGTCACCCGTCCTCACCGTCCTCGTCCTCCCGCCACCGATCCCGCACCTTGCGCAGGCGGTTGAGCTGGTCAGCGTCGGGCTCGGTCCGCCGCAGCAGCTCCCGCATCCGGTCCCGTGCCTCGTCCCGCGCGTTCCCGCCTCCGGGACGAACCGGCCTGCCGAGATCGGACCGAGGCACTGGGGGTGGGCCCTGCCGAGGCGGGAGCGGTGCCAGCGGCGGAGCTGCGGGACGGTCCGCTGGGGGAGCGGGTCGTGCAGGCGCAGCCGGGCGTGGGGTGGCGGCCGGTGTGGCTGCGGCTGGCAGGCGGCGGTTGGCGAACGGACCGGGACCGCCGCTGTCGTCAGTGTGGTCCCGCAGGACCTGGGCCACGTGTCGCCCCGTGTCGCCCCAGGCTTGGCCGTCCTCGCGGACGGTGTTGCCCCATACCCGTACCTGCTGGCGGGCGTCCTGGGAGTAGCGCGAGCCCCCCGACCGCGCGCGGCGCACATTGGCTGGCAGACCGACGGTCGCCCCGTACGCGGCCCGGCCGCCTCGGTTGAGGATGCGGTAGCCGCGGAAACGGACCAGCCGGTTGTGGGCCCGGGTCGACAGCAGCGTGCGGTCGGTGTTTTGGTCGTGCAGCACCTGGCCGGTGTTGCGGTCGACGATCTGCCCGTCCTCGTGGCGGTACCGGTCGGGCGGGCCTGAGGGCCGACGCGGGCCTACGCCGCCGCCTGAACCGCCGTCCCCGCCGTCCGACGGGCCGCCCGTGTTTGGATCGCCGTCGGCGGTGGGCTTGCGCCACTTGGCCAACTGCTCCCGGTCGGGACGCCGTCCGGTCAGCAGCCAGCCGGCGCCCTGGACGCCGAGCCGTGCGCCCAGCCCGCCCACGGCCGCAGCCGCGGTCAACGGGGCCAGACCACGCCCGGCTTCGGCCGTGGCATCGCCGAGGATCCCACGGGTGTCCACCGGCATGCCCGCTCCGTCGAACAGCGAGGTGAGCGCGCCCATCAGCCGCTGCCGGGTGCCCAGCATCCCGAGCCTGCCGCCACCCCAGCCGGTGAAGGCGCGCAGCCCGCCGCCGTATCCGCCCATCGCGGCCGGGGAGTTCATGGCGAGCGCGGCGCCGAGCTCGGAAGTGTCGCCGGGCATGTGGGTGCCGCCGACCTTGGCGTAGCGCATGCGCATGGCCATGCGCCGGCCGAAGGAGGCGATGCCGGTCAGCAGTCTGCGGTGTCCGGCCGCGCCGGCGATGGCGAGGACGTCGATGAGCAGGATCCGCTCGACCATCAGGTCGGGTCCGTTGGTGATGGTGGCGTCGACGGCGATCCCGAAGAACGGGATGAACGCGCAGATCCCGACGACGGCCAGGACCGAGATGCCCCATATGGACAGCCACTTCCACACGCTCTGACGTGCGGGTCCGGGCAGCATGCCCGCGACGAAGGTGACGCCGCCGACGGCCGCGGCTCCAGCACAGATGCCCTGGGTGCCGAGCAGCACGATCGCGCTGGACAGCAGCATGCCGCAGATGAACAGCGCGGCGATCAGCAGCAGGAAGGCTCCGCCGACCCGCCACCAGGTGGGCTTCTCGGCGTAGGCGGCGCACGACGTGCCGACCGGGCCGGCCTTCTTCATGTCGGCGAGGAACGCGGCGAACGCCTGGTCCTCGTCGGTGACGACCGCGTTGGAGGCGTCGAGGAGCTCGCCGCCGGGTGTGAGCGCCGGGAGATCGTTGCTCGTGCCGCTCGGCGCCCCGTCGACGCCGCGCTGGCAGAACTCCTTGGCCGGCCCATGGACCAGGCTGCAGGCGCCCTTCGCCTTGTCCGTGGGGGTCGAGCTGGGCATATACCCGCCGGTGATCCACTTCAGGTGGACGGCATAGGCCTTGCGGTCGGAGTCCTTGGCGGGGTCGAGGATGCGCCCGTACTGAAGGAGCATGTACGGCTTGACGATCAGGGCGTTGGTGAGGGAGTCCTGGATCGGGCGCGCCACCTCGGCCGCGGAGACGGGCCCCTCACCTTCCCGCTCCTCGCACTTGAGTTCGGCGTTGCCGGCCACGCCGTCGCACGGCCCCTTGCTGGCGATCTTGCCGCCCCAGTCGTAGGAGTTGACGCTCTGCCGGGCGACCTCGGCAGCCACCTGCTGGGACTGCCCCAGCGGACCGTCCGGGCCGAGCAGGGTGTCGGGCCGGATGAGAGCCGAGGCGGCGATCGCTCCGATGAGCAGGGTGAGGAAGATTTCGCCCAGACCGCGGCCGACCCGGCCACGCACGATCATGAAACCGGCGAACACGAACGCCCAGGCGAGCAAGAGCCCCTTGATCCCGAGCGTGTCGACGACCACCGTGTCGTAGGTGTCGGCGACCTTTTGTGCCGGGCGGGTGAGGAGCTTCAGCAGCGGGAACCGGAAGGCCACCTCGATCGCCCACCCGGCCAGCCCGACCAGCAGCCGGATCAGCGTGAACAGCCCGGACAGGGCGAAGGCCAGGGTCTGGCTCTTGAAGGCGACGATGGAGCCGCCCTCGGCGTTCAGGTCGTACCCGTCGATCGGCACACCCTCGGACGAGTAGATGTTCAGCGGGGCGAGCAGGTCTCCGGTCTCGCTGTTGCTGCCAGCCGCGTAGACGACCTGCGTGTTCACCAGGAGGAACACGCCGGTGAGCAGTACGACGAAGCCGGCTGAACGCAGTCTCGCGCGGTCTGGACGGGACACGTCAGCGCCGCCTTTGCCCAGCGGCGCTGCGCAGCCGCCACACCACGAGAGCACCCACACCTGCACCGGCAGGCAGCAGCCTCCAGGCCCCGTCGGCCATCTCATGCTGGCCGGAGGCGGAGCTCGCGGCGTCGCGCTCGCAGTACGCCTTGGCCGGGCCCACGATCAGCGCGCAGGGATCCCGGTGGGCGGTGTCGGCGGCGAAGGCCCGTCCGGTGTGCGGCCAGCACGCGTCCGGCACGCCCGCCCCCAAGGCGAGCACGACCGCGGCAACCACGAAGGCGATCACGGTGAGGACGCTCGCGGCGGCGAGGCGCCGCGAGCGGTCCCAGGAAGAAGTAGTCATCAGAGGGTTTCCTTCGGACGGGTCTGTGCGGCTTCACCGGCGAGCGGCTCCGGCACGGAGGGGGAGACGGCGCTCGTGCGGCGTCCTGGCGTGGTGGTGATGGAGGTGGTGATGCGCGGGATTCGGGGGATGACGGCCTTGATGCGGCCGGTGTTCTGCCGCGGGCAGGTGAGTAGGAACTCGCCCTCCCGGCCCTTTTGGCCGACGGGGGACAGGCCGGTGGTCACCAGCCGCAGCAGTTCGCCGTCGTTCGGGTCGAGGCCGACGAACTCCAGGCCGCGGCGGGCGCGTTCGCGGTCGGCGGTGCGGGCGAGTGCGCGGTAGGCCATCAGTCCTCGGTCGGGGCCGAGTTCCTCGGCGTCGTGCGAACCGGCCAGGAGCCCGGCGCCGTGCTTGCGGCCGTCGTGGAGGATCTCGTGGACCAGGGCCGTGCCTTCGGCGGACGAGGTGAGCCAGTACAGCTCGTCCAGGACCACGGCGGTGAACCGCTCGGGGTCCTCGAACGCGGTCTGCCGGGCGATCGCGGCGATCAGGTAGAGCACCGCACGCCCGATCAGTGCCTCCAGCGGCTGCTGGTGCAGGATCTCCGGCTTGTCGAACGCGGCCTTCGGCGGCAGCTTCAGCCCTGTCGTGGTGATCACGATCATGTCGGAGGCGCTGGAGGCGTCCAGTCGCACCGGCGGCAGCGTCGGGTTGAAGACCATCGCCGCCAGCGAGTTGGTGGCGACGACGCGGATGAGGCCGGCGAGGGTAGCGGCCGCGTCCTGCCGCTTGCCCGCCTCGCTCGTGGCCATCTCCTCGAGGACTGCAACGACACGGTGCATGGACGGCTGCGTGCTGGCGGCGACCTGCTCGACTGCGTGATGCAGGACCTCACCACTGGTGCTCATCGGGCCGATGCCGAGCTGCAAGGTGAGGTAGGACAGGGCGTAGTGGCGGCCCTCCGGGCCGTCGAACATGCGCAGCGGGTCGATGGACACTTCGGCTTGGGCGGCGTCGATGATCTGGACGCGCCCCTTGGCTGCGGTGCGGGCGAAGGTGGCCCACTCGCGTACGGGGGTGCGGTCGATGCAGATTGCGCAGCCGCCGCGCGCCCACACCGCCTCCGCGATCAGCTTCTGCAGGACGCTCTTGCCCGCGCCGAGGTCCCCGACGATGCCCATCGAGGCGGACGCATCGACCTTGGGCGCATCCGCCACGTTGATCATGACGGGGCGGGTGGTGCCGCAGTCCAGGTCGATACCGAGGAACATGCCGCCTGGGTCGCCGACCTCCGCAGCGGTGAACGCCCCGGACAGCGCCCAGTCTTCGGAAACCTGGTGCTGGGTGAACTCCCGCACGACACCCGGCCTTACGGTGCCGGGCAGGCCGAGCGTGAACAGGGCCTCCTGCAGGCCGGCCGGGCGCACGGCCCGGTAGTCGGCGCCGCCGAGCAGCGCGGCCAGGGCGCGGGCCCGGGCGTCGCAGACGGCGGCGGTCGGACCCCACACCGTCAGCACCGTGACCGACTGCACCTCGACCTCGACCGACGTGCGGGACAGACGGGCGTCGAGCTCGCCCAGGTCGCGGGCGGCCTCGGTCAAGGAGGCGGGCATGCCGGTGGGGCGGGCGTCGTACTGGTCGGCCTGGTCGATCAGTTCGTTCTTCTTGCGGCGCACCTGGTCGCGGGCCTTCTCCGCGGGCACGAGCGTGAGGTCGACGGTGTAGTCGACGGGAAAGTCGAGCATCTCCAGCTGGGCGAACAGGTCGGCGGCGTCCTGGCCGACCGCGGGCGGGCACTCGGCCAGCGCCAACTGCGCCTGGTAGCCCACCCCGTTGTCGGACTCGACCTGCAGCCAGCGCCGCCCGAGCGGCGAGCCGGTGTTCAGCCGCCACCAGGTCGTGCGGCCCGACCGGGTGATCCGGCCGGCGCTCTTGAGCTCGTCGACGTCGTCGAGGTCGGGGTCGATGCCGCCTTCCTGCAGGCGGACCTGGCCGAGGTCGGCGTAGCTGGGGGAGCGCAGGACCCCGTCACGGAGCTGCCCGCCGTACATCTCACTGGTCTCGGCCTCGGCCAGCAGCGGCTCCGCGAGGCCGCGGTGGAGGGCGTGCTGGATCATCCACACGATCTCCGCCGGGCGGGCCGGGCGGAAAGCGATGCCACCGGCGAGCGCGGCCTGAACCCGCGAGGCCTGCTCGCGATACGCGCTCACCTCGCGCCGTGCCACCGGCGCCGGGCGCATGCCCAGCATCGGCGCGACCTCGGCCCACGCCGCGCCGAGCGACGCCGACACCTGCAGGCTGCCCGTTTCGGTCTGCAGGGGCACGGCCAGCCACAGGGTGCGGCGGTGCATCTCCTGGTCGTCCAGCAGATCCAGCGTGGCCTCGACGTTCTCCACCCACGGGTGCCGGCCCGCACCGGGTGCTTGCTCGGCTGGCTCGATGCCCTCGATCATGCGCAGGGCGATCTCGCCCGGGTCGACCTGGGCGCACATGCCGTACAGGCGCGGGGCCCCGGACAGGGAGCGCACCAAGTGGGTGATCTGTGCCAGTTGTTCGTCGCGGACGGCGGCGGGCACGTAGGTGCCCTGGACGGTCTCCTCGCGGCGTCCCTGCGCGTCCGGGCCGGGGTGCAGGCGGTAGATCGCCCACACACTGCCCTGCGTCGACCACACCAGGTGCCCGGCGATGTGACGGATCGCAACCCTCATCGCGCACCCCCTTGCTGGGCGAGCGCGAGCAGCTGCTGCACACCCGACACCGGCCCCGCTGCCACGGCGGGAGTAGCTGGCTGTGTGCGGCGGGGTGCGGACGAGCGGTCTGCGGCCGGGCGCGGGCTCGGGTGCGGCGCCCGGGCTGGACGCCGCTGAACCGCAGGGGAGGGTGCGGTCTGCGCTGCGGGGCCGGGCGCGGGCGTGTCCTCGATGGTGAAGCCGCCGAGCAGCGGGTGGGGAGCGCGGTCGCGGGCGGCCCGCCCGCCGATCCGCCCGCCTCGGGGCTGCCAGCCGAGCAGCACCCAGCCCAAAGCGGCCTGCATCGGCGCGCGGCCCCGGATCTTCGGCCGGCGCGCCATCCAGATGACCAGGACCCACCCGATCAGGGGGACCGGCCCCATCCACGACCACCAGCCGATGGTCTTGGCCAGAAGGAAGCCGCCGCCGACCGCGACCGCGATCTGCGCGGGCGTGTACGGGCCGAGCGGGATCTTCCAGTCGGCGACCTTGCCCAGCACCCAGGGATGGCGTCGGGCGGCGGTGTAGAAGCGGCCCACCCGCGCGGCGGCCGCGGTCACAGCCAGCCTCCGACACCCGGCGCGTGGTCACCAGAGGCCGGGAGTTCGGACCGGACGACCCCAGGAACGGCGGGCGCACCCTTGGACGGGTTCTTCACCTCGTCGGTGAACATGTTCGCCAGGTCGTTGCGCGAGTTGTACAACCCGAGCGCGATCACCATCAGCAGCAGGGCACCGATCCCCGCCTTGAGGCTGAACTTCTGGACCATGATGACGACGACGAGGCAGATCAGACCGGCCTGCAGGCCCTTGGTCGCCCAGTCCTTGAACATGTTGATCCACGAGTTGCCGAGGTCGTCCAGCTGCCCGGCGAGCACCAGCCCGTGCACGGTGTTCATCGGGCACCTCCGTTTCGGGCAGTCCCGGACTCCAGCGCGGCGACTTCCCACCGGCCCGAGCGGGCCTTGAGCGTGAGCTCGTAGGCGAGCGGCCACCGGCCGGCGGTGTCGCGGGCTTCCACCGAGGCGAGGACCCGCACCTTCGTGCCGTCGGCCGGGACGCGTTCGGCGGCCGCGGCATCCTCGACGGCGGACACCTGCTGGACGGCGACCGCTGTGTACGGGGCGGGGGAGACCGGAGCCAGCGTGACGCCAGGCGAGAGGTAGCGGTCGACCTCTCCGGCACCAGCCAGGTAGGAGGCGAGGAACTCCCCGACAGCGGAGGACAGATCACCGTCGGGGACGGTCACCCGGTACGGCGACCTCGCCACCTCGGCACGGGCCGGACCGGCCACCACGCCGGGCGCACCGGTCACCGAGAACGAGGCGCCATCGCGGGCGGCGGCCACCGGCACCGTGTAGTACCGCAACCGCCCGTCCGCGTACTGCGCAGCCACCGTCACCGACCACGCACCGCCGTCACGCTGCGCGCTGCGCACCGCCGTCACGGACTTGGGCGCCGACTGCGCATCGGAGGCCGTCTCGGGCAGGTCGACACCCGGCGCCATCGACTGCACAAGACGCGCCTGCGCACTCGTGGAGTCGTCGGCGCTGCTGCGCAGCCACGCGCCGATGAACAGCTGCGCATAGCCCGCCGGGTCGGCCGCGGCGGCTGCGGTGCGCACGGCCGTGGGCTTGGCCCCGGGGGCGGCCGCAACCGTGGTCGGGCCGGACATCACTGCAACGCCCAGGGCGACGGGCCCGGCCGCGATCGCGGTGAACAAGGCCAGACGCGACAGGCGCACGCGCCGGCGCATCTTCTCCAGCCGGGCGCCCGCGGCCATCGAACCAGCGGCCTCGCTCTCCAAGGCCTGCTTGCCAGGAGGCATGGTCAAACTCCCAGGTCAGAACGTGTACTTGCTGACCTTGAGAAAACCCGCAGGCCCCGACCCGACCACCGACCATGAAGGCCCGACCACGGTCACGATGGGGACACAAAACCCGTGGTCGGGCTCATGGTCGGGCCGACCACAGCCCCGACCACGCATCGGACACAGGGGCACGCCTGAGCCGACGGCCGGGACGGGGAATTGGTGCCCGAGCCAGCCAGGGCCGGCACAGACGACAAGCCGCCGACGGATCCGGGGCGCCCCCACCAGGAGGCAGCCGTGGCGGACCGGTTGGGCACGCTCTGCCGGGTGCGCAAACCCAGAGCCGACGGCGCCTACCCCTATGCGCAGTCGACTGCACATGCCGGCTGCGCAGGACGCCGGCGTCGTTGCGCAACCGCCTGCGCAATGAGCGCCGCCGTCGCTGAGCAACCGCGACTGCGCAACCTTCCCGAGCCCGGAGAAGTCCCGTGGTCGGCCCGACCATGAGCCCGACCACGCCAGCCCAGTACGCACGTTGCCGGATCGTGACCCGTGGTCGGGGACTGTGGCCGTCGGCCTGGTCGGGGGCGCCGGGTCAGCTGACGGGCATGGATCTCGCGCACGTCACCTCACTCCACGGCCCCGGCCACCGCACTCCCGCTCCAGGGCATCGGCGGCCGCACGCACACGGCGCGCGAGGGCCCTTCGCGTTACGGGAAAGACTCAGGTCACAGCCGCAAACCCAGTCCACCGCAACCAAGCCGTCCACAACTGGTCCACGGCCTGGCGGTGACAACCGCGCCAGGCCGGGCCGGGAGCTCAGAGCAAGAACCAGTAGTTGCCTCCAGCGACACCCACGGCAACAGCCAGGAGGGTGAGGAAGGCCGGCGAGACCGACACGGACATGGACAAGTTGAAGTGCTTGCCGACGGTCACGCGCACATATCGGGGCGTGCTCACGGGATGGACTCCGGGGTTGACCGGGCCATCCTGGCTCCCGTTGACAGACATGTCATGCTGGTGGTTCATGGGTAACCCCCTTCGTGGTGGGGCGTCGCCGCTCTCGCGGCCTAGGAACCTGATGACGGCGACGCTCCCGCCCACCCCTACTGCCTGTGCAGAAGAGGACATAAAAAGGGCTCCACCTTGGCAAGCCATGGTGGAGCCCCTTAACGCTACTGAGACGGTAGCGAGTTACCGATTGGTAGGTCAACTAGCCTTTTGGCGGGACAATTGGCGCCCTCTAAACGGCGAGACCGCTTCGTCTCGGGCGCCGGATGGCTTCGACCAGCCTCCTGGCGTGCCGTCCGGGCCCTGTAGCTCGCACGTGCTTTTGTCCACACAGCATCTGCCCCTTGGTGCGCTGTGCCGGTCGTAGCGACGATGCGGACGTCGAAATCCGGGGGCCCAGTTGAGAATCACGGACGCGGATGGCATGCGGATCACCTGCTTTGCCACCAATACCCCGGGCCGTCCGATCGCCGAGCTCGAGCTCCGTCACCGGCTGCGGGCCCGCGCGGAGGACCGGATCCGGGCCGCCCGGGCGACGGGCCTACGGAACCTGCCCCTGCACGACACTGTCCAGAACCAGGTCTGGCTGGAGATCGTCCAGATAGCACTCGATCTGCTGGCCTGGATGCCCATGCTCGCCCTGATCGGCCAGGCAAGGCTCTGGGAACCGCGTCGCCTGCGGTTCCGCCTGTTCTCCGCAGCCGGCTAGCTGGTCACCACCGGCCGCCGCCGGATCCTCCGCCTTGCCCGTCACTGGCCCTGGACCGGTGAGATCACCACCGCCCTCGAACGACTCGCACTCCTACCCAACCCAGGCTGACCAGCTGCTTCACCTGTCCTCACGAGAGAACGGTCCAGCCCGGAGCAGTGGAACCCGGCGTCCACCCGAGACGACACCCGGACCCTCAGCCTGCCCGACCCCGGCCACCGGCAACGAAAAGGGCCGTCGACTCTGTCGACGGCCCGTCAAGAAAGATCGAGGCTAGCCACGCGCCGCGATGGCCGGCCTGGAGTGTGGGCCGGGGCATCGCGGGCTCAGGACCACTGACGTGTGCGCACTGCTACCGTCAGTGTTCACTTCGCTGGCAGGAGTTCTCATGCCCACAGGCCCAAAGCACCAGCGCTTCGTCTTCGTCGAGTTCAACGAAGACGGGCAGGAGAGCGGCTATTGCGAGGATTGCCGTTGCATGATCGGCGAAGACCATGACGACGATGGAGGCAGCGAGTCGATAAGCGTGCATGACGCGGCGGACATCTGGCTGTCGAAGGGGATGGACGAGGACTACACGTTCGGCTACAGCGAATCTGAGTTGAGGCGCGCCGCCGGTCTCAGTTGACCTACGACTCGCTGCGCCGGCCTTCGGTCCCCCCACTGGCCTGCGTGCCGCTCCCATGCGGGCAGTCACCTGAGAACACTGCTTCGAGGCGAAGCCCCGTCCTCAATCACGGTGAGGATGTGCCTTCGTCATGTTTCTGATGAAATTAGCAATATGCCCGCCTCCAACGCGCGGTGGCGTGCGGCCCGGTGCTTAGAAGAGAGTGATCTTCTTGTGGGTGATCAAGCCTGTGGCCTGCGGTGGAGCGGGATGAGGGCCGTGTAGGCCAGTCAACGTCACCGCGTATTCACCGGAAGCGACCATTCCGCCGTCCCTGGGGTGTCTGATGTGGGAGCGCGGACGGCCGGATGGCTCGCGGGCGACGCACCCGTCAGGGGAAGCCGGGTTCCGTCTAGTCCTGCGTGATCCCGAGGGCGTTGTCTGGTCGGCAGTGTTCGCAGGAGCGGTGGAAGCCGCTGTCTTTGACGAGTGCGTGCTGGGCCGTGGTGGCGTCGAGGGCGGCGGCTGGGTGGTCGATCTTGGCGCAGTCGGCGACATGGATTGTCGCTCCCGTAGGTGGGCCGGCGCGGCACCCCGCTCACTGACGTAGCCGTCGGTCGCCCGCACTCGCCGCTCGCTCGTCGATACGGACTGCGAGCGACCCATGGCGGGTGGGCCCACTCGACCACGACGCCTGAAGCCTGTTTGCCGAAGAGGCAGGGCATCAAGGCTTCGATGCGTTCGCCAACTCTCGCCTGAGCTTCACACACGAACGCGCCGTCTGTGGTGAGCAACGCCGGATCGGGTGGTGTTAAGGGAGGTATTCCCAAAGTGGTGCTGCCTATATTTCGCTCGCATCGGGTGGAGCTCCCCGGCCCGCCCAAACCTGCAGCAGACCCAGCAGCCTTTCCTGGCCTGTTGTTACTCAGGGGGTGTAAATCAGGGTGGCGACGGCGTCGTGGCTGTGGATGCTTTCCAGGTTTTTCGCCCTGACTGTATGGTTAAGTCCCTTTTCTCGACAGGCAAGGCTTATGTCGCGGATGGTGTCTTCGACGAAAGCGGGGTGGTCATAGGCTTGCATGGTGACGACGCGCTCGTCGGGTCGCTTGATCAGGGGGATGACGGGAGCAGATCCGGCGGCACGCAGCAGGGCGACCATTTCGTGGACCGGCAGCGGGTAGGGGGCGTCGGCGGTGCCGGCGACCTGCAAGGTGATCTCACTGCGCTGGTTGTGGGCGCCGTAGTCGGAGATGGCCTTGGAACAGGGGCACAGGGTGGTGACGTCGGTGGTCACTGCGGTGGTGACGGTGCACCCGTCTCCAGCAATGCGGCCGGTGACGATGACGTCATGGGTCTGCCAGGAGGTCTGGCCGCTGGCAGGCGCGGTCTCGGACGTGGCGATGGGCAGCGCCAACGTCAGGGTCAAAGAGGGGGCGTCCAGCAAGGTGAGGCCTCGCTTGAGGGCGATGGGCAATTCCTGCGGAGTGAGCGTGGCGACCTCTTCATGGATGAGGGCGATCATGCGGCTCATATGGGTGCCGCGTCGCTGCGCCTGCAGGCCGACAGTGACGCTGATGTCGGCGATGCCTTGCTGGCGGGTGTGGCCGTCGTCGAAGGTGAGGGGGTAGCGCAGGTTGCTGATCCCGACCTCGTCGATGGCAATGCCGCGATGGTCGATCTCGTTTTGGATGTCGTGCATGGCCTTTTACTCGCCGCCTCGGTAGGTGCAGCCGGAGGTGCAGGTTTCGCGCACGGTGATCGCGGACAATTCGGAGAGTTCGTTGATCATCCGGTCCCAGATCCAGCGGGCCAGGTTCTCGCTGGTGGGGTTTTCAAGGCCTTCGATGTCGTTCAGGTAGTAATGGTCCAGTTGGGCATCAATGGGCTTAAAGGCCCGCTTGATGTCGCCGAAGTCCATCACCCAGCCCGCCTCTGTGTCGACGGGTGCTTCGACGTGGACCGTGACCTTGTAGGAGTGGCCGTGCAGGCGGGCGCACTTGTGGCCTTCGGGCACGCGCGGGAGGCGGTGGGCTGCTTCGAAGGTGAACTCGCGGAAGATTTCCATTACTGAATTCCCAGATACTTGTGCGTCTGGAGGGAGAGCGTCCAGCGCGGGTTCTTCATGCAGTACTCGACGGTGGCGCGGGTGTGGGCCTCGCGGTCGGCGTCATCCAGCGGTTGCAGGCGGAAGTGGCGAAAGTCGAGGTGTTCGAACTGGGCGGGGTCGCCGCCGGCCTGGGGGTAGACCAGTTTGAGTTCGTCGCCGCTGGTGAGGACGAGCGTGGAGCCGATCTTCGGGCTCACGCACAGCCAGTCGATACCGCGGGGAGCCGGCCGGGTGCCGTTGGTTTCCACCGCGATGTCGAAGCCGCGGCCGTGCAGGGCCTCGATGGCGGCCTCGTCCAACTGCAGCAGGGGTTCTCCGCCGGTGCACACCACGAACCGGTGCGCTTGGTCGGTGGTGGGCCAGGCGGCCTCGACGGCGTCCGCCAACTCCTCGGCGGTGCGAAAGCGGCCGCCGCCTTCGCCGTCGGTGCCCACGAAATCGGTGTCGCAGAACTGGCAGATCGCGCGGGCGCGATCTTGTTCCCGGCCGGTCCACAGGTTGCAGCGGGAAAACCGGCAAAACACCGCCGGGCGGCCGGCGTGGCCGCCTTCGCCCTGCAGCGTGTAGAAGATTTCCTTGATCAGGTAGGTCATGCTCAGGCGCTCTGGTACTGGACCGGGTCCTTCACGCCGGCTTCGGCGAAGCCTTTCAGGCGCAGCAGGCAGGTGTCGCACTTGCCGCAGGCCCGGCCCCGCTCGTCAGGGTCGTAGCAGGAGGAGGTCAGGGAGTAGTCCACGCCCAGGCGCAGGCCCGCGCGGACGATGTCGGCCTTGGACAGCGCGATCAGGGGGGAGTGCAGCGTGATCTTGGAGGTGCCTTCGGCGCCGGCCTTGGTCGCCAGGTTGGCCATGGTGGCAAACGCCTCCATGTACTCGGGGCGGCAGTCGGGGTAGCCGCTGTAGTCCACGGCTGTGACCCCGGTGAAGATGTCGCTGGCGCCGACGGTCTCGGCAAACGCCAACGCGAACGACAAAAAGATCGTGTTGCGGGCCGGCACGTAGGTGATCGGCACCCCCGCATCCTCCACGTCCGCGAGCGACTCGTGCTTGGGCACCTCGATGTCGGCCGTCAGAGCAGAGCCGCCGAAGACCCGCAGATCGATGTCGGCGATGACGTGCCGGGCCACCCCCTGGGCCTCGGCCACGCGCTGGGCCGCCTCCAACTCGATGGAGTGCCGCTGACCGTAGCGGAAGCTGAGCGCGTAGGGAGTGAATCCCTGGTCCTTGGCGATGGCCAGCACCGTGGTCGAGTCCAGGCCGCCGCTCAGCAACACGATCGCGGGACGGTCCATGCTGTCACTCCCTTATCTGAAGTCCAGTTGCCTCCGTTGAGGCAGTGGCAGCCTACCGTCTTAACTACCGGCTACAGTAACCACAATCAGAAACGAGTTACGGAAGCCAGAGGTCGAACCGCAGTGAACGAGTTGCCCATCGTGGTCACGTGCACGGACCGGAAGACCTCACCCCCCGAGGCCACCCTGCAAGCCCGCGCCCTGCCCGCAACGGACCTCGCCGAGCGGGCCGCGGAATGGGCCCGCCGCCTTCACGCCGCGCCAGGGCCGCGCATCGCGCTGGAGGACCTCTATCAGGGGGACCAGTGGCGGCGCGCGCAAGTCCTCACAAAAGCCGCATCTCGGGCTGGTTTTGTTCCCCGCCTCTATGTGGCCTCGGCCGGTCTGGGCCTGCGACCAGTCTCCAGTCTCGCCCCCTCGTATGCAGCGACTTTTCTGCCCCGACACGCAGATTCCGTGGCTTCCTCCAGCGCGCAGGCCACCGCCTGGTGGGATCATCTGCAACGCATGGACGAGGCCCATCCGTTGCCCCGGATCGCAGCCACCGCCGGCCGGGCGCTGGTGGTGCTGTCCGAGACCTATGCAGGGGCCATGCACCGCGACCTTGCCGTGCTGGCGGCCACGGGAGTCGAGGTGGTGCTGATCGGGGGAGCCTGCGATCTGGACGGCATCGTGCGCGTGCCAGCCAACGCCGCCCTGCGGCACGCCCTGGGCGGCACCCGCACCAGCTTGAACGTCCGCATGGCGGCCTCCTGGCTCGAGCACTGCACGCCCGGCCACCTCATCACCCCCCGCGCACAGGAGCGTTGGAAAGACTGGGCCGACCAGGTCGCCCGCCCCGAACGCTACGAGCGCCGGCCGATGACGGACGAAGCCGTGATCGACTTCATCGAACAGTCGAAGGGCAGCCACCCCAGCTACTCCCGCACCCGCCTGCTGCGCCTGCTGCGCGACCAGGGAATGGCCTGTGAACAAAAGCGCTTCGCGGACCTGTACACAGCGACGATTGGCCCTCGATGACCTCCCTCGTGCTTAAGCGCCGGGCCCTGCGGATCGAGCAGCACCCCACGATCCCCCTGTACGTGTTCACCCTGGCGGCAGAAGAGGTAAGCCAAGTCGCCGACGTGGCACGCATCTCGAGGGACGAGGCCGGCAAACTGATCGGCTACCAACGCCCCGAGAAGAAGCAGCACGTGAAACAGATCCTCGAGTACCTCGACGGCGAGGAGGTCCTGTTTCCCAACGGGCTGATCATGGCGCTGCCCTCGAGCGTACGGTTCAAGTCCAGCCCAGGCCCCGGCAGCAGCGATGGCCTATGCACCTCGGGCACGCTGGAGATCCCCCTGCCCGACGCCCCCGACGCCCCCCGGCCCGCCTGGATCGTCGACGGCCAGCAGCGCAGCCTCGCCCTGGCCCGCACCCGCAACACCCGCCTGGCCGTGACCATCGCTGGCTTCGTCGCCGAAGACCTGGAAACCCAACGCGACCAGTTCCTGCGCGTGAACACGGTCTCCCCGCTTCCCACCAACCTGGTCACCGAACTCCTCCCGGAAGTCGGCACCCTGCTGCCGACCAAGCTCTCTGCCCGCAAACTCCCCGCCGTCCTGGTCGAAGCCCTCAACCACGACAAAGACTCACCCTTTCGAGGCCTGGTGCGCCGCCCGTCCACCACGACCGAGCAGAAAACGGACGCCGTCGTCACGGACAACAGCCTCACCACGGCCATCCAGGAATCCCTCAACTCCCCGTCAGGCGCCTTCTTTCCCTACAAGAATCTGTCCAACGGCACGGTCGACACGGCCACCATCCGCCAGATCCTCGTCGTCTACTGGACCGCGGTGCGCGACACCTTCCCCGACGCATGGGGGCTGCCGCCGACCCGGTCACGGCTGATGCACGGCGTCGGCATCCGCTCCATGGGACGCCTGATGGACCGCGTCATGATGGCCATCGACCCCACCTCACCTCATGCCGTGGAGCTGGCGCGGGCCGAACTCGCCCTGATCGCCCCGCACTGCCGCTGGACCCAGGGACGCTGGCCCGACCTGAACACCCCCTGGAACGAACTCCAGAACAACCCCCGCCACATCAGCACCCTGTCGAACTACCTCCTCCGTATCTATGTGCAGGAAAAGGCAAAAGCCGCGTGAAATTCTATTTCCCTGACAGTCAGGACCTGGTGAGCCCCACCTACGACTTCATCAACGACGAGTACTCGCCCTACCGAGTCCGTCAGCGCGATGACGTCTACGCCCACCAGGCCGTGACGCCGATTCCCTACGACGGGATCCTCGTCAGCAAAGCGGTTGTCGACGGATCCATGAAGGGCGCAGGGAAATATTCCGCCCCGCAGCGTGAGCGCCTCTACCGCCTGGGCGTAAGGAACTTCTTCCGCCTCCCTGACGCATGCTCCACCATCGGCGACTGCGGCGCCTTCAACTACATCGACGAAGAACGCCCACCGTATGAGGTAGACGAAGTCCTCGATTTCTATGTGCGCTGCGAATTCGACGCCGGCATAAGCATCGACCACATCATCTTCGGCTACATCCCCGATGAATCCGATACCGAACCCGAACCTGCGTGGATCAACCGCCAGCAGATCTCCCTCGAACTGGCCGAAGACTTCCTAGGCGCCACCACCAAACAAGGCGCCCGGTTCGAACCCGTCGGCGCCGCCCAGGGATGGGGACCCCAAAGCTACGCCCACAGCGTCGCCCAACTGCAGAAAATGGGATATCGACGCATCGCCCTGGGCGGCATGGTCCCCCTCAAGTCCCACGAGATCCTGGCCTGCCTGCGCGCCATCGACGAAGTCCGCAACCCGGAAACCGGACTGCACCTGCTCGGTATCAACCGAGTCGACAGCATGGAACAGTTCGCCCGCCACGGAGTGACCAGCTTCGACAGCACCTCCGCCTTCCGCCAGGCCTTCATGGACGACCGCAACAACTACCACACCGCCACCGACGCCTATACCGCCATCCGCGTCCCTCAAGTCGACGGCAACCCCGCCCTCAAGCGGCTCATCCTCTCCGGCAGCGTCTCCCAAGCCGAAGCCATCATCGCCGAACGAGACTGCCTGCGCGCCCTCCGCGCCTACGACCGAAAAGAGACAGCACTCGAAGACGTCATGAGTGCCCTCGCCACCTACGAAGCCCTCGTACTCGGCCCGAAAAAGAAAAGCTACCTCGAGTACTACGAACGCACCCTGGCCGACGCACCCTGGCGCACCTGCCCTTGCGCCCTGTGTAAGAAGCACGGCATCGAAATCGCCATATTCCGCGGCAGTGAACGCAACAAGCGCCGCGGATTCCACAATCTCACCGTGCTCGAGGCGAAGATGAGACAACTCACCTTCGGATAAACTTCCACACCACATCTAGCTTTTTTAAAACCCCGTCAGGAGATACGAATGGCCGACCGATATGAGCTGAGGCTTCCCGCCCTCGAAGTACGCCAAGGCAACCGAAAAATCTACTGCTTTGCCGTCGACGGCAAGAAACTCCACAGCTTCGCCGCCGTCTCCCGCGTACGCCGCGACGACGCAAGCACCCTTCAGGGCTACCAACGCCCTGAGGTCCTCAGCCATATCCGGGGCATCCGCCGCTACCTCGAGTCCGACAACGCCATGCTCCCCAACGCCCTCGTCCTGGCCTTCGACGACTCCGTCCGGTTCGAAACCGGCGCCCGCCCACGGGCATGCGTCGACTACTCCGTCCCCGGCGAGTTGGTCATCCCTGTCGACGAGTCCCTCCCCGATGAGGACAAGCCCGCCCTGATCGTGGACGGCCAGCAGCGCAGCGCCGCCATCCGCGACGCGGACCTGGGCGAGTTCCCCGTTGCCGCCGTCGGCTTCATCGCCGACACCCAAGAAGACCAGCGCTCCCAGTTCATCCTGGTCAACTCCACCAAACCGCTACCCAAGGGCCTCATCCACGAACTGCTGCCCGAAACCAGCGGACACCTTCCCCCCACCTACGCCCGCAAGCGCCTGCCCGCCCAACTGATGACCCGCCTCAACACCGGCAATGGCCCCTTCTACGGCCGCATCGCCAGCCCCACCTCACCGGACGGCAACATCAAAGACACCAGCCTGCTGCGCATGCTGGAACACAGCCTCTTCGAGGGCGCCCTCTACCAATACCGCAACCCCGAAGACGGCTCCGGCGACGTCGAACGCATGCTCAAGCACCTGCGCAATTTCTGGACCATCGTCAAGGACACCTTCAGCGACGCCTGGAAACTCCCGCCCCGCCAATCCCGCCTCACCCACGGTGTCGGCATCCAGGCCATGGGCTTCGTCATGGACACCCTCACCGAGGGCATGGCGGCCGAGGACGTCGACTGCGACGAGGTCCGCAACGCCGTCCTGGGCCTGATGCCCATCACCGCCTGGACCTCGGGCATGTGGCGCTTCCCCGACGGGGAGCAGCGCCGCTGGAACGGCCTGCAAAACACCCCCAACGACATCCGCCTGCTCACCGACCTGCTGGTACGCAGCGTGCGGGGCTGACCGGCCGACCGCGTTCACCGTGCCTGCAAGGGCGCGGTGAACGGCTTCAAGGCATCTCCTTGCCCACTGCCCAACGAGCGGTGGGCTTCGTTGCGCGTTCGGCGGTGGGCGCTGAGCGGGGCGAAATGATGAAGCCACCTCGTCAAGGGGCTGGAAGGGAGCGCACGTTCGCTCAGCGAGGCCCCGGCGGCGAAGACCGAGAGGGGGCGCGCCAGCGCAGGTTCAGGAGGACGCAGGACCTTCTTCGAACCGGCAGGAGAGCGCCCCGCTTCACGCGCTGGCGGCTCAGCGGTGCGTTTTCGTCCGTCCACCCGCTGGCATGGCTGCCCGGTCGAAGCCCGTGGCTCCCTCCCTGGCATGCGCCGGCGTGCCGTGGGTGAATGCGTGCTCTTCACCGAGACCGGATCCGTGGACTGCAGTGCTCCGCCGCCACTCCTCCGTCCACCCGCAGGGGCAGCGATCCTCTCGCTCAGCTTGAGCGATACCCCAACGTCGCGGCCTCTGGCGTCTGTTGCCTCAAATTGAGCGCAGCATCTTGGGCGTAACGCATTGACCGGACCAACTGCATGCATTATGAACGTTCACGGTCATTGTTATCGCGAGCTCATCCTCCGTGCCCAGGAGCAGAGCGCGGGGGCAGTGAGCTGGTACAAGTCGTCCTGGGGAGGGCGACGGTGGGAGGGCAGGCGCGATCTTCTAGCGGGTGATCGGGGGCTTCGTGCCTGGTGATCGCTGTAGAGCGTGTACCGGACCGGCGGTTGTCGGTGGTGCCGTTTACTCTTCAACCGGCTAGATGTGGGCGCCTTGTGAAGGAAGTGCAATGTTAGGGCTAAGGGTGGGGGATTTTGTCCGCTTTGCCGGTTCTCCGGGGGTGGGGCGAGTCGCAGCAGTTGAGGGGGAGAATGTCCAGGTTGATTTTTTTGAGTCGATAGCGGAACCCGTTGCGCAGACGCAGCGCGTCGCCGCGCGCCTGTGTACGCCGGTGCCTTTGCCGGAGGAGACCCGGGTCTACCGGCGTGATCCCAGCACCGGCGTGTGGATCGTGGGACGGGTGCGGGGGAGTGACCCGGGTGTGTACTACGTGCAGTTCCCCAATCATCCCGATGTGCACCTCCCTGTTCGGGCAGCGGAGTTGCACGTGCGCTGGGATCAGCCCGTCAAGAATCCGGTAGCGACGCTGGGGGTTGGCGGGAACGAGTCTGGCTACTTCCGCGATGCCCGCCTGCCCATGCTGCACAGCCTCATGGCTCAGCGTGGCGCCAGCGGGAGCATCCCGGCCCTGCTGTCTTCTGCGGCGGAAATCTACCCGCACCAGGTGCAGGCCGCTTTGACCGTCCTGTCCGACCCGGTGCAGCGCTACTTACTGGCCGATGAGGTCGGGCTCGGCAAAACCATCCAGGCTGGCTATGTCATTCGTCAGACCCTGATCGACAACCCTCATGCGCGCGTTGTCGTCATGGCACCGGCGCCCTTGGTGAGGCAGTGGCGTGGCGAAATGCTCGAGAAGTTCTTCATCGACGATTTCCCCGAGGCACGCATCACCTTCACCGCCCACGACACGCCGCACGAGTGGGCGCCCTATCGCGACGCCGACCTGCTCGTCGTCGACGAGGCGCACCTCCTCGTCCACGACATCACGGAGCCGACGCAATCGCCCTACCGCGAACTGTGCGGCATCGCCCACACGGCCACGCGCCTGTTGCTGCTGTCGGCCACCCCGGTGACCTCTCACTACGTCACCCACTTGGGTCTGCTGCATCTGCTGGACAAGAACCTGTACCGCTGGGACGACCGTGCCTCCTTCGAGGAGCGCTACCGGCGGCGTAAGGACCTTGCCGACGGCATGTTTCAGTTGGACGCCTATCTCCCCACGCTGCTGCCGATGACCATCGCAAGCCTGCGAGGACTCCTGCCGCTCGACGAGCGCTTTGAGGCGTTCGCCACCGACGTGCTGGCCCTCCTCACCGACGAGGCCGAACTGGCGGACGAGGATCAAGCTCCTGAATTGGGTCTGCGCGTCGAGGCTTTGAGGGCTCATCTCAGCGAGACCTACCGCCTGCACCGACGGGTCATCCGCCACCGCCGCGTCTCCGTGCTGCGCGACGACGAAGAGATGGAGCTTGTGCCCTATGAAGTGAGAGGACGCACCCGTCCGCGCCTGCTCGCGGTGGATTTCGGGGAGCACCACCTCGGTCAGGCGCTGCTGCTGGAGTGGCGCACGCTCATTGCCGACCACTTGGTGGACACCGCAGCCGACGACACCCAGCACACGGCCTACGCCATGGCGCTTGCGGTGCTTGCCTCTCGGGCCGGAGGCCTGGTGGAAGATCTGCTATGCGCGCTGCGTTGGCGCACCCACCACGACCGGGAAGCCGCCGACCGGGCCGGACTGACCGAGCAGGAACGCCTTCTGCTTGCGGCACCGGCAACCCTTTCCCGGGAAAGCGAACTGGGGGAGACCTACAGCAAGCAGCGCGCTGACTTGTCCCCCACCACCGCACCCACGGCCCTAGCCAAAGCGTTGCTGCCGGTAGTGCGTCCCGGAACCAGGACGGTGATCTTCTGCGGCCCGGGAACCTTGGCCGCCCAGGTAGCGGCGGCGCTCAGCGCCCAGGCCCCCGCCGCCGTGGTGGGCCTGCACACCACAGCCACCAGCGCGGACGCCTGCGAGCAGGTCGTGCAGATCTGGCGTACTCCGCAGAACGCCGCCCTGTGCCAGGTGCTCGTCGCTGACACATCAGCCGAGGACGGGTTGAACCTGCAAGTTGCAGACGTGGTGGTACACGTACGGCTGCCATGGTCCCCTAACCGCCTGGAACAGCGAATCGGACGGGTGGATCGCTACCGGGGAGTGGAATCGCTGCGGCAGAACCGACCGGCGCAGCAGTTCCGCATCGGCGACCGTGAAGGGAACGAGGCGTTCTGCGGGGCCTGGGCCGGTCTGCTCCACGAGGGATACGACCTGTTTACCGCGTCCGTCTCGACCCTGCAGGACACCATCGCCGAAGGGCTGACCCGCGTGTGGCGCCAAGCCCTCGTCGACGGTCCCGTGGGGCTGATGACCCTGGCGCCCAGCGTGCGCGAGGAACTGCGCCAGGCCAAGCGGGACATCGACACCATGGACATGCTGGAGTCCATCCACGAGACGTCTGAACAGGCCCGTCAGACCACGAGCGCGCTCGATCACCTGGAGCAGGACTGGCGCCGCTTGCGTGAGAGCCTGGTGCACTACGCCGATGACAGCAGTGGCGGGCTGCGCTTTCGGCATGACACACGCACCGTCGCCGGCCACAAGCGCGACCGGTTCGACGTTGCCTCCTCGCATCCGCTGATCGACCCACGGCGCTACGACGCAGCCGCCGAACGCATTCATCCCCACATGGCCCAGGGTGTCTTCAACCGCTCCACCGCCCTGCGCGCGCCGGGAACCCGGCTCTTCCGCTCGGGCAACCCCTTCGTGGACATGCTCGCCGACATTGTCTTCGCCGACGAACGCGGTCAGGCGACGGCCTTCCGGCGTTTTGACCCGACCTGCCGCACAGGAGATGAAGCCTACTTCGGGCTCGAGTACCTCGTGGAAGCCGACATCAGTGCCGCCCTACGGCGTGTCGATGACGTGCCCGAGGCCGGGCGAGCCCTGCGACGCCAGGCTGACCGCCTGCTTCCCCCGTTCACCCACAAGGTATGGGTGCCTGCCGGGCACCGTATCGCTCTGACCGATCCGAAGGCCTGCGCCTGGCTGGACGCTTCCTACGGCGGGCAAGGAGATCAGAACTACAACGTCAAGAACCACGGCGAGCTGGTTGCCGTGTTCGGAGGGTGGCAGGAATACCGGCAGGCAGCAGAAACAGCCGAGGGAGTGTCCCGTGCCCATCTCGTCCAGGCAACCGACCTGATGAGCAAGTGCGCTAAGGCGCAGGAGCAGGCACGGCAGCAACTCGCGATCGCGACCGCGCAGGCGCAGGCGCGCAGTGCGGCCGGCCACCTGCTGGGCGACACCGAAAGCTACCTGCTGGACGTGGCCGTGGGACGGGATCTGACGGAGGCACTGAGCCGTCCTTCGGTACGCGTGGTCGCCGCCACCTGCATTGTGCGCGGGGGATACCGGACGGTGAAGCGCGATGGGTGATCTGTGGGCGCACGCCCAGGAACTGTTTATGGCCTGGCCCCAGGTGCCGACGTCGATGGCCACTGGCACCCTGCGGCGGCTGGAAGACGCCTTGGCCGACCGGGCCGGTCATCGCGCAGACGCGGTCGGCTGGCGCGACATCGCGGCCCTCACCCGACAGATCCTGCTGGAGGCCGCCGTCCGGGGAAACAATGCAGGACTGGAGGTGCCCCTGGATCCCGCGTTGCCCAGCCGTGAACAGTGGGAACAGATGGCGTGCCGGACGCTGCCGACCGAACGGGGATTGCGGGTCTTCGCCCTGCCATGGCACCCGCGGGAGCTGACGCCCGAAGCACAAGAAAGCGCCCGGGAGGACCTGAAGCAAATTTATCTCGGGGTGGACTCACCGCATCGGAGACACCTCGAACCCCGGTCGGCCGACCCCTATTGGACAGAGGCCCTCGGCTACCAGGAGTACGTCTCCGTCGGGCAGCAACAAGCCGCGCGAGCCGTTGCCCTGGCTCCTGCCGGCAGCACGACGATCGTGTGCCTGCCCACCGGACACGGCAAGACCGCGGTGGCCCAGGCCTCGGCCCTGTTGGCCGGCGCCCGCGGGGGGGTGTCCGTCGTGGTCGTCCCCACGGTCATTCTTGCCCTGGACATGGAGGCTAGAACGCAGGCCACCCTTGAACGGCAGGGCAGACGGAGCCCGACCGGCCGTTATGCCTACACCGGTGGCATGCCGGAGGAGGTCAAGCGGCAGATATGCGAGGACGTCCGCACCGGTCGCCAACGCCTGCTGTTCGCCTCCCCGGAAGCGGTGGTGACGGCGCTGAAGAAACCTCTGGAGGACGCCGCCGAAGCCGGACTGCTGCAGTACTTCGTCATCGACGAGGCGCACCTGGTCGAGCAGTGGGGCACGGGGTTTCGGCCCGAATTCCAGACGATGGCCAGCCACCGGCGTACCTGGCTGCGCAAGGCCCCCAAGGATCAGGCGCCGGTGACGGTGGCGATGAGCGCCACCCTCACCCACCAGCAGGTCACCCTCCTGGAGCAGCTCTTCGCCGAAGAAGGCGAAGCACAGGTGGTCTGGGCCTCTCAACTACGGCACGAACCCAGCTACTACGTCGACACTTGCCCAGACGCCCAGACCCGACAAGAAGCCGTCATCGAAGCCGTCGCTATGCTGCCGCGGCCACTGGCGTTGTACACCACGCGGGTGCAAGACGCCATCGCCTGGGCCGCACGGCTCCGCCAAGCCGGCTTTGAGCGTGTCACCCACGTCACCGGCAAATCCAAAGATGACGAGCGGCGAGCGGCCTTGGAGGGCTGGGCAGGCTCCACCTCCGCCGGGCCCACTCCGACCCGGTTCGACGTAGTCGTGGGCACCTCAGCCTTTGGCCTGGGAGTCGACCTGGCCGACGTGCGCACCGTGGTCCACGCCTGCCTCCCGGAGACCACTGACCGCTACTACCAAGAAGTCGGCCGCGCAGGGCGCGACGGAAACCCCTGCATTGCCTACATGGCCACCGCTCCCGGAGACGAAAAACTGGCCGAAAGGCTCAACCGCAGCCCGCAACTGACGGTCGAGCGCGCCTGGATCCGGTGGCGGGCCATGTGGGTAAGCCGCACACCCACCGCCAGTGGCGCCTACCGGGTCAACCTTGACGCCCTGCCTGCCGACATGCCCGAAGGCTTCAACCGGCATCGCAGTTGGAACGAGCGCATCCTCAACTTCATGGTCAGAGCCAACCTCATCAAGGTGACCATTCCCGAACCTCCGGTCCGTGGCGACGGGGAAACCGAAACGGCATGGCAAGAACGTTCCGATGCGTTCTACGCCGCCTTGGGGAAGCAATTTGACGTCTTCCTCTCAGACAGCCAGACCAACGACCGTGCTTACTTCCGCGAACGCTTCAACGAAGTCCGCCAACGGATCATCGCCGACCAACGTGCCGCAGCAGGACGGCTGCGGGCAATCCTGCGCAGCGACCGCTGCTGGGGGGAGGCACTGGCTGAGCACTACCGCGTGCCTTACCGCGGGGGCACCTTGACCACAGGAGTCACCTGTCGTGGGTGTCCACACTGCCGCAAGGACGGTCCTCCACGAGCCACCCCCGAGGGCTACTACCGACTGGCGGTCGAACCCTGGCCCCCGGTGCCGTCGTGGCCGACCCGATGCGAAGACCCCCTACGGCGCTTCCGGGGCGACCTGCCGTGCCTGTCCATCTACTGGGAAACGGAGCGAGAGTTCACCGACCTGATCCCGGAACTGCTCGAACGGTTGGTGGTGCGGGGGATGTCGGTGATAGGCGGGCCGGGACTGAACCACATCGCCACACGACGACTCCAACGCGACGTGCGCCCCGGTCCTCTCATCCTGGATACCGACGAGGACCTCATCGGCCGCTACACCAATCCTATGGTCTGGCTCCTTGAGCCTTCCATCTCCCACATGGGAGACGACCTGGCGATGCGGTTCGATTCCCAAGATGTAACGTACTTGCTGCATCCACGGGCCCTGGCGCACCCGGATCGTTCCGATTCCCCTCTTGTCGCAATCCACCGCGCCCACTTGTGGGTGCGTACTGCCTTGGAGTCGTTCTAATGGCCCTGCTCAATGTGGAAGCATCGATACCACCATTTATGTGGGCCGTCGTTCGCCTCCTTGCCGCAGAAGGAAAACCGCTGCCTGCAGACCGCGCACGCGCCCTCTTGGCCCCGCCCTCGCTTACCGAGGGAAAGGAGAACAAGGCCTTTGACCAAGCCGTGCGCAGCCTGCGTGAGTTGCGGCTGATCGCGGAAGAGGACAGCCGACTTTCGCTTATCGGCCACGCTCTTGAGGTGGACGGCACCGACTTCGGCACGTTCGCCGCGGCCCTGCGCCAGGCTGTCCTGTCCAGCGACCTCAATGCGGGACTGGCCGAAGGCAATCGGCAGACCGGTCCGAGAGATCTGACCCGTACCCTCGTGTGGTTCCTTTCCAGAGACCCGCTCGACGAGCCTGCTACCTGGGACATCGCCCAACTTGAGCAGTCCATCGACCTCAACCCCGAAGCCGGCACTGCTTCAAAAAACGACACCCGGTGGAACCGCTTTGTGCACTGGGCCCCTGCGCTAGGCCTGGGAGCGGCTCCGTTGCTGCCCAGCGGCGGAAAGGGACCTCTCTCACCGGACTGCACAGCAGCCGTCAAACAGACTGTGCAATCGCTGTGGGCCGTCGGGGACCGAGTCAACGCAGTCGACGTCGCCCGTGCATTGCGCACCGCCCTGCCGGTACTCCCGGGCGGCGAATATGCCAACGCCTTGGGCATCCCTGACCCGGGCGCACAATCAGCCGGGCTCGCATTGTCCTTTGCCCTACTACGTGGCGAAGACGAGGGCTGGCTCATCATGCAGCAAGACGCCGACGCTCAGCGCATCCTGACCGTCCATGATCCTGACCGTCCGTCCCACTACGTGTCCGACATCGTCATCTCGGAGGACCAGCATGGCTGACTTCCGTGGCTTCCTTTGCTGGACGCCCGAAACCGCGGCTGCGACCATCAACACCGAGGCGGTCAGCCCTTCTCGTGAGGTCTTCCTAGCCACGCATGCGCCGCTGCGCATTCGCCGATCCCGCCTGGACGGACGTGCTGTCCTTTCCGACGGCCCGCTCATCGATGAGGAAACCGTCCGTGATGAATTCCTCGCCCTAAAGTCCGACACCGGTGCGCTCTTGTTGCCGATCGTCGGTGACTCCGGCACTGGAAAGTCTCATCTGGTGCGCTGGGTGTACGAAAATCTGCCGGACTCGGACAGGTGCAAGGTCATCTACCTGGAAAAGGCCAAGACCAGCCTGCGTGCCGTGATCGACGCTTTGCTTGCCGACGCGGAAGACGGCACCCTGGCTCAGTTGCGTGCCGAGATCCACCAGTTCACCGACAGCGTGGACGCTGCCACGCTCAGCAGGCGACTGGTCAACGCCCTGAGCGAGTCCCTGGCCGCCACGACCCCGCGGGACGTGCCTCAGCATGCCCGTCCGCTCGCTGGCCCCCGCGGCCTGACGGTTGTTCTGCAAGATCCTCATGTGAGCGCTTACATGCTTGCACCGGGGAAGTTCATTCCCAAGTTGGCGGAGCAGTTGCTCCGGGATCGTGCAGGTGGCGAACCGGATCGCCCCATGGCCTTCACGATCGAGAACCTGCCTACCGACCTGCTGGATCTCCACCAGGCCGCCCAGGTCACGATCAAACTGATCCGTGCAATCTCGGGGAATACAGAATTGCAGCAGGCCGCAGTCGACCTGCTGAACCAGCACTTGGAGACAGCTGTCAAGCGGGTGGCGAGCCTGGGAGCCGGCCGTCTGCAGGATGCCATGCTCCAGGTACGGCGGGAGTACGCCCGCAAAAATAAAGAGATCATCCTACTCATCGAGGACTTTGCGCTGATCCAGGGCGTGCAAAGAGAGCTCCTTGATGCCGTCATCGAGGCTGCCAACCGGTACGGCCGCACGAGCCTGGCCCCGATCCGTACCCTCATGGCGGTCACCACGGGCTACTTCAAAGACCTGCCAGAAACCGCACTCACCCGCGTTCGCGCCACGGCCGGCTACATCTACAACCTCAACGTGCCCTTTACCAGGGATCACCAGGGCGAGTCTGAGATCACCACCTTCGTCGGACGCTACCTCAACGCTGCACGCCTTGGACGCGACGTCCTGGAAGGCACGCAAGACGGACAGGTCCCCAACCGCTGCGATAGTTGCTCCCTGATCTCCCAGTGTCATGAGCAGTTCGGGGCGACCTCCGACGGAATTGGGCTGTATCCGTTCAATCAGTCTGCACTCGTACGCGCGATCCATTCGACGGCTCCGCGCAATGATCCCTATGCGTTCGTCCCCCGCACCGTGCTCGGCAGCGTGATTCGTCCTGTTCTGGTCGAGCATGCCAACGCGCTCAGGGAAGGAACCTTCCCCGACGCTCGCTTCCGCGCGCAGTTCCCCACGGCAGACGTTGATGAGCCGCTGTCCACTGAGGTGCAGGAAGTCGTAGAAGCAGAGGACCTACTCGACGCCGACCGCCGAAAGATCGTTCTCGAGTTCTGGGGCGACGCTCCGGACTATGCCGGTGCGTTGCCTTCCGCTGTCGTTGAAGCCTTTGGTCTAGAGTCCCGCACGTTCTCCGGTGAGGGTGCAGTGTCTCAGAAGCGGACCAGGACAGGGGAGAAGGGGGGGAGCGATGAGCCGGTACGGGATCCTGAAGACACTGGGCAGAAGGCCATTGCCGAGGCGAGACTGCCAGCATCCCTGAAGGCCAAGCTTGATGCGGTAGAAGACTGGCTTACGCGAAAGCAGGTTCTCTTGCAGGGCGTCGCGAGTGATCTGCGTACCGTACTTGTCACTGCGGTGGTGCAGCGATACCGCTGGGTTGATCCGCTCATGCTGGAACAAACGCAAGGAACTATTCGAGCGGCTTGGCCCCCCAACGCCCGTGTGGTCTCCATTGAAGGAGCAACGGAAAACGTGCAGGGTGCGGGTGCGGCACCCATTCGGATCAAGCGAACGGCGCGAAACAGTCGCTATCTGCGCAGCGTGCTTCTGCTGAAGAACGGCCAGCCTGCCCAGCGGGCCGAGCACGTACGTCGATTGAGCACCGAGGCCGACCGCTACGGTGCGTCACTGACCGCGGCGCTGCAGAAGAACCTGGAGATCACTGACGACGAGTTGGTGCTCGGGTTGAGAGCTTCTCTCATCGGTGCAGCCCTGGCTGGGCAGGCCTGGCCCGGCATGGACGAGTCCGAACTATTGTCGGCGGCCTTTGCTGAGGGGCGCTCATGGGCACGTCAGGACACCGCCGACTGCGATGCGGCCTGGAGCAGAGCACTGGAGTCCCACCTCCAGTACAGGCGATCCCTAATCGAGCGGCTTCGCACCAGTCTGGGCGTGGCTCAGGGCGCCGGGGCGCCGCGGCTGATCGATGCCGCCCGGGCGCTGCCACTGCTGCGCCGGGCGACTGCGCAGTGGGACTGGCAGGTGGCCGGGTTGGAGGTGCCGGAGTGGGTGAGACCGGCAGTGAAGAACTTCGCCAACTGGATGGACGTGGTGAACGCGCAAAACACGTCTTTGCGCCAGAAACTCGACGAAATACGGCAACACCATTCACGCGGTTCGACGGGGGCGCAAGTCCTGGCAGCGGTTCGCGACGCGCTTGCCGCAGCCGAGGACGCTAGTATCCCGGTTCCCCTGGCTACCCGGGCACAGATCACAGACCTTCTGAAACGCTCCCAGGACGTCGACTGGAAGGTCCTCAACCAACTTGAGGATGATCTGCGCAGGACGGATGATCCTGAGTCTTCCGACACTGTGCGGCGCGCGGCGTGCATCACAGCGGCTGTGCGGGATCGAGGCCCCACCTTGCAGGTGGTACGCGCCTTGCTACTGGCGAGCGATGCATGGTTGACCGCCGCGTTGGAACATGCAGCGTCCCGTGCGAACTCCCATGGCGACGAGGCGGCTCGGGGTGTCCAAGAACTCTTGAGGGAGTGGCAGGGGCTGAACGCAGAGGGGGAGGAACGATGAGCGGGCCATTGTCCGTCCTGCAAAAGGCGGAGCGTCTGCAGGCGGAGGCGCGCCGACTCAGCGAGGGAGAGAAAGGCGAGGAGGAGGCCCGGCGCATCAGCGAACGCATCAGCGTTCTGCGTAACCAGTTGGTGACCTTGCAGCGGCGCATCCGCATCGCCCGCTCCTTGATGGCGCAACCGGGAAGCCCCGACATCGACCTGTCCGGGATCGACACAGGTTTGGCCGCGTTCGCCCGCCAATGCGAGGGCGGATTGCCCCCCAATCCGGCCTTTAACAAGGCCTCGCAGGCTGTGAAGAAGGTCGCCGAACTCATAGCACAAGACAGCCAGGAAGCCTGGCAGCAGTGGACGCAAGCCCAGTTGACGGCGCTGGAACTCGCGCGGCAAGCCATGCTCTCCCTGGAGGAACAGGCACGGGCCAAGACGCTGCACCAAGGCCTCGTCCGAGCCGCCCGCGCCTCCGAATTCGATGTAGCGGCGATTACCTTGTTCGCTAACGCACACGCTGAGCTGACGGAACTGCTCAATACCGCACCGCCGCCTCCGGAAGGACTGCAGACGCTGCTGGACCGCTTGGCGTCCGGTACCGCACTGCTGCTGCGTGACATCACCGACGAGGAGATCGCGCTGCTGCGCCGCGCCGCTCTCGACGCCGACCTGGAGCTCCGTAGGAGGCGGGCGTGATCGCACCGTCCCTTGCGCGTTTCTACAACCAGGTCCTCAATAACCTCGAAAGCCGCGAACTGCCCCTTGTATCGTGGGGCATCGCCGACGGGGCCCTGACGGAGAGCGAAGTCCTCGAAGTCATCGACCAGTGTCTGTCGAACGCCCCTGAGGCGGCGGCAGGTATGTCGAGCGAAGACCTGCTGTACGAGTTCCGCGATCGCGCCTGGCTCTTCAAGGTGCCCGACAGTTCACCCCCGCAGTACCGCACGCGGCTCGCCGAGACCGTCCGGCTAGCGGCGCAGTTGCGGCAACTCTTCACCTGGCAGGCCCGCGATGAGGCGGCGCGGTGGTGGCAGAGCGGCAAGCGACTCGTGGCCGACTACCGCCTGCACACCGCGCCGCGTCGCTACCCCCAGCGCAATATCCCCGCGGCGACCGCGCTGAAGGAACTCGCCACTCTGGCCGGCTGGGGCCCCCTTCAGCACCTCGTGGCCCAAGCCCACATCGGGTCTCGTGACCTAGCCCGCTTCCAGGTTGACGCCACCGCGGCGGTGACCAGCGCGCTGCAACGTCCGCACTCCAGCGGCGTGATCGTGGGTGCTGGCACCGGTAGCGGCAAGACGCTGTCTTTCTACCTGCCGGCTTTCGCCGCCATGGCCGAGCGTGCCCGACCGAACAGTTCCCGCCTGCACACGCTGGCGCTGTATCCGCGCAAGGAACTGCTGCGCGATCAGTTGCGGGAAGCGCTGAGCACCGCCCGCACGCTGGAGCCCACCCTGCAGGGCTCCGCGCGCCGGCCGCTTCGACTGGGGGCCCTCTACGGAGACACGCCCTATCACCATGAGGACGACCGGCTCCAGCCTGGCGCAAGCGGCCGTACTGCCTGGAAGCGGACGCGAGAGGGTGCCATCTGCCCCTATTTGACCTGTCCTGCGTGCGAGCGCGGTGAACTGCTCTGGCGTGATCTTGACCGTCGCGGCGATAAGGAGCGCCTGGTCTGCCTAGCCTGCCCGGCCAGCATTCCGGAGGGCAGCCTTGCCCTGACCCGTCGATCCCAGCAGGACGCGCCCCCTGACCTGCTGTTCACCACGACCGAAATGCTCAACCTGAACAGTGCCGGAGGCGGACTCAGCCGACTGCTGGGCTGGCAGGGAGGCGCGGTCCCGTCTCTGGTCCTGCTTGATGAGGTGCACACCTACTCCGGGATTCACGGAGCCCAGACTGCTTTGCTGCTGCGCCGCTGGCAGCAGGCCGTCCGCAAGCCGGTCGCTTTCGTCGGTCTGAGCGCCACCCTGCGCGACGCTGGTGCGTTCTTCGCCCGCCTGGTGGGACTGCGCGACAGCCACGTCGAGTACATCCAACCCGCCGACGACAGCATGGATGAGGAGGGGCGCGAGTACGCTCTGGCGCTGCGCGGCGATCCGATCGCCGGCAGCAGCCTGCTGTCAACCTCCATCCAAACCGCCATGCTTTTTGGGCGCATGCTCGACCCGGAAGAAGACGCCGCACTATACGGGTCCACCGGATTCCTGTTCACCGACGACCTGGATGTCACCAACCGCTTCTACGACGACCTGCGGGACGCTGAGGGCGGGCAGAACCGCTACGGTCAACCGGGTCGGAAACCAGCCCTGGCCGCGTTGCGCGCTCCGGCCCGCGCCCACCACCAAGCCCGCTACCGTGACGGCCAATCGTGGGACCTGATGGAAAAGATCGGCCATGTGCTCGCCCCGGGGGCTGGCCACCGCGGCGCTCTGCGGATAGCGCGCACGTCATCTCAGGACGTCGGTGTCGATCTGCAGGCCAAGCTGACGGTGGCGACCGCCTCGCTCGAAGTCGGTTTCAACGACCCTCGTGTCGGGTTGGTACTCCAGCACAAGGCCCCCCACGACGCGGCGGCCTTCATCCAGCGACGCGGCCGGGCCGGCCGTCAACGCGCCATGCGCCCCATCACGGTCATAACCCTGTCCGACTACGGCCGGGACCGACTGGCCTACCAGGCCTACGAGACACTGTTCCAGCCGGAAGTGCCCGTACGTCACCTTCCGGTCAACAACCGCTTTGTTATCAAGATCCAGGGAGCGCAGTCTCTGCTGGACTGGGCAGGACGCAAACTGCGCTCCCGCCACCTGTGGGCCGACCCCAGGACGCTGTTGACCGCACCAAAAGCAAAGAACCGCGACAAGGACAAAGCCCCCCGCCTGGACTTGGCGCAGGTGTTGGAGAGCCTCTTGACCACTACTGCTCTCCAGGACGATCTGGCGCGCCATCTCAAAGCGGCACTGCAGTTGACCGCCGACGAAGTGCAAGCCTTGCTCTGGGAGGAGCCGCGCTCTTTGTTGCTCAGCGTGGTTCCCACCGCGGTACGCCGCCTGAAGAACAACTGGCAGACCCTCCAGGAGAAGGATCCCGGCGCCGAGCCCCGTGCCATGCTGCCGGAGTTCGTCACGCGAACGCTGTTTGATCCGCTCAATGTGCCCGAGGTCGGACTGATCCTTCCGTTCGCTTCGCGCACTACTGCCAGCAGCGCCGACCAGGACAGCACCGACGAGTTGCTGCCGATTGCCAGGGCCCTGAGGGAAGCCGTACCTGGCAGGGTCAGCCGCCGCTATGGCTACCAGCGTGACGACCACCGCACTTGGCTGCCGATTCCCCCACTTGGCCAGGACACCCTGGAACTGGACGAGAGCCTTGTACCGGGCTCGATGCCCGAAGGCCTCTGGGTCCCCCTGGGGCAGGATTCGGCAGGTCTGGTCGTGCTGCGCCCGCATCGTCTGCAGCTCAGCGAGCCGCCCAAGGAGGTCGCCGACCGGTCACAGGGATTTCCTCTGTGGGGCTCGCAGATCGTTGTCGATGCAGGCACCCAACTCCTGCCGGGTGACGTTCCCCGTCCCTCGTCGTGGGAACACCGCATCACCTCCGTCGGCTTCGCCCTGCACGCGGCGGGCAATCCGATCGAGGTGCGCCGCATGACTGCCGGTTCGCGCTTTGAAGTGAGCTACGAGGCAGGCGCTACGGACGCCCGCACCGTGCGCTACACCCGGAACGGGGAACCGGCCGCGCTCGGTTTCCGGCTGAACGTGGACGCAGCCTCCTTCACCCTCGCCCCACTGGACACCACGCGTCCCGAGGTCGCGCGTTACCTCACCTCGCCCCAGTGGGGCACCCTGGCCTTTTTCCAGGCAGTGGCGGACGATCCTGCGCTGGGGGAGGTGACCAACCAGTTCCAGCGCGGCTGGCTGGCGCTGGTGTACCTGACGTCGTTCTCCCTGCGCGGCCTGATCGACAACGGTCCCGACCCGTCGTCGATCCGCTCAACGCTGGCGGATGGCAGCTGGCGAGACGACCTGGCGGAAATCCTCAGCGTGCTCTACCGCGATGAGCCCACCGGCCAGCCCGCCCACAGCAACGAACGTCTCATCGCCACGCTCACCGAACTCAGCGACGTGCCCGCTGTCATCGACGCCCTGGACCGGGCCGGGCAACTTCTGGTGGCTTCGGACGTCGCCATCCGCAGCGCCGACCTGGCACGGCGCGCCTACACCGACACCGTGGCTGCGGCCATCCTCGCCGCAGCCCTGCGCGCCTGCCCGGATGCTCAAGACGGCGATCTGATCGTGGACGTGGTCCCCGCAGCCAATGAAGGGGATCCGGCCGTGGTGTGGCTGAGCGAAACCTCCATCGGCGGCCTAGGCGTGATCGAACAACTGTCCCGCTACTATGCCGAGGACCCGCGGCGCTTTTGGCGCCTGGTTGAGACGGCTCTAACCCCCAACGACTACGAGTACGTCGACACCACCGTGACCCGACTCCTGCGCCACGTGACGGCCGAACCGACCGGAGTCGCAGCACGGGCAATGGCAGTCCTGCGCGCCCACACCTCCGCCGCCGACTCCAGCCAAGCGCTCACCGACCTTCGCGAGGCTTGGAGCAGACTCGACGGTCCGCCGCGGCACAGTGCGGTGGCAGCGCTGTCCACCCGACTGCTCCGCCCCGGCAGCAGCCCTACCACCGACGCCAGCGCACTGGCTTTGATCGAAGGGTGGCAGGACCTGGAACGTCGCCTGGGCGTGGAAGTCGACGCCCGCGTCATTGCCTACGCCGTCGGCTCCGGGCGCCTGCCCACCGGCCCCGGCCCGCGCCTGTCGGCCGACCAGGCCTTCAGTCTGCTCTGGCCGCGTGGCCGCGATGCCCGCACCCACCACCTTCAGCACTACCAGCCCTACCTCGACCGTCCTCCCGTCCTGGACCGCCTCCTGGCCGCCGCGGCACACGATGAGCAACTGCCGCGCATCGACGTCACCGAAGAGGGCTGGGAGCAGCGCTATCAGACCGCGATAGCCCAGCATGCCGCCGTGGAGTTGACAGCCGACACGAACGCCACGACGGCTTTGTCTGACGCCATCGTCCGCGTGCCAGCTCTCACGGTGGACTGGGACGTCCTGCGCCTGTACGGGGAGATGCAAGGAATGAGCCGTGACGGCCAGCAGTGGCGCGTGCGGGTGGACATCCGGGAGGCGACACAGTGAGTCGACTCGAGCGCCCCGTACGCACCGGGGGGCACACCGGCGTGCGCGCCGACTCGATCCTGGCGACGGCGCTAGTGGGGGAACTCGTCTGGCCTGGGCCCGTGATGTGGCTGGTCTCGCCGTGGATCAGTGACGTGAAGGTCTTGGACAACAGCCAGGGAACGTACGACGACCTGTTTGACGACAATCCCCCCAGCGCCTGCTCGCTGTCCGACCTGCTCGCCCGGATTGTGGCGGCCAGCGCCTCCCTGACGGTGGTCACCCGCCCGGACCCGCACAATGCACAATTCCTCGGGCGTCTGCGCCGCTTGACCTCGCAGCACGCCGTGCGCATGGTGCAGGACCCCGCCGTGCACGAAAAGACCATCTGCGGTCGGGATTGGCTGCTCACCGGGTCCATGAACTTCACGGTGCGCGGCCTGATGGAGAACGACGAGGCGGTGAGCTACAAGGTGGGAGGCAGCGACGCGGCCCAGGCACGCCTGGAACTCGCCCAGCGATGGAAGGAGCATCAGTGATCGCCGCGCGCCAGGCTGCCCCCGTTTGGACCACTCAGGACCTGGAAGCCTTTTTGCTGCGCTTCTTCGGCCCGGGCAACGACGCGTGGCCAGACATGGATCCCGACCCCCGCAAAGGCGAACGGGTCCGGCCCTTCGTCGACCTGCTACGCAGCGGCAGCGACATCCCGGTCATGCTGCCGCGCTACCAGCAGGCCCAGGACCGCTTCGCGATCTACGTCATCGCCCGCGACGAGGCACACGCAGCCCTCATTGGCAACGTCATCACCGCCTTCGCCGGGCCGACCTATCTCATCGGCTCCGGTGTACGCCCCAGCACGCTGGACGCCAACGACCCAGTCGAAGCAGCAGTGCAGGACTTCGCCGGAGCAGAGACGACCTTCAGACTGGAAACACACCCGCACCGCCGCTACCGCCAGAGACTGACCGACGTGGCCCTGCTCATGCAGCACACCTTGGCCCATCGTCCCCCTCGACTGTGGCGGGCAACAAAGCCCACGGGGCGACTGCTGGCCGAGTTCGACGCTGCCCTGGCAGCCGGTGGCCAAGCCGCTTCCCAAGCCGCCCTCGACCAGTTGGCCGGGCAAGGAGGCATTACCGCCGCCAACCTCGCCCACCTGCACATCAAACGACTCTCCCGGCTCGGCCTCGATCAAGAACTACTCGATTACCCGGGTCTCAGCGACGTTTTGCGGCAAGATCCGCCCACGCCGGTGAAGGCGGCGGTGCTCAATGCTGCCTTCACCTGCGACCTGCAGGACCCGCTAGACCGCGGCGACCTGTCAGCTGCGCAACACGCCCTACGCGATCGGGGCTTCCTCGCCCTCGCTCCCTTCGAAGACAGCGCGGAGTCCTACTCCATTGAGGCACTCCTGGTCTTGCTGCTGGCCGCGGTGACCCGGGAAGATCCTCAGAGTACCCAGTACATACTCACCACCATCGAGCGCACCGCATCCCACGACGCCCTGCCACCTGTTCTTAGGGAAGCGGCCGCGGCCCTCGCCGGCCCACAAAGCCCTCCGCAGCAGGAGGCGCCCACCCACCAGACCGGCACCCTCGCCAACACCCCGGAACCGTCGCCGTCTTCGTCTGCAGCGCAAGCCGCCGAGCCGGCCACGACGGAGCAGGTCCTTGCCTCTTGGCCGGAGTTGATCCGCGCGATCGCCGACGGCTATACCGGCCTGACCAGCATCCTGGAGCAGGAAGTCTGGACAGCCTGGCCCTCGCCAGCCCTGGACGACCGAGACATCGCCGCCTTGCTGGAAGGGCTGCACGACGAGGGTCAGGCAAAGATCTGGCGCTGTGTGGGCGCCTTCATCGAAAGCGTCGGTTACGACCAACCTGCACCGCTCAGCGCCCGTGCTCTGATCACCTGTGCGCTGGCCTACGACTGGCTTGGACCGGGCGACCTGTTGGCCGTGCAGGCACTGACCGAGATCGTGCTGCGTTCCGGTCCTTCCGCTGCCGTCTACGGGCAACTGCTGGGAGAACTTGCCGACACGTGCGAGCGCTGGGTCGCTCCCGAGCGGGCCGCTATCGCGTTGGACTTCGCGGACCGGCTGGTCATGGAGGCACACCCCGACCCTGATGCACGTGAATCCTTCGCCTTGGCAATGCTGCTGCCGCTCAGCGTGCACCAGGGGCGCCTGGATCCCGCCGATCTCGCCATGGCACGGCGCCTATCCGTGGAACTCGGCATCGAACTGGACTGGCACGATCAGCCTGGCGAGGGGCAGGCACAAGACACCGCAACTGGCCTGCGGGATGCGGCTGGTCGCAACCTGCTGCTGTACTCCCTTGACCAGCGAGTGTTGGATCGGGTTGGCGAGGCGCTGCAGCAGCTCGCCCCCGGCGTCAAGGTTGCCGTCGCTCACGACAGCGTGGGCAGTCCGCAACTGCGGCAAAAAGCCAGGCAGGCGGACGTGGTCGTATTGGCCACCCGCTGTGCCAAGCACGCCGCGACCGGGTTCATCACCCAGCACGCGAAAGCAGCCGTCATCGACTACGCCGACGGCAGCGGCTCGGCCTCCCTTCTACGCGCCGCAGTACATGGCCTTCTCCGAAGTGTGCCGGGCAACTGAGCCCGGATCCACCGGTCTGATGCCTGTGGATGACCTTTCGAGAAACGAGGAAGTGCCTTGCGACCTGCGAGGCCAATACGGCTCCACCAGACCAGCGACGCGCTGATCGTTGTGCGTGAGCTTGCACCCTTGGTGCGGAGCCGGACGGTGGCGAAGGTCGACTTGATCGGATTCGTGTGCGCAGGCGGGTCCAGGCAGGTCCTGACCGTCGGTGATCTTGGCTCCGTAGAGCTTGGCGACGGTCTTGATGGCCCGTTCGGCCGCTCACGGTCCTCGGCGTTGTGGATGTCCTGGATCGCCTTGTTCACTGCCGGCTGGGCCGACTTCGACATGGCGTCCAGGAGGTTGGGTCTGTTGATGCGAGGCCTGAGCTCGTACCGGACGGACCCTGGTCCGGCTTCGGACTCCACGGCCTGAATCACCGCCGGGCCGCACCGGTGGCCGCAGCGAGCCGAATTGTGCCGTCACTGGCGCAGTTCGGTCGGGGCGTAACGAAGCTGGAAGGTGAGGGTGTGATCGCCGTCCAGCCAGTAGATTGTCATGGTTGACAGTACATTTCGCTTGATCCAGCGGGCCCGGTCGTTGACGGTTTCCTCCTGCGCCCGGATCCAGGACTCGACCTGCTCAGGCAGGCTGAATGTCATGGCGTAGGCACCGGGGCTCTCGGCCGGACGGACCTGCCACACCGGATGGGATGCGGTCTGCGGGAGCCTGCGCAGGTGCACGGTGTGGGTGGGGTGCCGACAGGCGTAGTCGACGAAGGCGTAGAGGTTCTCGGACGTCAGACCGAGGACGAAGGGGCCCGACGGAAAGGCGAGCACCAGCCCCGGCGTCTGCCGGCTGCTCAGGTTTTGGGCAATGTCGTCGAGCGGCTGTGTGACGCTCCGGGGCAGTACGGGCACGTCATCCCCGTCCATGAAGTAGCTGTAGTCGTCGACGACTTGGAGCAGTCGACGGCGCAGATGTGTGCGTAGCTGGTGTACCCGGGGCCGCTGCTTTGCCGGGAGCGGGTCGAGTACCTCATGGACGCGCCGCGCTCGCGTCGACACCAGATTCCGCAGCCCCTCGAAGTCGGGCATGGACAGGTCGATGAGCGAGATCTGGTGGGCGAGTGCGTACTCCTGGGCGTCCCGGCTGAAGCCGGCGGTGGAGAAGATGGCGTAGCTGTAGTGGTAGCGCGGCCTGGGCCGGCTGGGGGCGGCTCCGTGTACCGAGGTCACTACGTTTTCGTTGACGTCGTGCACCACTCCGTGGCCGTTACGCACCGTCGGCAGCCCGACGTTCGTGCCGGTGAACTTTGCCTCCACGAAGAGCCTCACCGGGTGTGAAAATGGCGGTACGTAACGGAACTCCCCGAGCGCGTCGGCCTGGTGCCATGCTCCTCTGCCGCGCACGGCCATCCCATTGTGCCGCTGTTTGAGGACGCGGTATGCAGGGTTCTTCTCCTGATCGTGTGCCGCGGAGAGCAACTCGTAGCCGCTCGACCGCAGAAGCCAGGCAACGACCTCTTCCAGTAAGTATCCGCGCAGGACCCTCTCATGAACCATGCCCAGACTGTAGGGCGGGACCACGACGCCCCGCTCCGCTGTGTCGGCGACGGATGGGTCAGCTGCCCGTAGGTGATGAGGGAGGCGGCCTGACGTCGGCTTCTCGCCAGTGTGCGACTGCGGGCGTCTGCGAGAGGTGATGGCTCCAACAGCCGCACTGTTCTGCGTGTCCGCCCACGAATCCGTCCCCTGTGAAAATCCCAGACGTACAGAAACCAGAACTCAAAATCTGCGCCCTAAGTACCTTTATCTAATGCCGCTTCTCTTGGGCGGACGGGCAGGACACGCCGCCTTGCCAAGGCGTGACCTCCAGTGCCAGGATCCTTACCGCCTTGATGCTTCTCCCATCAGAGGGAAGCTTCTGCGTGATTCGCAAGTGATGAGATTCGGCAATGAGGGGGATGTGTGGATATCTATTATGTCGTCAGGTCGAAAGACGGAAAAAATGGGGCGGAAATTTTTCCCGACCATATGCTGCGGCGCCAGGAAGCGCTGTCGCTGATGCGGGCAGGAGTGCGGGATCGTATCGCACTGCAAGAAGCCCTTTCTTTAATCCGCCTGGGGGTGGCCAGCCACTTGCGTATCCCGAACGAGACTCATCTAGGGGACGCCGTGACACGCGCTGTCGCCTGTGCAGAAGCCATGGCGGTAGACAGGTCCGTCACCGTCGGACAGCAGTTGATCACAGCTGATCCCGAGCCGGGTAGTCCGCAGCATCTGGCCTGCGAGGCGGCCCGCGAACGGCACCGCTTGCTGCCCCCGGCTGCAGGCAATCTGGTGGGCGAGACGTACATCTCTCGTGGCTGGCCAAGCGGTGAAGAGTGCGCCCGACTGGCGCACAAGCTCATCTATGAAATGGGATATTCCCAAGCGCATGTCGCCCGTATCTTCGAAACCGTTGACGACTACGAGCGTCCTGCCGTGTGGACCCGGCAGGGTATCAATAGACTTCTCGGGGAAGACGACGGCGAGGAGAGATACCCTCGCTACCATTACAGGGAAAAATCTGGCGATGAGTCACGCCTCGAAGGGCGCACGCATCTTCTCGGTGCCTCTGTCAGTGCTATGGCGGTGCTTGGTGATGAAGGCGCGGAGGCAGCAGCGAAGACATTCGACGACTCCCTTGACACGCCTCACCACTTCGTACTTCCGGTCGACCCTCAGCATCCGGAGCGGGGCCTGGCCTATCTCGCCGCGCTGATCATGGACTTGGGTTGTGTCCGTACCCTCTACGTGACCAGCCCCGACACGGTCTTCTCCAGTCCCGCGCAGCGGCGGGTCATGTACGACCTAGCCCTCTTCCGGGGCGTACAGGTAGTCGAGAACGGCACCCGAATCGATGCCGTGGACGACAACCCTCACCACAACCGCCTTCTGCGCGAAGGCACAGAACTGTTTGCGGGCCTCCGAGTACGCGAAAACGCCACCATCGTGGAAGAAACCCGATCCCTCGCTCACGCCCGGCAGACAGCCGCCGGACTGCGCGACAAGGGCCTCTCGCTCCGGAAGATCGCCACCCGGCTTGATGAAGAGGCGATTCCGACACTCAGCCGCCAAGGAACCTGGAGCGCCAGCGCCGTCCAGAAACTGCTAAACCCAAAGCAGGAATCCGACCGATGAGGAGACGAGGGCGCGCGGAACGCTAGCGTAGAGCACTGGAACGACTGCGCCACCAGGCAGGCGTCACCCTCTCTCGACAGCCATAGATCGGCTCCGTGATCGCGTCACTTCACCACTCTGCAGGTCGCGATCGGTGCGGCGAAGCCTGCCCTTGAAGGTAGGAGTAGGATCGCGAGACTGCCGTCCGCAGCTGTAATGAAACCCGGAACTGCCCGGCGACCAGCGACGGTTGACCGAGGTTGGGGGTGGTTTGGGACATGGATGGGGCACGCCACGACGGGAAGGGGCGGAGCGAGCCCACTCCTGGAAATGACTGGCAGCGGCAGGTCCGGGAGCAGGCCGAGGGCATCGCTCAGCTCTTCATCGAGGCCGAGCGATTGGGGCAACCGGTCACCCGTGAACTCAAAGAGATCACCGAGGGGACCATCGCACCTGACTATCACGGCCGCACCCTGGTGGAGTTGCTGCAGAACGGCCATGACGCCCACCCCGCGGACCGGGCCGACGGTTTGGTCGAACTGGCCCTCTGTGCCGATGAGGGTGAGCACGGTGTGCTGTACGCAGCCAATGGCGGTCTGCCGCTGACCGGCGCCAATTTCGAAGCACTGTGCCGGATCGCTCGGTCGACCAAGAGTCCCGAGGACGGCATCGGCCACAAAGGAGTGGGGTTCAAGAGCGTCCTTCACCTCTGCGACAGCCCCGAGATTTTCAGCAAGGCCCATAGCTCGTCACAGGAGTTCGACGGGTTCCGCTTCCGGTTTGCGCAGTCCGCCGATTTCGACGTACTCGCCGCGCGCGTCGTCCCAGAACGCGCGGGTTTCGCACAGGAGTTGCGGGACAACGTCTCCGCCCTGCAGGTGCCAGTCGTCATCCCTACGGTTCCCGACGCGGTTGTGCCCTACGGGAGGCGGGGCTTTTCGACCGTCATCCGCCTTCCCTTGCGCTCGCCGGCGGCCCGGGAGGAAGCCGAGCGCCAACTGCATGCCCTGGCCCAGAGCGACGCGCCTTTTGAGCTCTTCCTGGACCGACTCGAGTCGATGACGTTGGTGCAACGTACAGATGGGGAGGAGAGGCGTCGCACCTTCGGCCGGAAGGTGACAACGCTGCATACCACGGATGGGCTGTGCGTCCAGGAGATCCTCCTCAGCCGTGGCTCCCAGTTCATCATGATCAGCGTGCAGGTGAGCGAAGCCATGGTGCACGACGCGATCGCATGCAGTCGGGCCGAGCGCACCATGAGTTCCGCGTGGGAGGCATGGCAAGGTGATGCCACCGTGAGCGTGGCAGTACCCGTGGACAAACCGCTCAAGGGCCGGATGTACACGTTCCTGCCTATGGGAGCGGGCACAAGGGCGCCATTCGGCGGATACCTGAATGCGCCGTTCTTCGCCGGCCTTGACCGCCGCACGCTCAACCATGACATCCCGTGGAACCGCATGCTGCTCGACCAGGCCGCCGCCGCGTGTGCGCGGGCAGCGCAACTAACATCCGATGGCACCCTGACGCTGCCCGACGACGTGCTGCTGGACCTTCTGTGCTGGTATGCCGACGCCGTGCCGCGCCTGGCGCAGGCGTTCACCGATGCGGGAGTTGACCTCGACAGCATCCCCTTCATCCCCGTTCTCGCTTCCAGTCAGGGGCGTACCTCACTAGACCGGGCCCGGCTGTGGAAGCCGGCCTCCACCACCCAGTTCACCCCGCAGGCCACCGCGCAGGCCGGTGTCGCCGACATCATCAGCCATGTCGGGGTCAACGCAACCCGCCTCTCCCGCCTGGAGACCCTCGCCAAACATCGAAAGTGTGACCTCAAGCCGCGACCACCGGAGTTGGCCGCCTGGGCCGAACGGTGTGCGATGGCCTTGGCCGAACAGCTCGCTACCCCCTCAGTCTGGGCCGACTTCTACGACGATCTCTCCAGGACCCTGCGCGCCGAGGACTGCGCAGATCACGCCCTCCTCCTCAGCAGCCACAACACGCTCGTGCGACCATCGACGCCGGGCGCCAAGGTCTTTTTCCCGCCCGAACTGCGGACTACGGCAACGGCGGCATCCTCCGCCCTGCCGGGCGGCCTCAGCACCCGCCTCCTCTTCCTGCACCCCGGCATCCCGGCGACGAACCCGGCGACCGGTCGCCCCCGGCCTGGGCGCGCGTGGCTGGAAGACAAGGGTTTGGTCCACAGCTACCGTGCCGAGTCCATCCTGGACCTGATCGCCGAGGCAATGGTCGAGGCCCAGGGGCAGCCGGAGTTGCTCTCCGCCTGCCTGGCTGCTGCTTTCCACGCCTGGCGCGACAGTGCGCCAGCCGCACCCGGCACACCCATCACCGCCAGCCTCCTGGTCCCCACCGAGGGCGGCTGGGTCCAGGCCGACCGGGCCGTCTTCGGCCCGCATTGGCCCGGTGCTGTGACCCGCCGGATTGACCATGCCCTGGACGGGCTCCTGCGGTCCCGCCGCACGCGGTGCCCCTCCCTGCAAGCTGTGCGAAGCAGCATCCTTGCTCCTCCGGCGCAGTTGTTTCCGGAGGCCGTGGAGTCGCTCGAGGACCTGCTGTGTTTTCTGGAGTGCTGCGGTGTTACGCACGGGCTTCCTCTCCAGGAACTCACCGCGCCGAGCCACGTGCCAGGCGCGCATCTGGCCGACCCTTCTTCCATGCCCTGGAGCTACGAATGGGGGCTGTCGCAGGAGGAGTTCCAGCAGTGGCTGGCATGCGTGGGACATCTGTCGCCCCGGCGGCCACACCCCCTGAGCTCCTACCAGCGGCGCACCCCGCTGTGCCGGATCCCGGGGCAGGAGGCGTTCGCCCGCCTCGACGACACCAGTCGCTGTCTGTATGCCGAGTTGATCACGTATGGGCTGCAGACCTGGCCCGAGACGGCGCTGAAGGTTCTCTTTACTGCCGGCAATGCCAAGATCGTGTGGCCTTCCCCGCTGGCCGGATTCCTCAGGTCGGCCTCGTGGTTCCCTCAGACCACACCCGGTCACCGCACCGCCGTGGTCTGCCGTCGCCTAGACGAGTCATGGTTGATGCCCGCCGGGACACGCGCCCCGGAATTCCTCAGCGCCCAGCCCGCCGCTCACAACGAGTTGCTCACTCAAGACGCCCTGCATCGGCTGCGATGGCTCGGCATCCGGCAGTGGAGAGATCCGGCATCCGCACCGGACCGTCTGCGCCACCTAGTGGCGCTGGTGCGGGACGTGCCAGCCACGCGCCATGCCCGTTCGGCGCATGCCTTCCGCAAGGCATACGAGGAAGCATGGGCTGATCTTCTGCCACGTGGCACAGAGCAGCCTGCAGCGGTGCCGCTCACGCTCGATGTTCTGGTTCAGCGCTCCGGAGCGCTGAACATCGCCGCCTCCGACGGCGCCGAGCACATCTACTTGCCCGACGCGCTCGGCTCCGCCCAATACGCCCTCCTCAAGCAAACCCCAGCACCTCTGCTCCCACTGCGCGACCTTGACCTGGCCGCACGCGTCGAGCAGTACCTCGCGCGCCACGGCGCGACCGCGCTCAGGCGTGCGAGCACCGCAGACGTACAGGTCACCGTGGATGACCTGCCCCTGGACCAGACCATGGGGCATGGATTGCTGGATACGGTCGGGCGCTGGCTGGTGCTGACCATGGTGGGACTTCTGGAACTGGCTCCGAAGCGAACACCGCGCGATCCGGCCCCGATCGCTCAAAAACTGACTGCAGTAAGGTACTTCGTCGCGGGCCGAGCTGAGACCCTCGTCGAGGGCCACCCGACCTCGTCTCCCGACCGGTCGCACTCCCTGGTCGTGACGGACGCGACAGGCGCGTGCATCGTCAGCGTCCCGGGCCCTGGGACGGGCTCCGGACCCTGGTCGTCGCTCCAGGCGGCCAGCACCGCCATTACTACCCTGTTGGACCTCCCGCACCTGGCCGACACCCTACGCCTGCATCTCATCGACCTCGCGCAGCGCTGCCCCGTGCCCCAGGATGTCACCCCCGCGGACGTCGCCCACGTTCTGGGCCTGGACCTGGCCGAACTCCACGCCCTGGCGCCCGGGTACGAGGCCGCAGGCGCCGACATCGGCCGACTGCTGCCGCTGCTGGTCTGCCTCGATGCCGACATGGCCGAGCAACTCAACCAGCAGCGCGACACCATTGCCACCCGGCAGGAACTCGTGGACTGGCTCACCGGACGTCTGCCCGATACCCGAGTCACTGCGGAGCACCTGCTCTCCCTCGCGGACACGGAGGATCTGCGTACCGCTCTTGAGGCTTTGCACATCAGCCTGCAGCAGGCCAACCGGCTCTGGCGCATCTACCAGTACCCGCTCCTGCACAGTACGGAAGGACACCGACGTCAGTTCAGTGCTTGGCTCCAGCGTAACCGGGGAGCGGTCGACGACCGACTTCGCGATGTCTTCACCCCGCTTTACCAGGCAGGAGAAGACCTCCGGCGCTACGTCGAACTGTCCGAGGCCCTCACCTGCCTCACCCCCGATCCCGCCTGGCTCGACGTCTACTGGGACCTCGATGAGAGCCTGCTCCAGGCGCACACAGACGCCTGGGTGACTGCGCACACGCCGCCCTCGGCCCCTTCGACACTGTTGCTCGCGCTGCCGTCAGTTGCTGAACTGCGCCACACCAACCGCGACCGCATCCGGCAATGGCTGGAGCAGCCCGAGATCCACTTCCCGGTTTCCCTCTCCGACGGCGCCGCGCCACAGCCCCGTAAGCTTCCCTCCTCACACAGGATCCTGAGGGCCCTCCAGGCCCACGGGCTGCTGGACTTCGAGGAACTGACTCCGCAGGTCACGGAGCGTTTCCTACGCCGGCTGGGCCTGTGGACCACCCAGGACAATGCGGTCGCATCAACCGTGGAAGAGGACGGATTCGCCCACGTCCCCCAGAAGGCGCCGACCGCGTTGCAGGTCACTGACAGCGCCACTTTGATCACGCCGGAGAGACTGCCGGCCTTCGCTGAGACATTTGCCCGCCAACTCGGAACGGTCCGGTCGACAGAGACGTTCGTTCCGGCTCCCCGCATGCCCCAGACCCCTCCGAAATCGCCAGTGGGTACGTCGCCGCACGTGTGGGTGAATTCAACTCCTTACGACACCGCCCGTGCCCAACAGATCGGCCTCATGGGCGAGATCGTGGCCGGAGCCTGGCTCCAGAACCAGTACGGTGTTCCGCTCGAGGAGAGCTGGGTCTCGGGATTCCGCAGCAAGGTCTTCAACGATGGACGAGGAGACGACGGACTGGGCTACGACTTCATGATCACCTCAGCAGATGCCCGCCACTATTTCGAAGTCAAGGCTTCAGAAGGCGACGACTATGAGTTCGAACTCGGCGTTTCACAAGTCAGCCGGGCACGCGCTCTGGAACCGGATGAGACATACACCATCCTGTACGTCTCCCACGTGACCGACGAAGTACGTCGCCTCCTCACGCGCCTGCCCAACCCTTTCACCCCGCAAGGCATGCGCGCGTACCAACTGGTAAGCGAGACACGACGACTCCGTTTTACTCCCACTGCACCACCAGACGCATGACCGGAAGGCCGCAGAGGTCTCCCGAGTCCCGAAGACCAAGCCGCCCTGGTCTGGAACGAGCAGGCCGCCGGGCTTGGCGTTGCGGCTCTACATCGACACGAAGGGCTCGGGCGGTGAACCCCGGTGACGTCCCACCACCGTCACATAGCCGTCAGGGTACGGAACAGGCTGCCACCACCCGCTTCCGCCGTCGATGGCGTCGTTGGCCCGGATGTTGCGCTGCACGATCCGCGGCCGGCGGGAGCGGTGCTCTCCGGTTCGGGCTGCGGTGCCTTCTGCGGTGCTTGGCCGATGGGTGCCGGGAGCAGAGGTGACGGCTCCATGTCCCTGCTGCTTGTGCTGCGTGTGGTGGAGCGGTGGCTGCGCACTCGGTGCGCTGTTGCCCTCTTCGGGCCTGGCCGCCCGGGCGGCGTCGTGATGGTGTTCGGGATCGTCCGGGCCGGGCGGCGGGTGGTGCCGGCGGGCCCTGCTCGTGCCGCCGTAGCGTGCCGGTCTGCCGTGGTCGGGCTCATGGTCGGCCGCCGTTCAGCCGAGATGCGGGTTTGAGGAGACCCTCAGCCCCGATTTCTCGAAGCCGTGCTCCGGCTTCATCCGCGTTCACCCGGCCGACGCGCCGGGCGGGCACGGTCGGGGGTGCTCGGGAGTGGCTGGCCGATGGGGCTATGCGGGGGGCAGGTCGTCGATGCTGATGATGGTGTAGGCGCGGAGTCTGCGGACCATTTGGGAGGCGAGGAACCAGCGCAGGCCCGGATGCCCGTAGGGGAGTGGGGTGTCGGTGGCGGGCAGGGCGTTGAGTCCGCTGTTGCCCCATTGGTAGGGGGTGCCGATCACCCCGTACAGCGGGGCGCTCTGCGCCAGGAACACCGTGGGTCGGCTGGCGAGGTGGGGGCACTGCCGGGCTGCGACCCGGGCGTGCTCGAGGCAGACGGGCGGTTGGGCGGTACGTACCACGGCGTCGTCGGGGCTTACCTCGTTCGGGCCGGCGAGGAAGATGACGCCGTGGCGGGTGCGGGCGGGCTGGGCGCAGACCTGGCAGCGCAGCTGTTCCATGCTTTCGCGTTGCCGGGAGGGGTGGACCATGCGCCAGCGCGGCCGCCCGGTGGGCAGGCCGTCCGTGCCGATGGCCTGGGAGCAGCGTCCCCACAGCACGCCGCGCAAGTCCCGGTCCTCGGGCAGTTCGTCCCAGTAGCCGAGCTGTAGGTGCCCGTCGGGGCCGTGGATGCCGCACAGCGATAAGTACAGGTCAGGGTGTTCGCCGTCGCGGCTGGTGATGTAGGGCACCAGCCGCACGTCGGGGCCCGCGGATCTGGTGGTGACGGAGCTCATCGGACGAGGCTTCCTATCGGTGTAAGGGGCGGGTGGACGACGTGGCAGGGGCGTCGGCCCCCGGGCACGACCTGTCCGGGTGGGGGCCCGAGGGCGGGCGTCTCGGGCTCGGGCTTCCTGCAGACCTGCAAGCTGCACGTGCAGCGGTGACGGCGAAAAGGCGGTGCGTCGCAGTCCTGAGGCCCGGAGGGGCGGGATTGGACGCGGCCCCGCCCCGGTGCAGCGCCACTACGGGGCCTGTGGCCGTTGGGCTCGGGTGCGGGCGCCGGGTTGTTCAGTGGCGGCGGACGGTGTTGGCGCACCGAGTGTGGATGCGGCCGGCTCCGGTGGCTTCGCCGGAGGGGCTGACGTGGCCGTACGGCAACGACTCCTCACCGCCTCTGACCGGCTGGTCGCAGGCCAGGCACATGACCACACCCGTCAGCGTCTCGTAGTGGTCGCACAACGCCGCAAGGGAGCGGGCCAGTTTCCGGGCGTGGACGACATCCCCGTGCCAGCGACCGGCGGTGGCGGCCAGCTTCCTGCGGGCCTCGCCGACGCAGGCGAGTGCGCAGTACCGGGGCACATCATCGGCGGGCAACTTCAGGGCCGCTTGCTCGACCCTCGGCGTGATCAACTCGATGTGACTGCGGAGCAGACCGGTCAGCGCCGTCAGTTCCTCTGCGTCTGGTGCTTCGACTCCGGGCCCGATCATCCGGCCGACGCTTGCCCGCATCCCGTCAACGTGCACCGGTTGCGTCCCGTCAGCCGTATCCACGATGCCGTTCACCGTTCGGTACCTGCCGTGCGGTGGATGGGGCAGGCGCAGGGCGGCAGCCGGGTGCCAAGAAATTCGAGTGCGGGTTCGAAACCATACGGGACGGTCACCGTGGCACGCGGCGGCGTGACGGTGCCGTCGCGGGTGACGGTGTAGACACGCATCCACATCTTCGCGTCTGGCGGGCGTTGCGAAGGCGGATCGCTGCGGTTCGTCACCTTGGTGCCCTCTTGGGTCGTGTTGGCGGGTACGCCGGTCGCACTGGGCTGTGCGGTCGTCATGGTCAAGGGATCCCTTCCGGCGACGGGCGCCCGGCCCTGGCGGGGGCACAGGGCCGGGCTCTCCTCTGTGTCGCCGGTTGGGGAGCCAGGACGCAGGTGGAGTTGCGTGTGGCCGTCCGGCGACTGATGACGACCGTAGGGCGGCTGTCACTCAACGCCCAAGGAACTTGCGCGAGTTTGCAGCAGACCGATTGACGGGCCCGTATGGCTCGTCGACCATCGACATGTCACGCAAACCTGAGCAAGGTTGAGGACAGGAGACGGACGATGAAGTTACGGTTCCTCGGCACCAACTCCACCAGCGGCGACTGCCCGACGCTGTATGCGACCGACCAGGACAGCTACATCGTCCAGGGCTGGCAGCTCTTCGCGAACGAGCTCCTGATGCAGCTCGAAATCCCCGAAGGCGAAACCGCGGTGGAGGTTCCGACCGAGCTGTTCGAGCATCTGAAGGAGGACGGACTGCGGGCCGTGGGCATCAAACGCTTCCAGGCCCCGGTCATGATCCTTACCCCGCAGGGTACGTGCGTCGTACAAGGCAAGGCGGTGACCGACCCAGAAGCCCTGGCCCAGATGGCGATCCCGCACTACGAAACCTGCGTCGAGGTACCGAAGCCGGCCATCACCGCCCTCCTGGAGGAACCCCATGGAGCTGATCTCCAGCGCTGAACGCAACCGGCTCTTCGAGCGCTTCCAACAGGACGCCTTCCACCTGGAGCTGCGGGACGACTACTCCGTACCAGGCGAAGAGGGACCGTTCCACAGCTGGCTCAAGGACAGCGACGCCGACTACTCATACCTTCAGCCATGGACCCAGCTCATGCAGCAGACAACCGGACGCGGCATGACGGTACGTCGCGTCCGGGTCGTGACAGAGCCACTGAGCCCCTACATCCAGTGGGAGCACGACACCACGCCGCTGAACGAGAAAGCCGGCGAGGACATTCGCTGGCTACCCCGCCACCTCCTCCCAAACGGCGTCACCTTCCCCTTCGACGCCAAGGACTGGTGGCTGTACGACAACCGTCAGTTGGCTGTGGGCCACTTCGATACGGACGGCCGCGTGCTCGGATCAGAACTCATCGACGACCCAGACACCGTCGCCGAGTGCATAGCCTTGCGAGACCAGCTGTGGACACACGCCATCCCCCACGCCGAGTACAAGCCCTGAACTTCCGTGAGCACACAAGTAGATGAGGCACTGCAAGCGCTCGGTGCCCGGCTGCGCGGCTTCCGTAAGGACGCTGGATTCCCGAGCGGCCGGGCCTTCGCGCATGCCGCCGCATGGCACGAGTCGAAAGTTTCACGCATCGAGCACGGCAAGCAGCGCCCGAGCGAGGACGACATCCGCCTCTGGTGCCAGATCACCGGGCAAGGCGAGCAACTGGGCGACCTGATTGCCATCGTCCGCCACGTCGATGAGCTGTGGCTCGAGTGGGGTCGGCAACTCCAGGCCGGGGCCGAGAAGCGCCAGCACAAAGCCATTCCCGTCTATGCGAGAACTAAGGTGTTCCGCGTCTGGCACCCCACGGTCGTATGGGGAACCCTCCAGACAACCGAGTACGCGGCCAAGGTCTTTGAGCAGGTCGTCAACTACTACGAGATCCCCGACGACTCCGAGGCAGCTGTGGCCAGGAGGCTGGAACGCCAGCAGTACCTCTACCAGGGCGAGAGGATCTTCAACGTCCTGCTCGGCGAACAGGCGCTTTACACCAACTTCGGCGGCCCGGACGTGATGAAAGGACAGCTCGACCGCCTCCTGGCGGTGATGCGGCTGCCCAGACTCAGCCTCGGCATCGTCCCCCGCTCGGCGCCTGCCGCGATCTGGCCCGGTAACTCGTTCTCAATGTTCGACAGCAAGCTCGTCCTCGTCGAGACCTACTCTGCAGAGCTGTCCGTTTCTCAGCCTCGAGAGATCGAGTTGTACGCCAAGGCCTTCGCCCTGCTTCAGCAGTCAGCCGTCTACGGCAATGCCGTCCGGGACATCATCTTCACTGCCATCCAGCACTTTGACCGGATGCCAACCGACTAGAAGGCCACGCCATGCCCGAGAAGCCCAACTGGCGCACCAGCTCATACACCTCACAGGACACCTGCGTGGAGGTCGCCGACAACAACTTGCACACGGTCATGGTGCGGGACACCAAGGACCGCGGCCGCGGAGTCGTCTGTGTTCTGCCGACAGCCTGGGCAGCCTTCGTGCGGTACGCAAAGCAACAGCAATAGTCCGGACAAGCTGGCCCTCGGTTATCCCCCTGAGGTGGCTCGCGATCTCCTTCTCCGTGAACGTCGGCGGCGCCGCTGGGTGGCTCGCCGCATGCACTGGGATGGAGTGGGCCCGCGCGGCGCTGGTCGGTGGCGGGGCCGCTGGCAGCACCATGACGCTCGTATTTGCCGGGGCCGCGGCCTATCGCAGATCGCGCCGTACGGCCCCAGGCGGGTCTGCAGGACGGGCTGCTACCACTCCCACGTCTTGCGGCGCATGCTTGGGGAGTCGGCGGAGGCCGGCCACTGGCAGGCGACCTGCGCGCCGTACTGGGTGGGGAACCACACCCGTAGCCGCCCCTCTGGGGCAGGGCGATGCGGTCGATGAGGCCTTCGGCGCGCAGCTTGGTCAGTCAGCGCTGGGTCTGCTCGATGCGCACCCGGGGTGCCATCCGGTCACCGCTGCCCGCGTCCACGTCCGTCATCGGCAGCCCGTTCTTCCCATACAGTGCGGCCCGTCCCATCCGACGCCGCGCGTACGAGTCGGACCAGCCGAGGCCCCCGACCACAGCTGCGACCGTGAAGATCCGACCACGGTCACGAATACCGCTCCCGACCACAGTCGATGTACCGATTCGAGGGTTAGGGGTCAGTCGAGTGCGAGAGGGGTGCCCTGGCTCCACTGCCTCAGATCGCGCCCGTCCATGATCCGGATGCCGACCTGTTGGGCGTACTCTGCAGCGGCTCGGGTGAAATCCGTCGTAGTCACGACGAGCCCTACATCGGCATCGTGCACGGCTTGGAAAGTCCCTCCGAATCGCTGCAGTTCCGGGGAAGAGACCCGGCGATGAGCGTAGTTCTTGCATTGCACGACAACCCGTCGGCCTCCTGCGGTCAGGGCGACAACGTCTGCGCCCAGGTCCCCGGGGGCACCGGTGACCTGCACCGCTGTGAAGCCGTCGCGTTCCAGGAGCTGGGCGACGCGCTGCTCGAGTTGCCGACCGGCGTCAGCGGGGGCACCAGTGCGTGGTTCTGCCCGGGCCAGCCGGTGCGCGGCAAGTTCTCGTCCCACCCTCCACATCCACGCCTGGTGCGCTTCACGCGCCTCTCGATCTCGTGAGGCTTGAAGAGCCCGCTCACGATCCCGTCGCAACGCCCACATCTCGTCGCGTTGCAACTGCTCTTTGGCTCTGGCCAGTTCTGCAGAGGCTCTGCGGGCCTGCGCCCGCTGTTGGACCAACTGGCGCTGCATTTGCCTGCGCTTCCTCTTGCTCGCGCGCAACGGCCTCACGGTACTGAAGTTCGGCATACCTCTCGAGGGATGCCGCTGCGTATGCCGCCTGCCTGTGGACTTCATGTAAGAGAGCCCTGTCCCAAGCCCTCACCTCGGCGAGAGCACCTTTGTCACGGCGTGCCAGGTCCCATACGCGCCGGGCTTCTTCACGGCTCAGTGGTGCATCCGCCCTGCAACGGATTTCTGTCTCTGACAGGTGCGCGCAAGTTTCGGCCAGGGCGGCGTATTTGCCGGGCAGGTCCCGCCCGCGCCACCAACTCCACAGACCCATGGCTACAGAAACGAGGGCCATCAGTAGAAGAAGCGCGTTCTCGTAAAACCAGGCCGCTGCCAACAGCAAAGGTCCAGCTGCGATGAACTGGTGGCGCATGCTGTAGACGGCTCTCAAAACCATGCGCGCAGCGTACGCAGATGTGTTCTTCCCCAGTAGGGGTACCGGTTCTTGCAGGCCCACGAGCGGGTACCGCGTCGCGCATGGGATCCAAGCAGCGCGCGGCAGGCGGCAGTGCAGGGCTTCGAACCGGGGCGGTTCACAGCGACCTGTGCGCGCTGCCTGGGAAGGGACTGTGCAGCCCTCGAGCAAGGGCTGGCCATGCGTGGCCGGGTCTGTGGTCGGACCGACCACGGCCCTGGCCACGGGCAGGCGAGCCACGGTGTTCACGTCTGCGTTGCTTTGCCGGCAGTCGACTTGCCGCGCGGGCGGGTAGAAATAGCGATGGCCGGTTCCGCGGAGCCTTGGAGGGTTCGCGGGGGAGGGGTGGCTGGCCTCTCCATACCGGCCATCGTGCGGTGGTCTGGTCCGCCGGGAGTTCGTCGTTCCCTTTAACCAGAGGCCGCGGGTCTACGGTATCCCGCCTGCGGCGCGGTAGGTCGCGTCGCGGTCAGGAGGGTGAGGAGCGGCGGGCGGCCAGGTCCTCGAGGCGGGAGCGTTTCCAGCGCTGCTGACGGGGTCGGCCGGCGCTGCCGCGTCGGTAGGCGTATCCGTCGGGCTGCTCGAGGTCGGGCAGGAGCCCGTGCCCGAGGGCGCTGATGAAGCTGTCGGCGTTGCTGTATCCGAGGATTTGGGCTGCTTCGGCGGCGCCGACGAGGTTCTCGTTGTCGTCCTGGTCGGCGGCTGGCAGTACACCGCGCTGGCGGGCGGCGGCGATGATGGTGGACCGGCGCCATTTCTTGCGGGCCCTGCCGCGGCTGCCTTCTTCCTTCTCCAGGGTGTCCGGCTCGGGCAGTTCGGGGATGCGCCCCTGGTAGAGGGCGCTGGAGAAGGAAGCGACGCTGCCGTAGCCGAGCAGGCTCGCGACTTCGGCTGTACCGAGCAACTCGTCGGGGTCCCCGTCGACGGGCACCGCGGGCAGCGCGGCGGCAGGGGCAGAGGCGCGCCGGCCCTTTCCGGGGCGGCTGGTTGCCCAGGCGACGATCGTGCCGCGGCGCCACTTCGGGCCGTCGATGTCCTCGTCGGGCTCGGGGAAGTATCCGGGCCGGTCGCGGAAGTAGACGTCGATGGTGGAGGTACGGGTGTAGCCCAGGAGCTTGGCCACCTCCCGCTTGGGCAGCAGCTCGTCCTGGTCGGCCTCGAGTACGGCGGCCGGCAGCGTGCGCTTCTTCGGGGCGCGCTGCGCGAAGAATGCCGCGACCTCGTCGTGGCGCCAGAACCGCTTGCGGCCCTCGGCGTGTGCGACCTCGGGGAAGCCGCTGTCCGGGTTGTTGCTCCACTCGCTGATCCGGGGTTTGCTCGTGCCGAACTCGGACACGATCTGCGCGGTGTCCACGAGCCGCTCGGCGGGAGACATCTGGGCCCCTTTGGAAGGATCGGCAAGGCGTGGTGGCGCCCGGTCGAGCGCGACAGGTTCGATAATGCCAAAACTGGTGTGTTCGTGTCCAGCGCAGCATGAGACCGGCTACAGATGTTCCTCGCCAAGAAGACAGACACCGAAGAGCGTGGCGCGCTCCTCCAGCTCCGTGTAGGCCACGGCGGCCGGCGCAGCATCCCACGTCGCGAACGCCAGCGCGGAGACCGCCTCACCGCGCGTCATCTCCGCCTCCCACGGAGCGCCCGCAGCAGCGCATCGCGCGGCGAGCTGGGCGTCGGACAGGTTCGCGGCCTCCCGGCGGATGCCGGACTGGACGTCGGCGACGCCCTCGCACCAGGCGCGGTGGCCCGTGGCGAGAAGGCCCTGCAGCGCGTCCCGGTCGCTGAAGTCCTGGGCGCGGGCGGCGAGGTCGAGAAGCAGGGCGGTGGGGTTCGTGTCCATGATCATCTCCGCCATCCACTGTAAGGGGGCGTGTGCCGGGCCATCAGGCGGTCCTCGACCGCCCGCCGTACGCGTCGATCGTGTCGCGGCCCCGGCCCATGTTCGCTGTGAACTGCAGCCACCGGCGAGCCAGTTGATGCTCTGCAACAGTGGGGAATTTGCCCCGTGGTATGGGGGCCATGGCTGCAGGCTAAGCCCACCTTCGTCCTCAGGCTGCCACTATGCCACCCACCCCTTTGGGCCTGCGAGGTCCTGAGACCGACACGTCTGTTGTCCACGTTGTCTTCCTGACCGCCCAATACCAGCAAGCCGTGCACACAAAGGCCGCCCCTGTGAGCTGGCGGATTCAAGGGGTCGTTGCAACACGCGGTTGTTTGATCAGGCCGTGAGTAGTTTATGCAGGCGCTCGGCTGGGGTTTCCCAGTCGAGCGTT
>NZ_JBEYYC010000036.1:0-90765 GCF_040645355.1 Streptomyces sp. NPDC046805 | reverse complement strand
ATGATCACGGATCCCGTGTCCGCTCTGTCATCCACCCCAACCCGCGGCATCCTCACGCCAGTTGGGCGATCCCGGGAACTTGCGCAAGCCCTGGCAGGTGGCCTCGCCGTTACCTGAGCCAAGGGCTTTCAGGAATGCCTTGCCAGAGTCCTCCAGCGCTGCGAGGTCCGCTCTGGTGTCGCGAATCGTGAGGAACACCCCTGTGCCTCCGATCGCGAGCAGTACCCCCACCCCCCCCCACAAGATCAACAGGCGCCCCCTGTCCCACCCTCTCGTGCTGGCCAACGTCCTCATTCCTCGGTGCCGTAACCTACGTGTTGACCGGTACCCTCATCATCGGAAGTGTCTCAGCACGGAACTCCGCGAGAAAGCCGACGACGGCCGCAGACACAGTGGCTTCCGCGGCCATTGACCTTCCCCTCGCAGCCCGATGCTCACCAGGTCGCCGCACCGGCTTCCGGCAGACCTTTCAGCAGCAAGATCACGATCTACGGTGACAGCGGGTTCGTCGGGCACGTCGAACAGACCGCCGCCTGGGCTCACGCTCACGTGCACACTGTCGACCTGGTCGTGAACACCCACTGGCACTCCGACCACGTCTCGGCGTCCGCATCGCCCGCAAAGGCATCGACTCCAGCGAACGACTCGGCCACCAAAGGTGGGTCATCGAACGCACCACCTCCTGGCTGACCGGCTACCGTCGTCTCAACCACCGCTACGAGCGGCAACAAGGCAACCACCTGACCTTCCTGGGACTCGCCGCCGCCCTCTGCTGCTACAAACAGCGCCTCAAACTGACCGTGTAGGACACCGTCTTACTGATCGTTGCAGAATGACATGAGCCCGGGCTTCGCGGTTTGCGATCTCGGCCGGTGGGGGTGCCCTGCGTGCGCGCCGGCAGGGGAAATGTCGGTCGACGCCGCCTGACGACCTGGCTAGGGTCGCCGGCGTGACCATCAAGTTGAACGATGCCGCCCACAGGCTCCTTGACGATGTGAATCCCGCGGTGCTGGCCACCGTGAACCCCGACGGCAGCCCGCAGACCTCAGTGGTCTGGGTCGCCCGGGACGGCGACGAACTGCTGATCTCTTCGGCAGCCGGCCGTCGCAAGGTCACCAACGTGGAGCGTGACGCGCGGGTCAGCCTGACGGTCTACGACCGGAACAACCCGCTGCGATACCTGGAGGTACGCGGTACCGCGACGGTGGCCGAAGATCTGGGCCGAAAGCTGGCCGTCGCACTGGCCGAGCAGTACGAGGGACCCGACGCGGGTGAGGAGTACCTGGAACTACCGCCGGAGGTGGTGCGGGTGGTCGTCAGGATCACCCCGCAGCGGCTGGTCGGCACCTTCACGACTGACTGACCGTTTCTGAGCAAGTTGAGCCCGCGATCTTGTGCCTGGCGATGTTGATCGGGAGGCTGTGTGGGAGGGTGCTGATCTTGTTCCGGACGACCTGTGGGAGCACGTGACTCCGCTGCCGTCGCCCGTTCCCGAGCGCCGTCGTCGCCACTCCGAACGACTGCGCATTCCGGACCGAGCGGCGCTCGCTGGGGTGATGTACGTGCTGCGGACCAGCGTTGCCTGGCGCGATGTGCCCGTGGAGACCGTCGGCTGCTCCGGAGTCACGGCCTGGCGCCGGCTGTGAGACTGGACCGAGGCTGGCGTCTGGCCCCGCCCGCACGCCGCCATGATGGCTGAGCTACGTCAGACGGACCTTCTGGACCTGGATGACCGCACTGTCGACGGCTCACATGTCCGGCTCTCAAAGGGGGATCATGTCGGCCCTTCACCCGTCGACCGGGTCCGGCGCGGTCCCAAACACCATGTGCTCGTCGACCGGCACAGATCCCCGCTGGCTGTCCCTCTCACCGGCGGCAACGCCACGACGTCACCCAGCTGCTGCCGCTGCTGGACGCGGTCCCGCCTATCCAGGGCCTACGGGGGCGTAGTGAATCGCGGACGCGGACCCGAGTGCGCCCCGATGCCAGGAGCCGGGCCTGCCGCGGACCCTTCTGTCATGGTCCACCGCTGATCGAACCGGCGCCGAGTCTCCTCGTCCGCCGGCAGGAACGTTTCCAGATGCAGCCCTTCCAGGGCGGCATCGGTGGCGGTGCTGAGAGTGGCGGAGGTGCTGAAGAACCGGAGCGGGGTGCCGTCCACATCGATTTCGAGGGTGATCACAGGTCCCGTGAGGGGGGCGGCGACATCGGTTTTGTCGAGGTACCCGGCGATCTCTGCGGCCAGCTCGTGGTGGCGCTGGTCATGGGTGCGATCGGCACGGTGGCTCACCTTCTGCAGCAGATGGCTGCCCCACTCCGTGCGATTGCGGATACGGCCGGCCAGCCCATCCGAATGCAGACAGACCCGGACCACATTGATCGGCGGCTCCAGCAGCTCTGGCGCGCAACCGGCCAGCAGCTGATCAACGGCAGCGTTGGCATCGACGATGTCCCAGTGCTCGTCCAACAGCAGCGCGGGGTACGGCAGGTGGGCGTCGAGGAGTCGGCGCAGGCCGTCCATCACTACCGCGATCGACGCGTCGTCCAATTGGTGATCTTGATAGCGCGGCGCGTAGCCGGCGGCCAGCAGGAGTCGATTGCGATCCCGCAGCGGCACATCCAGGTTGTCGGAGAGGTGCATGAGCATCTCCGGTGTCGGGTGCGCCTTGCCGGTCTCCACTCGGCTGAGGTGCCGGGTGGAGACCCGCGATCGGTTGGACAGCTCCTGCTGGCTGAACCGGCGTCGTTCACGCCAGGTCCGCAGCAGTGCACCGACCGGTGGGACTTCGACTGCAACGCTCATGTCCGTGAGTCTAGGGGGCCGTGTCCGGGGTGCCATGACCTGTGAGGTCATGGATCGGACGGTCGGCCCGGGCCAGGATTCCTGGCATCAGCCGATCGAGACGAACGGGAGAGTTACACATGAAGGGCATCGTCCAGCAGTACCTGGCCACCTGGAACGCGACCGGTGACGAGCGGGCGACGTTGATCTCCGAGCATTGGTCGCCCGAGGCGACCTACACCGATCCGATGGTCGAGGTCTCCGGCCATGAGGGGATCGCTGCGGTCGTCGACGGCGTCCAGGCGCAGTTTCCGGGGTTTGTGTTCACCCAGGTCGGTGAGGCCGACGCCCACCATCGCCAGATGCGCTTCCGCTGGGGCCTGGGTCCGGAGGGAGCAGAGCCGCTGGTGATCGGATTCGACGTTCTGGTGTTGGACGAGTCGGGCCGGATCCAGGACGTGCGCGGATTCCTGGACAAGGTACCGGCCTGACGGCGGTGCGCGGGTACGTGATCGGTTACCTGGAGAATGTCGAGATCGGCCCGGAAATCGCGGAGTACATCGGGCGGATCGAGGCCACGATGGCACCACACGACGGTCGCTTCCTCGTGCACGGCGGACAGCTCGTCGGGCATGAGGGAACTGGGACGGCGACATCGTGATGCTGGAGTTCCCCGGTCTGGCCAGAGCGCAGGAGTGGTACAAGTCGCAGGACTACCAGGCGATCCGGCCGCTCCGCACCGAGCATGTGCCCTTGATGGTCGCACTGGTCGAGGGGTAGTCGATGGCCATCGCGCAATCGACAAGATTGCGCAGCTGTTCCCGCAGCTGAATGCCCCGGCCAGGTAGGCGAGGTGAGCGCGGACCGGCCACTCGGCGGTGCCCCACAGCTTCTCGTCGACGTCGCCGTGAACGATCCCGACCGCCTCGAACTGCAGATCGGGAAGTTCGGCGACGCCGGCGGGCAGCATCGCCGGATCGATGGCGGGCTGGTCGAGCGCGTGCGCGACCCAACAGCACGGAAGGTTCCGGCCGCAGCCTGGAGTTCGGGCTGCGGCTGGAGGATCCCGGCCTGCTGAAGGCCGCACGGCGGTTCCTGGCGGTCGAGGCGTCCGTACACCGTCGAGCGGGGCACCCGGAACATGTCCGCGGTCTGCTGGAGCGTCTTCTCCCGCTCGTCGTAGAGCCGCTGGGCGAGCGCGGGCCTGGTTCGCGGCAACGGTGGCATCGCCGAAGGCGCCGACGTTCATGGGCAGGATCGTGGAGGACTTCAGATATCGCTGGTTGATCACCTGGAACAGGGCAGAGGCACCGTCCTCGAGGAGGGGGCGGTAGCCAAGCTTGTCGCCCGGCCCGCCGTTGGCCGTCGGGAGAGACGTCTCGTGCTCTGCTCACAGGCCGGGTGCCTCGAAGCCGTTCAGGTACCAGAGGGCGGCGGTGTACCAGAGCAGTGCGATCGCGACGACGAGGGTGCCGCCAGCCAGGGGGAGCGCCCAGCCGGGCCAGCGGCGGTGGCGGACCACGATGACTTTGGCGACGAAGGCCCCGTAGAGGAAGCAGCCGGCGAGCGAGTGCAGCGCCACGCGGGGGTCGGCCAGCTCGACGCCGTAGGCAGTGATGCAGTGCACAGCGATGGGGATGGAAAAGAGGAAGGTGATCAGGCCGACGAGGCGGTGCGTAGGGGGGACCCAGTGCGGTGCGGATCGCAGTGCGGGCAGGCGGCCGTACATCCAGAGGGCAAGAAATAGCTGAATCAGCGCCAGGCACATAAGTGCGGAGCCGAGTTGGGCTTTGAGCCGCACGGCGTCGCCGCCGCGCTGCCCAAAGAGGCTGCTCGTGTAGTCCGGAATGTGTACCCGGCCGTACCAGAAGAGGCCGACCATCACCGCAATGGGCAGGAGCATCCAGAGGACGCCGTAGAGCCATCGACGGTTGGCAGGGTGAGCGAGGCTGTCCACCTGTTCAGCCGCCCCCGCTCTCGATTTTGCCGCCCTGGAGCTGGACGTCACACCACGTGGTGCCGAGGGCGGCGCTGGGAGTGCCGGTGGTACGGACCGATGCCGCGGAGGCAGAGCGAGGATCGATGCAGGCGGATGCGACCGCAGCCGGAGCGGGTTGCGATCTCACGCCGATCTTCGTCGTTCTGCCGCCGGAGCAACGGCTGTACACCGTGGCCCGCATGGCGTCAGCGGCGACCAAGGCGGCCGCGAGGCGAGGGTTTCTCAACGGATTCTCCAACCGTTGCGGGCCGATCTCGCCAGTACGTCCGAACAGTCCCTGCCTGGTCCAGTCGGCGCACCAGTAGGTACGCGAAGCGAGGAGAGCTGTTGGGCCGGACGGCCGATGAGAGCGACATGCCGTGGCTCCCCTGCGTTCGGATGGACGTGGCAGGCCGGCAGCCGACGGCTGGGGGGCCGCCGCCAGACCATCGCAGCTCCGGTGCCCATGATGAGCAAGACGGGCGGGGCCGACGGGACGGGTCACCGGAAGACTCGGCGCACAGCTCGATGCCGTCTGCCTCGATAACGCGCTCGGCCATTCGCTGCTTCTCCTGCCTCCTGCCTCCTGCCTCCTAGTGCCTGCCTCCGTTGAGGCATCGGTCAGTGACCGCCCAACGGTCACACTCCGATGAAGCTCACCGTTTCTGTCATGTCCACCCGTTCGGTGCGCAGTTGTGGCACGCCTTCCTTCTCGAAGCCCACCGCGACACCGCAGAACAGTACGAGCCCGTCGTCGGCACCGACCGTCCGGCCGACGGTCTTGCGATACATCGTCCACATCACCTGGGGGCAGCTGTGCAACCCTTCTGCCCTGAGCAACAGCATGACCGTCTGCAAATACATCCCCGCGTCCGCCCACTGCCCCGGCCCCATCGTCCGATCCAAGTAGCAGAACAGGACGACCGGCGCTCCGAACGCCTCCGAGTTCAAGGCGGCGATCTTCATGGGTCTGTCGGGGTCGTCGCGCTCGATTCCCAGGGCTTCGTACCGTTGGGCGGCCGCGGCGGAGAAGCGGTCCAGATACGGCGAGGCCAGTCCGGCCGGGTACATCGGATACTCCCGCTCGTCCCCCGGGTCTCCCGCCCACGCTCTGGCCGTCGCGCGGCTCTTCAGTTCGGCCAGGGGCTTGCCGGCCACGACATACACATGCCACGGCTGGAGGTTCCCACTCGACGGAGCCCGCGTCGCCGCAGTCAGCACTCGTTCGAGTATCTCCTTGGGTACCGGCTCATCACTGAAGGCCCGCACGGCCCGGCGACTGTCCACGGCTTCGTACACGTCCACGGCTTCTCGTCCTCTCACTCAACGACAGCCAAATCTCTACCGTGTTGAGCACACAACAGAGGCAGCGGTTGATGACATGCCGTACTCGTCACTGGCCCACTCTGCCGTCGACGCACTCGCGCAACAGGTCGGCGTGCCCGCAGTGACGGACGTACTCCTCGATCCTGTGCACCATCAGCTCCCGCACCGCGATCTCATCCTTCCTGACACGCTCGCGCAGGTCCGGGCGTTCGGCCAACGCGGCGTCGGGCCTTCGGTATCGCGGGGATCGTCGTCCGGATCGGCCCACATGTCGGGGTAGACGGTTGCCTGGCTCCATCGCACGGGTTGGTCAGTCATGCGTCGTGTGTTCGTCTGTGACGGCCCGGGCACGCTACTGAGTTCTCGCCGCACCATGGCGTCATGGCGCCGTGGTGGAGCCAGGATGAGGCACCGGCGTGGTCACGGAGTCCGGGTGAGGATCTCCATGTTGTGTCCGTCCGGGTCACTGAAGTAGAGGCCCCGGCCGCCCCAGCGGTGGTTGAGCTCGCCCGGGGCGCGGTGACCCGGATCAGCCCAGTAGGTCAGGCCCGAGGCCTGGATCCGGGCGAAGGCGGCATCGAACTCTTCGTCGCCGACCAGGAAGGCGTAGTGCTGCGGCCGGACCTCGGTCAGCGTCAAGTAGTCGAGCGTGACGGCGTTGTCGAGCACGACCGGCGTGAAGGGACCGAACGGCTCGCCCACCTCCCTGCCGAGGATCCCGGCCAGGAACCGGGCCGAGGCATGCTTGTCGCGTGCTCCGACGATGGTGTGGTTGAGTTCGACGCTCATGGTCACCGAGCCTCCCCGGCCCAGGAGCCGGAGATCCTCGGCCAGACGCTCGGGCGCCGGTTCCGCCTGGTCGAACCTTCCCTGGCGGAGGCCGAGGCAGGGCTGCTGCCACGCGACGTCGCCGTCGCCTTCGACCGACGGCTGCGCACGGGGCTGACCGAGGCGGAGGTCCAGCAGTTCGAGGACGTACTGGCCAGACTGCGGAACAACGTCACCCCGGACGCTTAGGGGTTGGCCCAGTCCTCAGAGGGCGTGTGTCAGGAGCCCAATGTCTGGATGCAGCACAGCTGAGCCGGGCCACCAACTGCGTCGAAGTCGGTCAGGCCGCCTTGCACGATCAGTTCGTCGGCCTGCGCGGGGTGCCCGCAGATCTGGAGGTTGACGCCGGGGCCGTTGAGACGCTGTGCCGCAGCCATGCGTTCCAGGGTCCTGGGCGTCCAACTCGTGTGGCCTGCCGCGTGATTGCCTCGCCGGTGCTGCTGTGGCCAGAAACGGTGCTGCCGGCGTTGGACCACTCCAACGCCGACAGCGGGCAGGTCAGTTGGGGGCCGCGTCCCTGTTCTGGGGTGGCGTATGTCCCTCGTTCCGCAGTTCCCGGCGGAGGATTTTGCCCGTCGCCGTCTTGGGCAGTTCGTCCAGCACCTCGATCGTGCGGGGGTACTTGTAGGCCGCCATCTGGTTCTTGCAGTACGCCACCAACGCCTCGGGGGTCGCGTCAGCACCGGGTTTGAGGGAGACGAACGCCTTCACGGTCTCGCCCCGATAGCTGTCGGGGACGCCGACGACAGCTGCCTCACGCACCGCAGGGTGGCCGTAGAGGACGTCCTCCACTTCCCGGGGCCACACCTTGTACCCGGACGCGTTGATCATGTCCTTCTTCCGGTCGACCAGGTAGAACCAGCCCTCGGCGTCCATGAAACCGACGTCACCGGTGCGCAGTTCGCCGCCGGGCAGTGACTCGGCCGTGGCCTCCGGCTTGTTCCAGTAGCCCGGGACCACCTGGGGGCCGGAGGTGACGATCTCGCCGATCTCGCCGACGGGCAGCTCCTTGCCGTCCGCGTCGACGATCCGTACGACGGTGTTGAACACCGGCACGCCGACCGAGAGGGCCCCGGAGGAGGGGTCGACCGGTGCACGGGTGTTCAACGGCACCGCGTGGGACGGCGAGTTGGTCTCGGTGAGGCCGTAGACGTTGTGGATGTACAGGCCGGTGCGCGCCTCGAACTCCTCAGTGACGGCCGGGGCGATCGGCGCGCCCCCCGAGTAGACCATCCGCAGCGAGGAGAAGTCCTCCCTGGTGACACCGTCGACTCCGGCGAGACTGATGAACACGGTGATCGCACCGACGGTGAACGTGGGACGGTGCTCGCGGATGGCGTCCATGACCACCTCCGGATGGAACCGGTGGGCAATCACCAGCGGGCACGGCAGCAGCAGGGCGACGCCGAGATGGCCGATCAGCCCGGTGATGTGAAACAACGGCGCCACGCCCAGCACGCTGTCCGACGGAGTCAGCCCCATCCAGTCCCGGTACGTCTGGATGTTGAACGCCATGTTGCCGTGCGTGTTCATCGCGCCCTTGGGCACACCCGTCGTCCCCGACGTGTACGTGAGGACGGCGACATCCTCAGGCCTCGGGGGCTCCGAATCGGACCTGCGGCCGGCGTACTCCTTCAGGAGCTCGGTCAGATCGAGCGTGTCCGGGTGACGCACGCGGGTGGCTCCGGCGAACAGTCTGGGGTCGTCGCGGGTCTGCCCGTCCAACGGTGAGCACGTGATCACGGTGGTGACGCGTGTGCCCCCGTCGGCAATTACGTCCCGGGCCACCGTCGCGTACAGCTCATCGAGGCACAGCAGCGCGGTGGCGCCGGAGTCGGCCAGCAAATAGGCCAGTTCGCGCGCCTTGTTCATCGGATTCACCAAGACCGCGCTGCCGCCCGCCTTCCACGCGGCCACCAGACCGATCACGAACGCCGGGTTGTTCTGGGTGTAGACGGCGAGACGGTCACCCCGCGCGAAGCCGTGCTCGGCCAGCGCCACCGCCAACGCGTCGGAGGCGGCGTCCAGTTCGGCGAAGGTGAGGACGCCGTCGAAGTACCGGACGACCTCCGTCTCGGGCCCACGGGCGACCGACGCCCGGAACATCTCCAGCACAGTCCCGCACTCGGGTGTGATGTCGGCGGGCAGACCGTCCGCGTAACGCGCCAGCCATGGCCGCTGCGTGTACGCGCTCACTTGATCACCACCGGGTTGACCGGCGAGCCGCTGGCCCGGTTCACCTTGAGCGGGGCCGCGGTGTAGAGGAAGGTGTACTGGCCGTCCTCCGCGCAGCTCGCCGCCAGTTTCTCCAGGTCGCAGATCTCGGTGAAGACAACGCCCAGGTTGCGCATGAGCGCGCAGTGCAGCGGCAGGGCGACCCCGCTGTCGGGGTCGTACGTCACCTCGTTGGCGATGGTGTCGGTGACGAGGTTGGGGATCTCCCGCTCCTGGAACCAGCGCAGCAGTTCCGGGCTGTGGACGAGGCCGGGCTCGCAGAAGCCGTCGTAGAAGTCGTCGCCCTGGTCGAAGAAGAGCTTCAGGAAGTTGGTGCGGATGACGAGGATGTCGTGCCGCTCGATCGTGACGCCCTGATGCTTGGCGCAGGCTTCGAGGTCCTCGTGGGAGAAGGTTTCACCCTTGTCGAGGTTCTCCTTGCCGCGGAAGCGCGCCATGTCGAGCAGCACGCCCCGGCCTGCCACTCCGCGCTCGGCGATCGGAGCGACGCTGGCCCTGTTCAGGCCGCCGACCGTGGTGCGGGCGTCGTAGCCGTTCCAGATCTTGCCGCCGTACCAGACATGCCCCAGCGCGTCGTACTGCGTGGACCCTTGCAGGAAGGTGTCGAGCTTGTCGTCGGCGTAGTGCAGTCCACCGGGAAAGGCGGGGGCGCCGTCGCCGTCCCAACTGGACTCGTCCAGAATCATGGTCCGTTGGGCGGGTGAGCGGCCCGGCCAGACGGGGTCTCCCTTCGGGTCGCCGATCAGCCTCTGCAGGGTGAACACGGAGCCCGTTTTGATGTGGGCGACCCCGCGCAGGACCTCCTGGGCGGTGAGGTAGTTCAGGGCGCCGACCTCGTCCTGCTCTCCCCACTTGCCCCAGTTGGTCGGTGCAGTGCGGAGGAGTTCTTCCATGCTGGGAGCCTCGGGCATCGACGTGCCTCCTGTCTCGTCATGGACACGGACCGATCGCTCGCTCGGTCCACGTCGCGAACGGACGTCACTGTCACATGACACTGTGGGCACGATCAATAGGGCTGACGTCGGGACTTCGACGCTCGTCGCAGTGTTCAGAATTACTGAACAGTGCAGGGTGCGACGGGCCGCACCACCGGAGCGCGGGTCACCCGGTGGTCGGGGGCCGGTTCCCGCTCGCGAGGTCGGAGACGGGTTCCCATCGCCGCCAGTCCCGCAGGCGGTCGGCGTACATCACGCCCGAAGGTGTCGACAATTCTGGGGCCGAAGGCGACGCGCCGTGGCGGATGCGGCGCGTCGACCAGTTCCAGCACGGCCGGGCCGGCGCGGCGACGGTGCCGCCGAAGGGCGAACACTCTGCCGAAGCCTCGTGATGCACCGGTGATGAACCATGTTCTGGCTGTCACAGCGTCGCCCTTCCGTGACGCCGCCGGCACCGACCGGAACCCTTTCGCCGACCGTCAGATGGTGACGAGCATCTTTCCGATGTTCTCGCCCTTGAGCATGCCGAGGAAGGCGTCCGGGGCATGGCGCAGGCCGTCGACCACGGTCTGGGACTCACGCAGGCGGCCGTCGCGCAGCCAGGTGCCGACCTCGTGGAGGAAGTCGGGCATGCGATGCATGCTGTCGCTGACGATGAAGCCCTTCATGCCCAGTCGCTTGGTGACGACCTGGAAGAGGTTGCGCGGCGCTGCCGGCGGCTCGGAGGCGTTGTACTGGGCGATGGCGCCGCACCCGGCGATGCGGCCGTTGTTGTTGAGCACCTCGATCGCGGCCTCCAGGTGATCGCCTCCCACGTTGTCGAAATAGACGTCGATTCCGTCCGGGGCGGCCGCCTTGAGCTGCTCCATGACCGGGCCGTCCTTGTAGTTGAACGCTGCGTCGAAGCCCAGGTCCTCTACGAGGTAGCGGACCTTCTCCGCCGAACCGGCGCTGCCGATGACCCGAGGAGCACCGCGCAGCTTGGCCATCTGACCCACCAGCGAGCCCACCGCTCCGGCCGCCCCGGAGACGAACACCGTGTCGCGAGGCGTGAAGGCGGCGATATCGAAGAGTCCGACGTAGGCGGTGAGACCGATCATGCCCAGCACGCCCAGATACGCCGGCAGCGGAGCGAGGTCGGGCGACACCGCCCTGGCCTTGTCGGCGTCGACCAGCGCGTACTCGCGCCAACCGAGGGGGTGTACGACCTTCTGTCCGACCTCGAAGTTCTCGGAACCGCTGGCGACGACCTCGCCGACGGCGGCGCCCTCGAGCGCCTTGCCCACTTCGAAGGGCGGCACGTAGGACTTGCCCGCGTTCATCCGCCCGCGCATGTAGGGGTCGACGCTCATGACCTCGTTGCGCACCAGGAGTTGCCCCGGGCCAGGTCGGCCGACGGGAGCCTCGACGTAGTCGAAGTTCTCCGGAGTCGGCCACCCTTGCGGCCGGGACGCCAACCGCACCTCGAAGGCCGTGTTCGGCAACGTCTGCTGCATCACTCAACCGTCCAATCTCCAGGGCTGGAGAGGGCCACGCTGCGGAGCCAGCCGCACTATGGCAAAGATGTTTGCTTTAGAATGTGAGATTAACGGCGTGAGCCAGTAAAAGCAAACCTCTTCGACCTAAGGACCTCGCTCCTCGCTCAGCGGCCGGAGAGGAGTTCGTCCACCAGCCCTCGGACGCAAGCGGCGTCCGTCGGCTCGACGCCGAACAGGACGCGGAAGTGCAGGGGCGCGAGGACGTGGTCCATGACCTGTCCGGTCGTCGGACGACCCTCACCTCGAACCCGGGCACGCTCCAGGATCAGGTCGACCTGGTCGGCCCGCTTGCGCAGGCAGCGATCACGGACCTCGCCTTCCGCGGTGGCGTTGATGACGGTGCGCAGCGAGGCGTATCCCTCGGGCGAGCTGATGTGGTCGAGCAGCTCCTCAGCCCAGAGCACCAGGTCCTCGCGGAGGTTTCCGGTGTCCTGGGGTACGGACTCCGGTGCGAGGCGAGTCTCGGCGACCGACGCGAGGAGCTGGTGCACATCGCCCCAACGCCGGTAGATGCTCGTCGGGTTGACGCCCGCACGCGTGGCGATCGCGGGGATCGAGACGTTCTCGGGACCGCGCTCACAGATCAACTCGGTCGCGGCCTGCTGGACCGCGGCAAGAACGCGGGCGCTGCGCCCGCCCGGCCGGCTCGCTGTGCGCTGCTCTGCAGGGGTCATGGAATCAATCATATAGCAACGATGTTTGCTTTAGCCATGACCTCGATGCTAGCGTAATTAAGGCAAAGATCTTTGCCATAGTGCCGCTGTGACGGCTCCCCCTCCCCCGCTCCGATGCCAGAGAGACATCCCTTGAGATGACCAGTTCCCTCCATGCCCCGTCCCAGGGCCAGGCCCCCTCCCGGCGCGAGCGCCGGATGCTCCCCCGCACCGCCGCGTTCTGGCTGCTGGGCGCCATCCAGCTGTTCCTGCTGGCAGCCGCCAGCGCCCCCTCCCCGCTCTACCCCGTCTACCAGGCCCACTGGGGCTTCTCCGCGACCGCCGTCACGGTCGTGTTCGCCCTGTACGCCTTCGGACTGCTCCTCGCCCTCCTCGTCGTGGGCGCCCTGTCCGACCACATAGGCCGCCGCCCCGTCCTGATCCTGTCCATGCTCGTGGAGGCGGGATCGATGGTCGTCTTCATCGCCGCCGACGGACTCGGCTGGCTCATGGTCGCCCGCGCTGTGCAGGGCCTGGCCACCGGTGCCGCCACCGGCGCCGTCAGCGCCGGGCTCGTCGATCTCCAGCCCAAGCACAGCCCCCGTCTCGGAGCGACCGTCAACGGCGTCGCCACCACCCTCGGCCTCGCCGCCGGAGCCCTGGGATCAGGACTCCTGGTCCAGTTCGCCCCCGCGCCCACCACGCTCATCTACGTCCTGATCATCGCGGCGTTCGCCGTCACGACGGTCGGCGTCCTCGTGATGCCCGAGACGGCCGCCCGCCGTCCCGGTGCGCTCGCCTCACTGCGCCCCCGCATGTCGGTCCCCCACCGGCTTCGCCCGCACTTCCTGATCAGCACTCCCAGCCTCATCGCCCTGTGGGCGCTGGGCGGGTTCCACCTGTCCCTCGGTCCCGCGCTCACCACCTCGGTCCTCCACGTCCACAACCACGTCGCCTCGGGCATCGTGATCAGCATCCTCACCACGAGCGGCGCCCTCGGCTCCTTCACACTGCGCAACCAGCAGCCCCGCCGCGTCCTGCACATCGGATCGCTGGTCCTGGCCACCGGCATGGTCATCACCCTGATCGGCGTCGCAGCCGGCGTCCCCGCCGCCTACCTCATCGGCACCGCCATCGCCGGCTACGGATACGGCGCGTCCTTCCTCGGCGCCTTCGGCACCCTCGCCCCGCACGCCGCCCCCGAGGAGCGCGCCTCGCTCTTCTCGACCATCTACATCGTCAGCTACCTGGCGTTCAGCCTCCCCGCCATCGCCGCGGGCATCGCATCCAGCGCCTTCGGGCTGCGTACCACCGCCATCGGTTACGCCGCTGCGCTCATCGCCCTCTCCGGGGCCGTGCTCGTCGCCCTGACCGCGCAGGGGCGGCGCGCAGCCGTCGAGTTGCAACAGGAGGCGGAGGAAGCGATGGCCGTCGCCTCGCAGAGGTGAGCACGAGCACAGCGGAGCGCTCCCGGAGCGCTCACCCCGATCAGTCGCGCCGCTCTTCGCGGTGACCGAGCAGATCCAGAGCGAAGCGCGCGTACTCGGCGGCCATCTGCTCGGGGGTCCGCGGCCCACCGGCACGGAACCACTGCGGCAACGACGTGCACATGGTGGAAATGGCGCGCGCCCCGTCGCGCGGATGAGCGGTCGCGAGGCTTCCCTCCCGTACGCCCTCGTCGATCTCGTGGTCGAGGATGTACTGCAGGTCATTGCGCAGGCCCGCGATACGCCTCCGGTTGGCCGGTTCCAGGCTGCGCATCTCGCTGGAGCCGATGAAGGCCAACTCGCGCCGGTGGGTGTGGAAGAGAGCCATGGACTCGACGATCAGCGCGACGCGCTCGGTCGGCGTGGCCCCTTCGTCCCGGGCCGCGGGCACCCGCCAAAGGAGTTCCGTCATGGCCAGGTCCAATATCGTCGCCAGCAGGTCCTGCTTGCTGCTGTAGTGGTGATAGACCCCGGGAACGCTCATGCCGGCACGGTGGGCGATCGTACGGACGGTCGCCCCGTGATAGCCGGTCTCGACGAAGACGGCGATGGCGGCGGAGAGGACCGGATCGATCCGCAGCGGAGCGAAGTGCCGCCAGCCTTGACCTCGGTCCGCGCTCAGGGCGGATCGGGTGGTGGCCGGATGAGGCGGCTGGACCGTTGTGGCAGGGGCCGGAGCGGCCCGGTCGCTCGCCACATCCCGGTCGATCAACTCAGCGGCCGTGATCTGGAGCGCGCTCGCGATGGCCTGCAGCCGGCTCACGGACACCTGTGTCCTGCCCGTTTCGATCGCGCTGACCGTGGCGGCGCTGACCCCGATCCGGCGGGCGAGCTCCCGCAGCGAGACACCGCCGGCCGACCTGACCTCACGAATGGCCCGCCCGAGCCGAGCGGGAGGCGTCGCCCGGGGCTCTCGCGTATCCGCACCCACGCTGTTCAGCCTAGCTGAACACACCCTCGTGGAGCGCCCGGCCGGTTGGCAAGATCCACCTGCCGGGTCGTTTCAGTCGAGTTAGCCTCATCTCGGACATTCTGAAAGAGTCGGCCGATGTCGCCCCTGCTCGTCCCCCTCGGTGGTGCCCCCAATCGAGTCCATCGAGTTCAGCGAACCGAGCCCATCGAACGGCCGCTGCCGAGACTTCAGCCATCATGAAAGCAGGTCGTCAGCATGTCATCTGCCACGGACGATTTGAGCAGGACCCCGACGCCGGATCCGGCCGAGGACAACGCGTACTTCCCGTCGCCGTATTCGCTGAGCCAGTACACCGCCCCGAAGACCAACTTCGACGGAGTGCGGCACAAGGGCGCGTACACCGGGGACAAGAAGGTGCTCATGATCGCGGCCGCGGAGCGCTACGTTCTGACGCAGAACGGAAAGATGTTCTCCACCGGCAATCATCCGGTCGAGATGCTGCTTCCGGCTCACCACTTGATGGAGGCGGGCTTCGACGTCGATGTCGCCACCGTGGGGGGCTATCCGGCGAAGCTGGAACTGTGGGCCATGCCGGAAGAGGACGAAGCGGTGATGGCCACGTACGAGGCCCTCAAGCCGAAGCTGAAGGCGCCCAAGGACCTCGCCGACGTCGTCGCCGACGATCTCGGTGAAGATTCGGATTACGCCGCCGTCTTCATTCCGGGCGGACACGGTGCCGTGGTCGGCCTGCCGACCAGTGAGGACGTCACGAAGACGCTCGACTGGGCTCTGGGCAACGACAAGTTCGTCATCACCTTGTGCCACGGGCCGGCCTCGCTCCTGGCCGCCTCGTTGGGCAAGGAGGAGTCGCCGTTCAAGGGCTACGAGGTCTGTGTCTTCCCGGACTCCCTCGACGAGGGGCCCAACCTCGACATCGGCTACCTCCCCGGCCGCTTGCAGTGGCTCGTCGCCGGCCTGCTGCGAGAGCAGGGAGTGAACGTCATCAACGACGACATGACCGGCAAGACACACCGGGACCGCAAGCTCCTCACGGGCGACAGCCCCCTCGCCTCCAACAGCCTCGGCCTGCTCGCAGCCGACGCGCTCGTCGAAGAGCTTCAGACCAAGGGCTGAGGAGCTCACATTCACCTGCCGCCGGAATGCCTGATCACTGGTGGACCGTTGCGGTGAGGCGTTGCAGTGCGGCGTGGGCGGGTGGCCCCCAGGTGGGCTTGCCTCCGGGACGGCCGTGGACGCCGGCGTCTCCGATGTGGATGCCGCTGAGGGCGCGCAGCACCGCCCAGCCGCGGGCGCGGCGTAGGGTCGCGGCGTCCGGGCTTGGCTGGTAGGTCTCGTGGAAGCGGTCGACGGCGCCGTCCGGCAGCAGGATCCAAGCGGCGGCGAGGTCGCAGGCCGGGTCGCCGGCGAAGAGGTCGCCGAAGTCGATCACGCCGGAGAAGATGCCATCCGTGGTCAGGATGTTGGCTGGATGCAGGTCGCCGTGGAGCCAGAGACGTGGGCCTGCCCACTCGGGCGCAGCGGCAGCGTCTTCCCAGATCGCGCGGACGGCGTCCGGGTCGCGAATCAGCCCCAGTTCGACGGCCGAGGCGAGTCCTTGGGTGAAGCGTTCGGCGGTCTCGGCCAGCGGTCCCCCGCGGTCTCGGCCTGCCGGCGCCCCGTCGGGGGCGGGGCGGTGAAGAGCGGTCAGGAAGGCGGCCAGGGTGACGGCCGCCTCCTCGGCGCGCGTGGCGGGGGCACGGTCGGCGGGCTCGCCCGGTACCCAGGTGGTGACGAGCCAGGGCCGCGGAAACCGCTCGGAGGGGTCACCAAGACGCTGCGGGACGGGGATCTGCAGAGGAAGGTCCGGGGGGAGGAGGGGCAGCCAGGCGTGTTCCTTGCGCAGGAGCGCGTCCGCGGACTGCGTCGCCCAGGGCAACCGGACGGCGAGGTCGTCGCCGAGCCGCCACACTTGGTTGTCCCAGCCGAGCGCTCCGAGCCTCAGGGGGCGATCCGCCAGGTCGGGATGCTGCTCGCGCAGCAGATCCCGGATCAAGTCCTCCGTGATGTCCAACTCGGTGGCCGTCATGCGGAGGAACAGTAGCTCGGTAGTGGACCTCAGCGAGGGAGCAGGCTCTGCGCGGCCTCGGTCGCCCAGTACGTGAGGATGAGGTTCACGTCCGCGCGGTAGAAGGCGGAGCCGTACTTCGCCGTGTACGCCAGGACCGAGACGCCCCACCGTCCCGCGCCGTCCGACGCCTCGTGGATGAGACCGACTTGGCCGTCCATCATGCCGCTCGGGGCCACGGCGTGCACGCCGGCGTCGGCCTGGGCCCGAGACGGGGACGGGTTCACGCGTGTCCTCATGGACGAAGACCGGGAGGATCAACTCGATGTCGGTGCCGCCTGCGTCCGGCGCGCAGCGAACCGCCGTCTCTCTAGCGCCACCAGGGCCGGTGTTGAAGGCTCGCCAGATGCCCCACGGGCTCGGCCAGACGCCCGGCCTGCTGATCGAGATAGCCGAGGTGCTGTGCGACCCATCGGGTACGCACCGGCTCCACGCCGGAGTCGCCGTCGAGGGGCGGCATTTGACGCAGCGGCGTGGGCGGTCGAGCGGGCAGGGGGTGCTCGGCCGGGTCGGCGAGGTGGTCCGCGAGGCGCGTGTAGAAGTCGGTCAGGGCTGCCGCATGGCGCACGAGCCTGCGGCACTCGGGGTCCGGGGAGGGCTCCACCGGCTCCAGTTCCTCCAGAGCCCGTACGGTGAGGCGCAGCCTGACCCCTCCGGCAACCAGGAGCCAGAAGTCCTGCTTGTCCATCCGCTTCGACCCCGGCTCGGCGAGATACGCCCTGAGCGCGTCGTGCAGCCGCGAGGCGACCGCGAAGATCTCGGTCGAGGACTGCCCCGGATCGGCGCGCAGCCCCAGGGCGTACTCGACGGCCCTGGTCAGATGAGCGGCGCCGATGCGCAGCGTGTCGGCCATGTTGTCGCGTACGACCGTCCCCGCGCCACGGGGCCAGACGAGCACCCCGGCCACCAGGGCGACGCCGGTACCGATGAGAATGTCCTGTAGCCGCACCAGGCTCAGTTGCCACCCCGCCGGTGCCAGCAGGTTGAACAGCACCAGGACGAGCACGCTGAAGGCCGCCTGGTTCACCACCTCGGGAACCATGCCACGGGCGTACGCGGCGACGAAGACGGCCACGGGCAGCGCCACCCAGGAGGCCTCGTGGGACGTACCGATGGCCACGAGCAGCGCCGCGCCGACCGCCACGCCTACGACCGTGCCGCCGACGGTGCTCAGCGCCACGGCGCCCGTCGACTGCGCGCTGGTGCGCAGCACCGAGAGGGTGCCGAGGAGAACCCAGAACCCGCTCTGGACCCCGGTGAGATGGACCACGGCGACCGCCGTCGACAGCGCGACGGCCATCCGTAGGGCGTTGAGGAACCACACAGATCGCAAACTGGCGTTGCGCAGAACGACCGTGACCAGAGCGGCCGCCGTGACAGGGCGACCGCGCAGCCGGTCCCTGCTGCCCCTGTCGAGCCAGACACGGCGGCGGACGACACGAGCACGCGGCGTCGGCGGCCGGGCGGCGAACCGCACGTCGTTGGCCATCCTGAGGACGGCCGCGGAGATCGCCAGCGCGTAGAAGAGGACGGTGGTGCGGTCGGCGTGACCGTCGTGCTCCTCCTCGATCCGGTGCAGACGGGCAAGCGTTGCCGCGCGGCCTTGTTCGAGATCGGTGAGGTCGTACGCGGGGTCGGCGCCGTCGAGCGCGGAGGCCACCTCGCGCAGCGTCCGGGCACACTCGTCGAACAGCGCGCGTTCGGACGGTGCGGCCCGGATCAGGTCGCTGCAGCGCCGTACGCCGTCCAGAACGAGCCCCGCGCACCACTCCAGCTGCCCCACGACGTCCGTCATGGCTTGGTCGACGGTCGCGATCCGGCCGGGTTGGTTCGGCGTGGAGATGAAGGCCTTCAACATGCCTTCCAGGGCGTCGACGGCTTCGCGGCTCGAAGCCGCGGCGTCGACGGTGTCGGCTGTGTCGGCGGTTCGGGTGCCGAGAGCGGCCGAGATGTGGTCCGCGAGGGCGCGGGCCGCGTCGGCACACGCGCCCCGCAGACGAAGCTGGGGCGTGGCCGGTGGCACGAGCAACAGCACGAGGAGACCGCCCCCCACGGACGCCAGCCACCAGCCTTCGAGCCGGGGGAGCAGGACGCTCGTGGGGGCGGGGGTCGCCGCGGCGAGGACGTAGGCCAGCAGGGCCGCGAAGGCCCCCGAAGCGTTGTTGGGGCCGGCGATGCCCGCGAAGTAGGACACGAAGGCCACGGGCAGCGTGACGAGCGAGGCCACGAGCGTGGAAGTGCTGACTACCGTGCCCACCACCAGCAGGACGCTGCCCATCACCGCGAGGCCGAGATGGCCGACCGCCCGGTGGTGGCGCGTACCGCGGAACGAGGCGACCACGGTCGTGGCGAAGCCGCCGAACGCCGCGAACAGCGCCATCGGCCGGGAACCGAGGACTTCGAGCGACAGCCAGAGGCCGCCTGGAACGATCACGGCCGCGAGTACGGCACGCGTCATGGCCTCCCCCGACCATGTGGGGAGCCAGGCGGGCCAGTTCACCCGTGGCAGCCGCCAACGGCTCGGTCGAGGGCAGTGACCATCACGGGAATCTGACGACGACGTTCGTGCCACGTGCTCACCGTAGGCGCACGAGGGGTGCCGGTCAGGGCTCGGACGCGCCCACGAGCGGGGTGCGGAGTCGGCCGAGCCCTTCGATCTCGCTGACGAGGGTGCTTCCCGCCGTCAGATACCGCGGGGGTGTGCGGCCCATGCCGACGCCCGCGGGGGTGCCGGTGAAGATGATGTCGCCCGGCAGGAGTGTGCATATCGCCGACAGGCGTTCGACGAGTTCGGGGACGGAGAAGACCAGGTCGCCGGTGCGGCCTTGTTGCAGCACATCACCGTCGACGGAGCAGCCGATCGCCAGGTCGTCGGGCTGGTCCAGCTCGTCGGGCGTCACGACGGCGGGGCCGATGGGGGCAAAACCGGGATACGACTTGCCGAGTGAGAACTGCTGGGGCGGCGGGCCCGACAGCTGCACGGTTCGCTCGGACAGATCCTGTCCGACGGTGAGTCCGGCGACGTGGTCCCATCCGTGGCCCTCGGCGACATGGTGCGCACGGCGGCCGATCACCACGACCAGCTCGACCTCCCAGTCCACGGTGCCGCTGGGGAGTTCGACGGTCGCGCGAGGGCCGGTGATACAGCTGGGGAACTTGGTGAAGACCGATGGCGCATCGGGGAGTGCCAGACCGGTTTCCGCAGCGTGATCTCGGTAGTTGAGCCCGATCGCGAAGACCTGGCGCGGCTGGGGAACCGGCGGCCCGAGCAGGTTCTCGTCGAAGGGCTCGGCATCGTCTTCGTTCACCGACGCGGCCCAGCGTGTGAGCTCGTCCCAATTCTCGTACGCCGCGCCCGGGTCCGAGGGAAGACGGCCGCCGCTGGCCCGTCCCACGTCGAGGGCCCGGTCGCCGTAGAGCAAGGACAGCCGGCCGGCGACGTTCGCGACGCGCATGATGTTCTCCCTCATCGGTGGGACGGGGCTGCGTGCTACGACTCCCCGCCGGTCGACCGGTTGAGGGGACGTATCGCCGCGGCGAGCACCTCGGCGAGGTGGCGCGGGTCGCGGTCGGCGAGCCCCTGAGCGATCTGGGTACGGCAGCTGAAGCCGTCGGCCAGCACCAGCGCATCCTGCGGAGCGCTGCGCAGGGCCGGGAACAGGACACGCTCCGCGCAAGCCATCGACACCTCGTAATGGCCCTTCTCGAAGCCGAAGTTGCCGGCCAGACCGCAGCAGCCCGAGTCGAGCACATCAGCGTCGATGCCCGATCGGCGCATCAGTTCCCTGTCCGCGTCGAAACCCATGATCGCGTGCTGGTGGCAGTGCGTCTGTACGACCGCCGGCTGGTTCACCCGGGGCGGGGTCCACCCAGACAGCGGCCCGTCACGGGTGAGCAGCTCGGACAGGGTCACGGTCAGGTTCTGCAGACGCTGGACCTGCTCGTCGTTCGGAAAGAGGTCACGTGCGTCCGAGCGGAACACCGCCGTGCAGGAGGGCTCCAGACCGACGACGGGGGTCTCCGCCTCTATCCAGGGCTGAAGCACCCGCAGCGTTCGGCGCAGCATCCGCTGGGCGGTCTTGAGTTGGCCGGTGGAGATCCACGTCAGACCGCAGCAGACGGGTCGGTCGGGTACCGCGACCCGGTATCCGGCGTCCTCCAGCAGCAGCACCGCCGCTTGTGCGACCTGCGGTTGGAAGTAATTGGTGAAGCTGTCCGGCCAGAGCACGACGGCGCCCTGCCGACCGGGCACGGGCTCGGTGACGCGGCGAGCGCGCCACCAGTCCTGGAACGTCTGCGTCGCGAACTCGGGTGGCTGCCGCTCGGGTGCGATACCGCCCAGTCTCTTGGCGAGGTCGGCGACGCCGCGGGTACGCATGGCGGTGTTGACCAGCTGCGGCGCGACCTGCACGAGCCGGGACACCACCGGCAGCCAGCCCATCGAGTAGTGCGCCGCGGGGCGCAGCCGGCCTGCGTAGTGATGGGAGAGGAACTCGGCCTTGTAGGTGGCCATGTCCACACTGACCGGGCAGTCGGATTTGCAGCCCTTGCAGGACAGGCACAGGTCCAGGGCGTTCTTGACCGCCTCCGAGCGCCAGCCGTCGCGAACGGCGGAGTCGTCGTGCCCCTGCATCATCTCGAACAGCAGACGCGACCGTCCCCGTGTGGAGTGCTCCTCTTCGCGGGTGACCATGTAGGAGGGGCACATCACGCCGCCCGTACTCGTGCGGCACCTGCCGATGCCCATGCACCGTGAGACGGCCGTCGTGAAGTCGCCCCGGTCGTCGGGGAATCGGAACGAGGTCTCGGGGTGTGCCGGACGGTAGTCCGGACTGATCCTGAGGTGCTCGTCGACCCGGTCCGGCGACACGATGATGCCGGGGTTCATCCGGTGGTACGGATCGAAGATCGCCTTGAGTTCGGAGAACGCCCGCACGATGTCCTCGCCGAACATGTGCTCAAGCAGTTCGCTGCGGGAGCGTCCGTCGCCGTGCTCACCGGAGACCGACCCTCCGTAGTAGGCCACTATGTCGGCCGCCGCGAACATGAATTCCCGCATCTGCCGAAGGCCGGAGGGGGTCCTCAGCCGGAACGGGCTGAGGGTGTGCACACAGCCGTGACCGAAGTGGCCGAAGAGCGCGGGGCGTTCGTACCCGCTTTCCTCATAGAGGGCGAACAGATCGCGGAGGTACTCGCCGAGCCGGTCGGGTGGGACCGCGGAGTCCTCCCAGCCGTTCCAGCCTTCCGGCAGATCGCCGGGCGGCCGGTAGGCGGCGCCGAACCCCGCCTCGCGCGCCATGAGGATCTTCGCCATCTGCGCCGGTCCGCGGGCGACGGTCACGTCGGGGTCATCGGGCGTCTTACCGAGTCCTGCCATCAGCCGGTCCAGCTCGGCGTTGGCCTCGTCCGGCGTGGAGGCACCGACCTGAACCATCAGCCAGCCGTAACCGGCCGGGAACAGGGTCAGGTTGTCCAGGTACATGTGCTGCGGGCGCATCAGGTCCGTCAGTTCACCGCTGAAGCCTTCCAACATCACGGGATCGCAGTGCTCCAGGACCTCGGGCACGGCCGAGGCGGCCTGAACGATGTCGGGGAAGCCGAACACGACGAGCGTGCGGGCCTCGGGGACGGGAACGAGCTCCAGCTCCGCCCGGAGCACCGCCACCAGGGTCCCTTCGCTGCCCACCAGCATCCGGGCGACGTCGAAGCCGTGCTCCGGCAGCAACCAGTCGAGGTTGTAGCCCGAGACACGGCGCGGGATGTCCGGGAACCGTCGCCGGACTTCGTCCGCACAGCGATCGCGCAGTTCGAGAAGTCGCCGGTACACCTCAGCACGGCGTCCGCCCTCCCCCACGATCTCGGCGAGTTCGCTGTCCGACGTCGGCCCGACCCAGGCACGCATTCCGTCGTACGTATGCACGTCCAGACGGCGCACGTTGTCGGCGGTCTTGCCGTACTTCTGTGCCGTGGCGCCGCAGGAGTTGTTCCCGATCATGCCGCCCAGCGAGCACTGCCCGTGCGAGCCGGGCTGCGGACCGAACTGCAGTCCATACCGCTTCAGTTGAGCGTTGAGATCGTCGAGTACGATGCCCGGCTCGACGACACAGGTGCGCGCCTCGGTGTCCACCGAGATCAGCCGGTTGCAGTACTTCGTCCAGTCGATCACCACCGCGGCATTGGTGGTCTGTCCCGACAGGGTCGTCCCTCCGCCGCGGGACAGCAGCGGGACATCAAACTGCCGGCACACTCTGATCGCTTGCGCCGCCGCCTCCACTGTGCGAGGCACGACGACACCGAGCGGCACCAGCCGGTAGTTCGAGGCATCCGTGGAATAGGCGGCACGCGAGCCCTCGTCGAACCGGATCTCCCCGTCGACCTCGGCCCGCAACCGCTCCTCCAGCGCCCCGATGTCGATGTGCGACACGCTCGCCATGCAGCATGCTCCCCTCACCCGCTACGCCAGGTAGTCGTGGACCACTTCTCCCCATTGGAGAGTGACGTCGGAGACCGTGTGGGTGACGGAGAGGATCTCCCGCACCGGCAGCTCCGCGAGCGGGGCGAGCGCATGCGGGAAAAGCTCCAGTGTTCCGGGCCCGGTATAGGCGTCCTTGACCGTCACGTTCTCGTAGGCGAACCGGACGAGTTCGAGAATTCTCGGCTTTCCGTCCACGTGCGGAATGATTTTGAGGACGACGCCCGGCGCGCCGGCGGCCTCTTTCGCCTTCTCCCGGTCCATTTCCTCGTAGCCGTAGCCCATGGTCGCCCTCGCCACGAGGCTTCCGCCGTACTCCAGGGTGCCGAGGAGTGTGTCGTTCACCAGACGCAGCATGGGCTGGCCGTACTTCTTGGGGAGTCCCAGAATTTCGCGGCCGTCCATGATCGCGGCGACACTCTCCGCGTACATCGAGGGGCGGAACAGGATCTGCTCGCCGTCGAGTTCGGTTCTGATGCTCTGGGCGACCTCGTAGTAGTCGCCCAGCTTGGGCGCTCTCATGAACAGAAAGGCGATGCTGACGACGGGCTCGGTGACCGTGAGCGGTTCGGGAACCAGAGCGGCGACCTTGTCCAGGTCGGAGCGATAGGTCACGGTGAGTGAAGCCCGGTCGAGGAACGTGTCGGGAAAAGGCGGGTAAGCGGGACTGTGGAAAGGCATCGCGAAAGCCCGCTTCACCACATCCTGGGCAGGGATATTGTTCGCCATCGCGTCTCCCCGTCGACCGAATGCCCCTCATCAAAGCTAGGCCGGGTCCTGTGAGCGGGCAACTCGTGCTCCCCGCACAAGCCGCGAGCCCCGGACTGGTTCGGCCGAGGCCGGCGGCGCCCGCAGGGTACGGACGCCGCCCGTGGCTCACGGCGCGATCACACCGCCGCGAGGCTGCCCGCTGCCGTGTACGGCGCCGGGTCGAACGTGCCGTTCCGGTAGCGGAAGGCGTGCGCGAAGTCCGGCCAGACCAGGGTCAGGCGCCCGCTGCGCTGGTCGACGTACCAGCTCTTGCAGCCGTTCCCGACCCACACCGTGCCGGCGGTGCGTTCCTGAAGCTCCGTCACATAGCGCTGCTGGGCCTCGGCGGAGACCTCCAGGACGGCGTCACCGTGTACCTCGCTCCAGTCGAGGGCGCCGAGGACGTAGTCGACCTGCGTCTCGATCATGTAGACCAGCGAGTTGTGGGTGAGGCCCGTGTTGGGTCCGTTGATGATGAAGAGGTTGGGGAAACCGGTGACCGTCGTCGACGCGAAGGCCTCCATTCCCTGCGCCCAGTGGTCCGCCAGGGAGCGGCCGTCCGAACCGTGCACGAGGCGGGCGTAGGGCGGCTCGGTGGTCTCGAACCCGGTGCAGAAGATCAGCACGTCGAACTCGAAGACGCTGCCGTCCGCGGATACGGCCTTGTCGCCCTCCACGCGGGCCAGTGCGGAGGCCTCCAGGGTGACGTTGTCCCGGGTCAGCGCCGGGTAGTAGGTGTCGGAGATCAGGACGCGCTTGCAGCCGAACTCGTAGTCGGGCGTCAGCTTGGCGCGCAGCTCGGGGTCCGCGACCTGCCGCTGGAGGTGTCGCAGCGCCTCTGTCTTGTCCTCGGCGAGGTAGTTGGGAACGGCCCTGCGCGCCGCGTACCCGGACTCGTTGGTCCAGAACAGCTCCGCGCGGTGGCCGGGGATCGCCTCCGGATCACGGCGGAACGTCCGCTTCTCCGTATCGGAGTACGCGCGGTCCGGGCGCGGCTTGATGTACTGCGCGCTGCGCTGGAAGACGACCAGTTCCGAGGCGACCTCGGCGAGCTCGGGGACGAGCTGGATGGCGGATGCCCCGGAGCCGACGATGCCGACCCGCTTGCCCTCCAGAGACACGTCCTGCCTCCAGCGGGCCGAGTGGAACACCTCGCCGCTGAAGTCCGCCAGGCCGGGGATCGAGGGGAGGCTCTCGTCGGCGAGGTGTCCCGTGCCGGTCACGAGGAAACGCCCGGTGAAGATGCCCTTGGACGTGGTGACCGTCCAGCGCTGCGTGGTGCTGTCCCACCGCGCCTCCTCGACGTTGGCGCCGAACCGGATGTGGGGCATCAGCCCTTCTTCCCGGGCGGTCGCGCGCAGGTACTCCTGGATCTCCGGCCCAGGGGAGAAGATACGCGACCAGTCGGGGTTCGGCCGGAACGAGAAGGAGTAGATGTGCGAGGGGATGTCGCAGGCGGCGCCGGGATAGGTGTTGTCCCGCCAGGTGCCGCCGACGTCGTCGGCGCGCTCCAGCAGGACGAAGGAGTCCCGGCCATGGCGCTTGAGCTGTGCGCCCATGCCGAGACCGGCGAAACCGGTGCCGATGACGACGATGTCGACGTCGGTGTGAGAGTTGCCGGCGGTGCGGGCGTCCTGCGGGGTGGTGCTTGCGGTCATGTGCGTTCTCCGTCTCTGGTCCTGGCTCTTACGGGCGTGCCGTGGGGACGATGGCTCCGGCGGCGTGCCGCGACGGCTCCTCGATGAACTGGTCGATGACCTGGACGAGTTGGGCGGGGCGTTCGGCGACCACCGCATGGCCCGACTCGATCTCCGTGTAGCGGGCGTCGGGGATCGAGCCGAACAGCGCCTTGCTGTGCCGCTTCGGCACCATCTGGTCGTGCGTGCAGCCGATGACGAGGGTCGTGGCCTTGATGGCGGGGACCAGGTCGGAGATGTCGATCGCCCGGTTCAGTTCCATCTGGAGGTCGCCGAAGCCGTTCGGGCCGAAGGCCGCGAAGGCGGGCGCGAGCTCCTCGAAGGTGCGCGCCGCGAGGAACGGGCCGCCGAAGGCGCAGAAGGCCATGTACTCACTGAGCGCGGAGGAGCCCTCCTCGCGCAACCGCCGCCACACCTTGTTACGGAGCTCCTGCTGGGTGTCGGTCTTCATCCAACCGGCCACCAGGACGAGGTTCCGCACCAGCTCGCTGTGGCGCGCCGCGACCGTGGCCGCGACGACGGCGCCCAGTGAGTACCCGACGAGCGTGACGGCACGCCCGGGAAGCACTTCCTCGATGACCGCGGCGACCTGCGCTTCCAGGTGCTCCAGCGTGAGCGTGCCGCCCGTCGGTACCGGCTGGGCGAAGTCGAGCGCCACGACGCGCTGCCGCGCGGCCAGCAGGGGGAAGGCGAAGCCGTAGTGCGCCTTGGTGCTGCCGCCGGTCCCGTGCACGAGCACGATCGGGTCGCGGTCGTGCTCCCCGGCCACGTACTCCGGGGAGGAGTCGAAGTAACGCACCTCGACCCCATCGACGGCGACAGTCCCTTGGACGACTCCGGCTGCCAGCTCGACTCGGCTCATAGCGGCTCCTCCGTGTTCTACGGAATACGTACAGGAAAATGAAGTCCATTAAATGGACTCGGCAACCATTCAGATCGTGTATTCGATAAGACGTCTAGCGTGCGTCGATGTCAAGAGGTGTAAAGTACAGGGAGACCGGCGAACAGCAGAGGGAATGAGAAAGTCCATTAAACGGACTTTGAATTTTCGGACAGGATGCCCTCAGCACAGGGGCGGCAGCGGGAGGCCTCATGAAACCGGAAAAGACGCAAGTGGTCGCCCGCGTGGCCACGATCCTCAGCACGGTGGCCCGGCACGGTCCTCAGGGTGCGCGACTGCTCGACCTCGCCCATGAGACGGGCATCGCACGGCCCACCGTGCACCGCATCCTCCAGGAGCTGGTCGACACCGGCTTCGTCGAGCAGCGGCTGGGCAAGCGGTACGGACTCGGACCGGCCCTGTACATGCTCGGGCTCAACGCGCCCTCACCGGTTCACGATCTCGCCGGCATCGAGAAGACGGCCCGCCGCCTGGCCGAGGAGACCGACGACACCGTCTACGTCGCCATCCGGCGGCCGGACGGCGTGCACTATCTGCTGCGCACCGAGGGGTCGTACCCGATCCGCGCCCATTTCGTGGAGGCGGGCGAGACCGTTCCGTTGGGAGTCACCTACGCCGGTATCGCCCTGCTGTCCTGGCACGCGCCGGAGGCGGTGGACGCGCAGTTGCTGGTGCATGAGCCGCTGCGGCGCCTGATGGGAGCGGACGCCCTGGACGGCGACCTCGTCGCCGCGGCGGTCCGCCGGCAGATCGCCGAGATCCACGAGCGCGGCTACTGCTTCGACCGGGACACCGTGATGCCGGGTGTGTCCGGCATGGCGGCTCCGATCCCCTCGAAGTCCTCGGACCCGTACATGGCCGTCACCATCACGGCGATCAACGACCGGCTCACCCCTCAGCGCGTGCGCGAGCTGGCGCCTCTGCTACTGACCGCGGCCCAGGACATCGCGGAGTTCATCCGGTAGCCGGCGCCGGGCCTCCGGCAAGGCGATCTGCTGGCGTTGTCGTTCAGCGCGTTCCGCTGAGAGTTGAGTCCTGTGCTGGACTCAGCCGCATCCGACGCTGTCTCGACGCCGACCGGCTCCGCGGCGACTCCATCGACATCGCACACGTGTCCTCGCCTTGACCCAGGGTCTGACGCTGGCCGAGGCCGCACGGCGACTGTGCTCCGCCGAGACCTCCATTGACTGGCGTTGGGACCTCGCCATCCGTCCCTCATCGCAGGTTTCGGGTCATCCGCCGCCTGATCGGCCATTCAGCGCTTCGGTGGGGTGGGACGCCGCTGCGACCAACGCCGGCCGCAGCGCCAGAGAGGTGGGAGAGGCGTCCGGTTCGCGGGTGGACCCGGACCGCCGGGCCGACGGCACGAACAGTTCGATCCGACGAACGTGCTGGTCCGCCGATGCATCACACGTCTTACGCGTGCCACAGGACAGCACTTTACTGATCTGTCGCGCCCTGCCTACCGGCGGGACCATCAAACACCGTAGAGGCACGACCCGTTGCCGTGTCTCGCCCCTCATTGCATACGGAGTCAATGACTCTGCACGCGCGGTCAATGCCCCTAACCTCGCCATGCGGCAGGCTCGACCCGCCGGTGGTGTACGCGCGGAGGGTGGAGGCAGGCGCGGTGCGGATCGTCTATGGCGATGGGGTGTCCGAGCGGGAGTTGGAGCTGCGTGTCGGGCGACCCGATGCCACGCTGGCCGACCTGGCGTCCGCCCTCGGTGTGTCCGCGACCGGGCTGAGCGTCGATGGACGAGTGGCGCCGCCGGAGACCGTGTTGAACGAGTCGGGCCTCGTCCAGGGAGCGCGGGTCGCCGGTGCCGGCGGGGCGGCGAAGGCCGCCGGACCGCGCAGGCCGGCCGCCGTGCTGCGGGTGGTCGGCGGACTTGAGGCCGGGCGAAGTGTGGCACTCCCGGCGGGGCGGACGGTTCTCGGGCGCGGCGCCGAGGCGGACGTACGGGTCGTGGCCAGTGGCGTGTCCCGGCTGCATGCCGCGCTCGACGTGGCCGCCGACGGGCGGGTGCGGATCACGGATCTCGGGTCGGCCAACGGTACGGACGTCGGGGGCGAGCGGGTCCGCGGGGCCGGGGTTCCGGTCCACGCCGACGACCTGGTCTCGCTCGGCGGCGAGGTGTTGCTGCGCGTGCTGCCGCCGGACCGGCTCGGGGCCGTCCAGCACGTCAACCCGCTCAGAGAGGTCAGCCCGGGCGGCACGCTGCCCTTCAATCGGGCGCCGCGCGGCGGGCGTTCGGCCGACCCGCCGCGGATCGTAGTACCGAACGCGCCACGACGCTCGGAGAAGGCGCCGTTCAGCATCGCCAGCATGCTCGGGCCGCTGGCGATGGCCGCCGGGATCGTCGCTCTCACCCACGACATCCGGTACGCGGCCATCGCGGCGCTGACGCCGCTGATGTTCCTGGGCAACTTCGTCGAGGAGCGGATGCGCGGCCGTTCCACGCTGCGGCGCGGCATGCGCGATCACGCCGTACGGCTCACGGAGTTCGAGCGGCAGGTGACGGACCGGCGGGCGGCGGAGATCCGCACGCGTCGCACCGCGCACCCCGACCCGGCCGAGGTGGTGCACCGCGCGACGGCGCCCGGGGTCGCACTGTGGGAGCGGCGCCCCGGCGCGCCGGACTTCCTGCGGGTCGTGGTCGGGTACGCCGACCTGCCGTGGACACCGCCGCTGAACGACGGCTCGACCGAGCCGCCCGCCCCGCAGGCCGCCGACATCCTGGCGTCGTACTCCGTCCTGCCCCAGGTGCCCGCCGTGGCCGGGGTCGGCGCGGGCGAGGCGGTGGGGTTCGAGGGGGACCGGCGTACGTGCCTGGCGGTCGCGCGCTCCGTGCTGTGTCAGGCCGTCACCGGCAGCGGCCCGGCGGACGTGACGGTCGCGGTGTTCGCCGACGACGACCGGATCGCGGACTGGGACTGGACGAAGTGGCTGCCGCACGGCGCGGACGCCCCGTCGGGTACGGCCCGGCTGGTGGCCGTCGGTCCGGATCAGGCCGACTCGCTGGCGCGCGCGCTGAGTTCCGCCGCGGCGGAGCAGGCGGAGCCTGACAGGGATGCGGAGAACAACGGTCACGGGCCCGTTCTGCTGGTGGTCGTGGACGGTGCCACGCTGCTCGAAGGCCGTCCGTGCCCGTTGCGGGACCTGCTCGCCGGGTACGGGCACGGCGGCGCCTCCTCCGTGCGGTGCGGGGGCATCGTCCTCACCGACCGGCTGCCGGCCCTGTGCACCACGGTGGTCACCGCACCCGGCGACGGCATCGGGCGCGTACGCGACGTGGCCTCCGGCGAGGTCGTCTCGCACGTCCTGCTCGGCGGCATGCCAGAGGCGGCGGCGCGCGCCACCGCGCGGGCGCTGGCCCGGTTCGAGGATCCCGAACTGCGCGTGGAGGGCGCCGGGTTGCCCGACCGCGTCTCGCTGCTGCCGCTGCTCGACCTGGACGACGTGAGCGGAGCGGCGGTCGCCGACGGCTGGCGGAAGCGGGCGTCGGCGCTGCGGGTACGGGCGGTGCTCGGGGTGAGCGAACGGGACCTGTTCAGCGTGGACTTGGACGACGACGGGCCGCACGCCCTGATCGCGGGCACCACCGGGTCCGGCAAGAGCGAGCTGCTGCGGACCCTCATCGCCGGTATGGCGGTCGACGCCGACCCCGAGCATCTGACCTTCGTCCTGGTCGACTACAAGGGCGGTGGCGCGCTGGACGAGTGCGCCCGACTGCCGCACACCGTGGGCCTGGTGACGGACCTGGACGAGCAGCTCGGCGAACGCGCCCTGCGCTGCCTGGAGGCCGAGATCCACCACCGGGAGCGCCTGCTGCGCGAGGTCGGCCTCAGCCACATCCGCGACTACCAGCGGATGCGAGACACCGGGCACGGCGATCTGGAGCCGATGCCCCGACTGGCCGTCGTCATCGACGAGTTCGCGACTCTGGTCAAGGCACTGCCGGACTTCGTGGACGCGCTGGTGAGCATCGCCCAGCGCGGTCGCAGCCTCGGCGTCCACCTGATCATGGCCACGCAGCGGCCCGCCGGGTCGGTGAGTGACGCCATCAAGAACAACGTGAAGCTGCGCATCGCGCTGCGTCTGGAGTCGACCGGTGACTCGCTGGACGTGATCGACAGCCCGGCGTCGGCCGGGATCGGCAGCCGCCAGTGGGGGCGGGCGTACTACCGGCTCAGCGCTCGCGAGGTACTGCCGGTGCAGACGGCACTGTCCACCGGGGTCACCCCGCAGGCGGCGGTGACCGCGCCGGTGACGGTGGTGCCGTTCGCCCTGGGTCTCCCGGACGGAGGTCCGGACCGTACGCGGGAGGAGGGCGGCGAGACGGACCTGCGGCGGCTGGTCGCGGCCGCACGCGAGGCGTCCCGGCTGGTGGACTTCGCCCCGCCCCGCCGCCCCTGGCCCGACCCGCTGCCCCCGGTGATCCGTACCGCCGACCTGCCCGCGACGGCCGAGCGCGGCCTGCACACCGAGGCCGCCGGGCTGCCCTCCTGGGCACTGGCCGACGACCCCGACCGGCAGCGGCAGTACGCCGTGGGCTGGGACCCGGGGGCCGGGAACGTCCTCGTCTACGGCGCCGGCGGCTCCGGCACCACCAGCGCGCTGGCCGCGCTCGCACTCGCGGGGGCGGGCGCATCCCCGCCGGACCAACTGCACCTGTTCGCCCTCGACATGGGCGCGGGCGGCCTCGCCCCGCTGGCCGAACTCCCCCACAGCGGCGCCCACATCGGGGCCGCCGAGCGCGAGCGCCAGGTCCGGCTGATCAGGCTGCTGCGCCGGGAGCTGGACGCCCGCAAGGCCCGCGTCCAGGCCGAATCCCCCCAGTGGCTGGTGCTGTTGGACAACCTCGGTGCGCTGCTGTCGGACCTCGACAAGGACATGTCGGGGATGAATCTGATCGACGAGCTGGCCCGGGTCTACGCCGACGGGCCGGCCGTCGGGATACGGTTCGCGGTCACCGCCGACCGGTCGGGTGCGGTGCCGTCGGCGTGGTCGGCGCTCACCCAGGCCAAGCTGCTGATGAGGCTGGCCGACCCGGGCGAGTACGGGTACTTCGACGTGCCGCGCACGGCGGTTCCGACGTACGTACCGGGCCGCGCGCTCGTCACCGCCAACCGGCAGGTGGTCCAACTGGCCTGGCCCGGTGACGACCTGGAAACGGCGGTGGCCGGGGTTGCCGCCCGCTGGGCGGGCGCGCCCGCCACCGTCCCGAGCGTCGGCCTGCTCCCCACGGAGCTCCCGCTCACCGCCCTCACCGACCCGGCGATGGCGGACGGCGACCCCTGGCAGCTCCCCGTCGGCCTGGACGCGGCCACCCTGGGCTGCGCCTGGCTGCGGCTGTACGAGCACGAGCACGCCCTGATCGCCGGCCCGCAGCGCTCCGGCCGCTCCACGGCCCTGTGCACCCTGGCCCGCCTGGTGGCAGCGGCCGAATCCCCGCCCGCCGTGGTGGCGTTCGCGCCGCGCCGCTCCCCGCTGCGCGACCTGCCGCCGGGCACGGCGACGATCGTCCTCTCGTACGACACCCTGCAGGAGACACTCGCCGAGTGCCCCGGCCCCACCCTGCTGCTTGTCGACGACGCCGACACGGTGGAGGACGAACTCGGTGTCCTACAAAGCTGGTTGGCCGCGGTCACCCCCGGCCGCCATCTCATCGCGGCCGGCCGTGCCGACGCCCTGCGCCGTCTGTACGGCCACTGGACCCAGCCCGCCCGTGACAGCCGCTGCGGCATCCTGCTCTCCCCCGACCACGACCTCGACGGCGACCTGCTCTCCACCGAACTGCCCCGCCACGACCGGCTGGCCGCCGTGCCCGGACGCGGGTACCTCGTCACCGACGGCGTCGCCGGCGGCGTACAACTGGCCAAGTGACATACAGACGTTGCACGCAATGCAAACCCCTGTGCGCCCGAGGTCAATGACAGCGGAAGCCCCGGCGCCGAAGAATCTCCTTGTGCGCTGCATAGGGGGAATCGGCTGATGTCACGCGAGTACGACTTCGGTGCCGCCGACCGGCTCAGCAAGCAGCTGTCTCAACTCGTGGCGAAGCTGGACTGGTTCATCTGGCTTCGTACGACCCAGCGCCAGAGTCTCCTGGGCTCCCCGCACAGCGACAACTGGCAGGGGGCCAAGCGCGGACAGTTCGAGGACGAGTACGCCCGCCAACAGGCCGCGTTCGCCGGTCTCAAGGACGCCGCGCGCTCGCTGCAGGCGAGGGTGAACAGCGCTACCGAAGCGGCCCGCGCGGATCAGAAGAACGGGGAGTAGGTGCCAGCGGAGCATGAGCACGGTATCGGCGATCCCGGAACATCTCATCCGCTACGCCGCCGCGTGCACGGTGGGCGCGGACCAGTTCCAGGCGTGGGTCCGCACGGCGCTGACACCCGCCATGCGTGAGTACGAGACGAGCGCCGGTGCCGTGGTGTGCAGCGCGCTGGACACGGACGTGGCCCGGCAGATCGCCGCCGCCTTCTACACCGACCGCAACGTCAGGATGGCCGGCCTGGCGTTCATGTCGACGCAGCACGGGAATGTCGCCGTCCGCGATCCGAAGTCGCCGCTGTCCGCCTCCGACCAGGCCGTGAACGCGAGTTACAAGATCCTGGAGCAGCGGGCGGCGCAGCCGGTCGCCACGCCGAGCCCCCGGCCCGGCCAGCCGCCCGTGCCGCCCCACCAGCCCCAACTCTCCGACGGCGTCTGGGATCTCGTACCCCCGCCCATGAACCTCTCCTACGAGCTCCAGGACGCGTACGGCTACACCCTCCCGTACACGGATCCGAACGGCACGAAGTACTCCCGCCGCGCGGACGCCGTGCTGAGCTGGATCGAGGCACACCAACAGACGATCAACGAAGAGGCACGCAGACAGGGCATCGATCCGCGGGCCATCGTCGCCGCCATCGCCTGGGAAGCACTGGTGAACGTGCACCCGTACAACCCGATTCCACCGACATCGCCGGTGGGGGCCAGGACATCGGTCGGCCCCGGCAAGGTGCACATGAACACTGCTCTGGTGAAGTACGTCGAGGAGCACGGATACATGCCCCGCGTGAGCCTGGCGGAGCGCGAACGCATCCTCAGCACCGAGGAAGGGTCCATCAGATACATCGCCGCGATCATGCGCGCCAACGCTGATGCCACGGAGCGCGCGGGATACGGCCGCTACCACCCCCGCGACAACATTCCGCTGCTCACCCAGGTGTACCAGGGCGGTACCCCTGGCAGGGGCCAGGACAGCGACCCGGGAACCTGGGAGCAATACCTTCGCGGCAAGCAGGGCAAGGACATCCACTTCGAGAACGACATGGCCAAGTGGTCAGCGGAACATCCGGAGTTCCTGAACGACGCCCTGCGCCCCTGGCAGCCGGGGGACGCGCCGCCACCCCAGCTCCGCACCCCGACACCAGGTCCCGGGCCCAGCCCGACGCCGAGGTGACGAGGTGACGAGGTGCTTCCGGGACAACCACGCCGAGCGCCGACGGACTTGCGCTCTCCGCCCATGACAACCCAGGAGTGACATCACCATGGCAACCGTAAAGTCGACCGACTTCGCACACGCCGAGGCCACCAAGATGCTGAGCCTCATCAACAACCAACTTCCCGGCCTCATCCAGCAGTTGAACAGCCACGGCCAGCAGCTCAGCGACCCCAACCACTGGGACGGGCCGCTCGCGCAGAAGTTCCGGGGCGAGGTGTGGCCGCAGGCCAAGGGCGACCTGGACCGGATGAAGGCGTCGCTGGAGCAGCTCCAGCACCAGGTGCAGAAGATCCTCACCAACATCGCGCACGCCGGCGGCGCGTGAGCGGGTGGCCGCACGATGCTGCCTGAGCCGGACCCCGCTCACCCCTGGACCACGGAGCTGACCGCCGCCGACCTCGAACGGCTCGGCGCCGAGCCGCTGCGCCGGACGGACCCCACGGCGATCGGACCGTTCCGGGTGCTGGCCCGGCTGGGCGGCGGCGGGATGGGCCGGCTGTTCCTCTGCCGGGCAGCCGCGGCGGACGAGTCACAGCCGGCCCCGTACGGGACGCAGGATCTGGTCGCCGTCAAGGTCATCCGGCCGGAGTACGCCGAGGACTCCCGCTTCCGGCGCCGCTTCGAGCGCGAGGTCGAGGCCGTACGGCGGGTCCACGACCGGTACACCGCCGGGCTGCTCGGCTCCGGGTTCGACGAGGACGAGCAGCTGTGGATGGCGACCGCCTTCGTCCCGGGCCTCGGCCTGGACGACGTGGTGCGCCGTCACGGCCCGCTGCCCGCGCCGGTGGTGTGGCGACTGGCGTACGAGATCGGGCAAGCGCTGGCGACCATCGAGGCCGCCGGGATCGTCCATCGCGACCTCAAGCCGTCGAACGTCCTGCTGGCCCCGGACGGCGCACGGGTCATCGACTTCGGGGTGGCCCACACCACCGACGCGAGCGCGCTGACCATGACCGGCCAGGCCGTGGGCACCCCCGCCTACATGTCCCCGGAGCAGGCGGGCGGCCGGGAGGTCACCACCGCCTCGGACGTCTTCTCCCTGGGCTCGGTGCTGGCCCTGGCGGCCACCGGCCGGGCGCCCTTCGGCGAGGGGTCGTCGGGCGGCGTCCTGCACAGCGTGATCTATGAGCAGCCGAGCACGGACGTCGTCGACCGGGTCGCCGAGTCCGATCCGGCGCTCGCCGCTCTCGTACGCCGCTGCCTGGACAAGGACCCCGCCGCGCGCCCCACCCCGCAGCAGGTCGCCGACGAGGCGCGGGAGCACGATCCGGCCGAGCAGTGGCCCGGGCCGATCGCGGAGGTGATCACGGCGCGGGCCGCGTGGCGCGGCCGGACCGCGGCCGTCTCGCCGATGGACCAGCTGACGGTCGTACGCCGAGGAACGCCCGAGCAGACGGTCGACGAGAAGCCCAAGCGGCGACGGCGCCGCGCCCTGGTCCTGGCGGCGTCCGCGGCTGTCGCGGCGGTGGCCGCGCTGGCGGTGGCCTTCGCCGTCCCCCACGGGAACGCGGTGCGCGAGGCCGGGTCCAAGTCCCCGGCCGGTGCCACACATTCGGCGTCGCGGTCGCCGCATCGCACGCATCAGGCGTCGTCGGCGAAGCCGTCCGCGCGGCACACCGCGGAGCGACCCCCCGCCACCGTCACGGCCCAGCCGGCCCCGGGCGCCGGAGGAAACCCCGTGCCCGCCCCGCCCCCGGCCCCGGGCAGTCAGAAGCCGCAGCCGACCAAGGTCGTCACCGCCGCCCCGAAGCCGCCCCCGCGGACGACCTCCAAGCCGCGGCCGTGGGCTTCCTGCCGGTACTACTCGGGGACCGCCCTCACCAAGTACGGCGACAAGGGCGACCGGGTCCGCGAGGTGCAGTGCATCCTCAAGGCCCGCGGGTTCGACATCGGTCCGTCCGGCGTCGACGGGGACTTCGGTCCCGACACCAAGACAGCGGTGGAAAAGTTCCAGCGCGGCCACAACCTCCACGTCGACGGCATGGTCGGCGAGGACACCTGGCCCGCCCTCCGCGGACCTTGACGGATGTCGAGCCGGGTGCTCAGGAGGCATGTTGGGCGAGCGCGCACCGTCTGCGGTACTCCCCCGGCGCCACCCCGTACGCCTTCTTGAACGTCCGCCCGAACACCGCCGCGTCCGTGAACCCCCACCGGGCCCCGACCTGGCCGACGCTCAGCTCGGCCACACGCGGGCTGGCCAGGTCGGCCCGGCAGTGCCCGAGTCGCCGTTCGCGGACGAACCCGCCGACGGTCAGCCCGTCCTGCTGGAAGAGGTGGTGCAGATAGCGCACCGAGATGTGGTGGGCGTCGGCGATGGTCTTCGGCGACAGCTCGGGATCGCCCAGACGGCGGTCGATGTACCCCTTGACCTCGTGCACCAGCGCGCCCTGACGCGAGGGCGCCAGTCCCTCGTCGGGCGGCGCCTCCGTACCGGCGAAGAACGCGACGGTCAGATTGACCGCCGCCCACCCCAGCCACGCCGCCTGTACGGCGTCGACGTCGGACGCCTGCCCCGCGAGCCCGTCCAGGAACCGCGCGAGCAGCGCGCCCGGACCGGTCGTCGCCGCCAACGGCCGTACGACCAGGGCGCGCAGCACCTCGTACGGTACGGGCAGCGTCCGGGGCGGCACGCTCAGCACGGTCATCCGGGTGGGCCGCAGCGGGGGCACCTCGGCCGACCGCGCGGCGAACAGCCCTGACGGCTCCCACAGCACCAAGCAGCCCGGCTCCACGCGCGTGACGTCGCGCCGGCAGGAGCCGACCACCAGCGGGCCGTCCGACGCGAGCGCCAGGTGCCAGGCACACGGTTCGTCACACGGGACGCGGTGCCAGACGGCATCGGCGAAGCGGAGCACGGAGACCCGTACGGGCCCGAGCTCCGCTTCGGTGCACAGATCGGTCGGTGCCACGCGGGCAGACGGCGGTGGCGTACGTAAGGCCGTACACATCGGCATCACAGCTCTTTCCCCCGGTTATCGGCGCGGCTTCAGTGTTCCCACTGCCGCGCGAGGCCGCCGCGCCTCGCCTGCGTTCCGCGCGACCCCAATCAGAGTGACACGAGCGATCGGTGCGCGTAAGCCCATCGCGCGCTCAGGTCCCGGCCGCGCGCTGCTGCTCGGGCGCTCCGGCATACCGGAAGGTCACGGACAACGACTCGGCGACCTTGCCGTCGCCCCGGGTCGCCGCGTACGGCTCGGTCCAGGAGCGGGACTGTCCGACGGCATCGTGCACTCCTGGTTCCTGGACCCGCCCCTCGACCTGGACGCCGAGGTGCGGGCCGCCAACGGCGACACGTACTTCCTCAACGACGTCTCGTCCTGGGAACTGCGCTCCGAGGCGGTGACCACCGTCCCCAACCTCTTCCTCGCGTCAGGGCCGGCCGCGCCGGGACTTCTTCGCCAGCCTGCGCAGTTCGGCCTGGTCGGCCTTGCCGTTCGCCGTGACCGGGAAGCGGTCCAGCCTGCGTACGACCCCGGGAACGAGGTAGCCCGGCAGGACCCGGGTCAACGCCTTCCGTACTGCATGCTCGTCGGGACCGTTCCCGGTGTGTGAGTCGGCGCTGCTGTCCGCCTGTTCCGCCACGTAGAACAGAGCGAGGCCGCTGATCTGGCCGTCCGGACCGCCGAGCGTGACGACGAGACACTCACGGACGCCGTCGACGGCCCGGGCGGCGATCTCGATCTCGGCCAGCTCGATCCGGTATCCGCTGATCTTCACCTGCCGGTCCCGGCGGCCCCGGAAGTGCAGCACGCCATGGTCGTCCCTGAAGCCCAGGTCTCCGGTGCGGTACATGCGGACCGGGGTGCCGTCGACGAGGACGGTGGGGAACTTCTCGGCCGTCATCTGCGTCTGGTCCAGGTAGCTGACCGCAAGACCAGTTCCCTCGATGCACACCTCGCCGATCTCGCCCGGCGCACACGGCATGCCGGTCTCCGACAGGATGTGCACGGTGGTGCCGGGCACATCGCTGCCCACCGGAATGCCCTCCGCGATGTCGCAGTCCTCGGGCTGTACGAGGTGGGTCGTGGTGAGCATGCAGTTCTCGACGGGGCCGTAGCCGTTGCGCAGCGGGATCGACGGGTGGCGTGCCAGAAAGCCGCGGACGTGCGCGGGCGAGAGCTTCTCGCCCCCGATGAGCACGTGCGTAAGGCCGGCGAAGCAATCCACGTCCTCGTCGACGAAGAGGTTGAAGAGCGAGGTGGTCAGCCACAGGGTGTCCACGCCCGCATGACGGATCGACTCCCGCAGGGAGCCCGGCATCAGGTGATCCCCTGGTACGAAAACCGCGCATCCGCCGCTGCTCAACTGCCCCCACAGCTCGAACGCGTACATGTCCCACGCGATCGCCGCTGCCTGAGGAGTGGCGTGCCCCGGTCCGAAGCCGTCCAGCCCTCCCTCACCGAAGAGCCGCGTCACGGCCTGGTGCGGGACGACCACGCCCTTGGGGCCGCCGGTGGTACCGGAGGTGAAGAACACGGTCGCCGGATCGGCGGGGGTGACAGCCGCCGGAGTGAAGCCCGGTGCGCGTGCGGCGACGTCCCTCACGTCCTCGGCCTCCAGGGGGAGAACGCCGGCGTCTCCCGCACTGACGTCGGCGGGACCGGTCACGACGATCTTGGGCGCCGTCTGAGCGAAGATCGCTGCCCGGCGCTCGTCCGGCCAGCCCAGGTCGATGTTCGCGTAGGCCGCCCCGCACTTGAGAACGGCGAGCTGCACGGCGATCAGCTGCGGGGAGCGTGGGAGGGCCAGCGGGACGATCTGGCCGATGCCGACTCCGCGCGCGGAGAGCACCGCGGCGTATGCGTCCGATGCCGCGTCGAGGGTTCCGTAGCTGATCGCCTCGCCGTCGTGGCGTACTGCCGGAGCATCCGGGCGTGCCGCGGCATGCAGGGAGAAGGACGCGTGGATCGGCGGAGCGGCTCCGCTCGTCTCAGACATGCGTCTTCGCCGCCTGAACGCGCAGTTCCTCGACGAACTCGTGCAGGACGTCGTTGGAGAAGAGCCACAGCGGGAGTGCCTTCAGCCCCAGTCTGAGTTCGATGCGGGCACAGATGCGGATCGCCTGGAGCGACGTTCCGCCGAAGTCGTAGAAGCTGTCGCCGCGGCTCACCCGGTCTATCCCGAGCACTTCCGCGACGATGTCCGCGACCGCCTGTTCAAGCTCCCCTTCCGGAGGCTCGTAGGCGGCGTCCACCATCTCTTCACGGCTGTCGGCCATGGCAACACTCCTCGCTGTCAGGGGTTTGCGGGCACGCGGGTCCGCCCGGCGTGCAGATCGCTCAGCGTCTGCCCGATCACCTCGACACCCGCGACCAGCGTGGCCGCGTCGGGGGTGATGCTGACGCGGAAGCACTGCCGGGGGTGCCGACCCAGGCCGGTGCTGTTCTCGGGGTCCGTGAAGAAATGCCGGCCCGGCACGACGAAGACCCCTCGCTCCTTCAGCTTCTGATACAGCGTCAGGTCATCGAACCAGTCCTCGTCCACCCAGACCCAGAAGAACATCCCGCCTTCGCCGACGTGCAGTCGCCAGGCGACGCCCTCCGGGAGGCTCTGGAACAGCAGGGACTCGACGAATTTACGGCGATGCGCGTAGAACGGGCTGATCGCGGTCTCCACCAAGGTGTCGAGGACGTCCGACTTCAGCGCCAGTGCCAGCGCCGACTGCACCAACTGAGGAGCGTGCAAAGTGGAGTTGGCGAGGAACGAGACGATCGGGTCTATGTATCGCTCGTCCGCGATCGCAAAACCGAGACGTTCGCCCGGCAGACCCGCCTTGGAGAGGGAGAAGCAATGGACGACGTGGTCGTGCCGAACCGGCGCGGTGATCGCGTTCCCGATGCGCGGGAACGGCGCCCCGTAGGCGTTGTCGATCACAAGCGGTACATCGTGGGCCTCGGCGGCGGCGATCAGGCTCCCGATCTCGTCAGGGGTCGCGCAGCGCCCCGCGGGGTTGCTCGGGCTCGACAGCAGCATCAGCCCGACGTCCCTCTGGCGCTCGATGGCGGGCAGATCGAAGAGGTAGCCGAAGGAGCGTCCGGCGTCCTGTATCCGCAAGAGCGGTTCGACGCCGACGATCCCTCCCGGGGTCATGTTGAGGCCCTGATAACCGGTGTAGTCGGGCACCATCGGCAGGACGATGGTGCTGTCGCGCTCGTCCCCGGAGCCGGTGAACAGTGCCGCGGCGATGAAGCAGAGCATCTGGCTGCCCGGGCCCACGACGACATTCCGGGGTCCGATGCCCCAGTCGTACCGGTCGTTGAAGTACTCGACGATCGCGTCGATGAGCCTGGGCAGGCCGCGTGAGGGCCCGTAGCGGCAGCTCGTGTCTTCGAAGGAGTCGTCGAGTGCGCGGATGGTCATCCGCTTCCAGACGTTTCCGACCTCGGGTATCGCCGCGGGGTTTCCGATTCCCAGGTTGAGCCACTGTCTGCCGGTGGAGGTCCCCATGGAGGTCGCGATGTCCTCCATGATCCCCCGCAAGCCGGACAGACTCGCCATCTTGTTTCCCGCTCGGGACAACTCCACGGCTCACGATCCTTTCCGATCACTGTCGATACGCGAGGAGGGCTTCGACCATGTGGGTTTGGACCGCTGCCGCGTGATCGAAAACGGCGAAATGCCCCCCTTGGAGGGCGTGCAGCGTGAACTTCTCCGATGTGTGCACGTGCCACGGTTCCATCCGGGATACGCCGGCTCCCCGGTCGTCGATGCCGGCGAACGCCGTGATCGGAATGTCCAGCGGGTCCTCAGGGACGTACGCGTAGTCCTCGTTGACGGAGAAATCCGCGGCCAGCAGCGGCTGAAGGAGTTCGAGCAGGCCCGGATCGGCGAGGACCTCCTCGGGCGTTCCGCCGAGCCGGCGCAGGAAGTCCGTCAGCTCGGCCAGGCCCATGGCGGCAAGGTCGTGCCTCGTCATCGGGAACTGCGGTGCGCACCGGCCGGACACGAACAAGTGCACCGGTAACGGCCCGTTGGCGCGCCGCAGTTCCCGCAGCACCTCGAAGGCACAGAGCGCGCCGGTGCTGTGGCCGAACAGGGCATACGGGGGCGGTACCGATTCCGCTATCTCCTTCGCCAGCGCCCCGGCCAGTGGCCGCACGTCGGTGAACGGCTTCTCCCGGCGCCGCCGCTCCCGTCCGGGAGGCTGCACGGGACAGGCCTTGATGTCCGGCGGGAGGCCTTCTCCCCAGAGTTTGTACACGCTCGCCCCGGCACCCGCGTGCGGCAGGCACAGGAGCCGGATACCGGCGTCCGGGTGTGTGCCGAGCGGCAGCCATGATTCTCCAGTCACCATTTCTCCCCGGACCGACCCTCTCTGGATGTGGCGTGCGAAGGGAATCCATCGGCGTTTCGGTGGGCCCGAGTTCAGCCGTCCTTCTGCCATCGCCGCGCCGTGAGAGCGAGGCGGTCGGTCTTGCCGTTGGCGTTCTTGGGCAGGTCCTCCATGCAACTGAAATGCCGCGGCACCATGTACTGCGGAAGCCGCTCCCGGAGGGTTCGTACGAGTTCGGCTTCGGAGACCGCGGTTCCGGTGTAGGCGGCGGCGAGATCCGTCGCACCGTCGACGGGGGTGATCGCGACCACCGCGGCATCACGCACCGCGGGGTGCCGCCGCAGCGCGTTCTCGATCTCGCCCGGCTCCACTCGGTAGCCGCGAATCTTGATCTGGTTGTCGATACGACCGATGTGGACGAGCGTGCCGTTCTCGACGCGGACGCGGTCGCCCGTGCGGTACCAGTGGTCATCGGTGAGCGGCGCGGTGCCGTCGTAGGACGACATGGCGACGCCGTCGAAGACCGCGAAGCGGTTCGCGTCGTCGGCGGCGTCCAGGTATCCGGGGAATCGCTGCACTCCCCTGACGCACAACTCCCCGTCGGTGGCCGGCTTGCCCGACTCGTCGACGACGATCGACTCCAGGAACGGATGCAACCGGCCGATGGGCACCGTGCCGTTGGAGGTGGCGGGCGGGTCCACCGAGTCCGCCGGGAGGCGGTGGTGGGAGCAGCTGACAGTCAGCTCGGTCGGGCCGTACAGGTTCTCCAGGGCCGCGGAGGGTGCGGCACGTTGCCAGGCGATGGCCTGGTCCATGGTCAACTGTTCGCCGCAGAACAGGCTCCAGCGCAGTCCCGGCATGCTGCCGGGGGCCAAGGTCTTCAGGCGCTGCGCGAAGGACACCACGGAGGGGACCGAGAACCAGTGGGTGAGGCCGCGGTCGTTGACGTAGTCGACCGGGGACATCAGGTCGTCCAGACCCGGGGGCACCACGGTGGCGCCCGATGTCCAGGCCGCGAACAGATCGAAGACGGACAGGTCGAAGGTCAGGTCGAAGTTCTGGGACAGCCGGCAGCCCGGTCCCAGTCCGTAGCGCTCGACGACGTACGCCGCGTAGGCCAGCACGTTTCGGTGCTGGACGGGCACGCCCTTGGGCCTTCCCGTGGAGCCGGAGGTGAACATGATGTAGGCCGTGTCGTCCGGCGCCGCGTCCAGCGGCTCGACGGCACGCTCCGGCAGCGCGAAGACCGCCTGCGCCGTGAGCCCCAGATGGCGGCCGGGCAGTACGTCTTCCCGGCAGGAAGCCGTCTCGTCGCTGAGGACGAGGTCGACCCCGGCCGCCTCGGCGATGGCGTGGTTGCGTGCGATCGGGAAGGACGGGTTCATGGGCACCACGGTCGCGCCCAGGCGCAGAACGGCCAGGTAGCCGAGGTAGGTCAGCGGGCTGCGGGAGGCGAACAGCCCGATCCGCCTCGGTCTTTGGCCGAGTGACTCACGGATCGCGCCGGCCAGCTTTTCCGCGCCCAGGCGCATGTCGTGGTAGGTCAGCCGGCAGTCCCTGAGGTCCACGGCGATGTCGTCGGGACGGTGCGTCGCGATGGCGGCGAACTTCTCGTACAGCGAATACATGACAGCATTCCTCCCCGCGGGTCACTCACGTCCGCCCGTAGCTGACTGCCCCTGCGTATGCCGCCTCCACGGCCGCGATCGCGTCGTCGACGGTGTCGGCCATGCGGACGAGCCGGCGATGCCGGTGCGGCAGGAAGCCCCGCGCCGTCAGGCCGTCGAGCAACTGCGTCAGCGGGTCGTAGACGCCGCTGTAGTTCAGCACCACGCTCGGCTTGTCGTGCAGGCCGAGCTGGGCCCACGTGCTGATCTCCAGTAGCTCCTCCAGCGTGCCGAGTCCGCCGGGAAGCGTGATGAAGCCGTCGGAGAACTCGTACATCAGCGCCTTGCGCTCGTGCATGGACGGGACGACGTGCAGCCTGCCCAAGGGCACCTCGGCGAGCTCGTCCTCGAACAGGCCTTGGGGCGTCACACCGATGACCTCCCCGCCGGCCTGCTGCGCCGCCCCTGCGGCCGCGCCCATGATCCCGGCGCAGCCTCCGCCGTAGACGAGGCCGATATTCCTCGCGGCGAGCGCGGCTCCGAGCTCTCGTGCCAGTTCCAGGTAGCCCGGCTCACTGCCGGGCCGTGAGCCGCAGAACACCCCGATGCGCCGGAGGCTGCGCGGTGTGCTCACCACGCCGCCCTTTCACTGCGTGATCCGGCGACGGACAGGATCGAATCGAGGAGAACCTGCGCTCCCCGGACGAGGAGGGAGTCTTCCGTGTGCTCCAGTGGGCTGTGGCTGACTCCGCCGGAGCTCGGCACGAAGATCATGGCGGCCGGTACTTCGCGGGCGAGTATGCCCGCGTCGTGGCCCGCGTAGCTGAAGAGCGTCGCCGTCGGCCTCTCCGTCGCACAGCACGCTTCCTCGACCAGCTCGCACATGGTCTCGTCGAAGAGCGTCACCGGCTGATGGGACAGCTGGGTCACCTGGACGTCGCAGTGCTCCTGGGCGGCGACCTCCGTGGCGAAGGTGATCAGGTTCTCCCTCGCCTCGTCCAGCTCCTTCTCGGATTCGGCGCGGAACTCGACCGTGAGGTTCGCCGCGCCCGGGACCACGTTGGGCGCGCCGGGCTGGACCTCGATGCAGCCGGCGTTCGCGACCATGCCGGAGGAGACGTCCATGGCGATGTCGCGTACCTGTGCGGCGACGCGTGTGGCGACCCGCCCGGCGTCGGCGCGCAGTTCGAGGGGGGTGGTGCCCGCGTGGTTGGCCGTCCCGTCCACCCTGAGGTGGTAGCGGTCGACGCCCACGATGCCGGCCACAGCGGCCAGTTCAAGCCCCGCCTTCTCCATGCGGGGTCCCTGCTCGATGTGCAACTCGATGTAGGCACGGACGGCTTCCATGTGAGCGCTGTCGCACAGCGCCGACGAGCCGACGAACCCGCCTTGCGACAGCGGCCGGGCGCCCTCCTCGTCCCAGAAGCTGATGACCTGGGCGACGACTCCGGCAGGGTGATCGTGCTCGATGAGGGTCCTGAGCACTTCCATCGCGGCGACGACGCCGTACGCGCCGTCCAACCGCCCGCCGGCCGGGACCGTGTCGGTGTGCGAGCCCACGAGCAACCACGGCGCGACGGCCCGGGCGCTCTGCCCGAGGACGTTTCCCGTCTCGTCGCTCCAGGCCCGCATTCCGCAGTCCGTCATCCGCTGCTTGAGCCATTCCCGCGAGGCCAGGTCGGCCGCCGACCCGGCGATCCGGTCGACTCCGCCGTCCTCGCGGCCGCCGAACGTGGCCAGGGTCGCGAGATCCTCGAGCAACCGCGCACCCGTGATCTTCAGGGTGGTGTCCATATGCATGCTTACGCCTCACCTATCGGGTTAGAAGGTGACCGATGCCCTGCTCGACGGCCTGCTCGTGGACACGGGCGGCGATCGCCACGTCCTCGATGGACATCCCGAAGGGATTGACCACGATGATGTCGTCATCGGTGAGCCGGCCGGGAGCCCGGCTGCTGAGGACCGAGCCGAGCACCGCGTCGACTCGGCGCACCCCTTCGGCGGACCGATCACCAGGGCCGGCGAGCAGGCCCTCGCGGTACATCCTGCCGAGCAGCCGGTGTGGGTCGTCGCGTACCAGCGCCCAGTCGTCCACGAACAGCCGATCGGCGAGGAGGACGGCGTCCGGCAGAAGGTCGTCGAGGGAGACGTGGACCACCACCGCTCCGGGCCGCAGCCAGCTGTGCGGAATGTAGCCCTGTGTGGTCGTCGTGACCGGTACGACGAGGGCCGTGTCGTCGACCGCCTCCTGGCTGGACGACGCCACGGTGAACTCCAGGCCCGCGCGCGTATGTCCACGGCGGAGGTGCTCGGCGAGGGCCTGCGCCTTGGCCGGCACCAGGTCGAAGATCTCGATGCGCTTGAGCTGGGGGAAGCGGCTCGCGATCAGCTCCGCGTGCATCTGCGCGAGCGTTCCGGCGCCCAGGATGGCGCACTTGTCCATCGAGGCGGGCTGGAGCGCCTCGGCGGCGGCGACGGTGACGCACGCGGTGCGCAGGGCACTGATGTACGCGCTCGCCATCACGCAGGTCACCCGGGCGGTCTCGGGATCGAAGAGCATGGTCAGACCGCTGGCCCTGGGCAGCCCGCGGTCCACGTTGCCCAGGCTGGCATTGATGACTTTCGTGCCGATCAATTCGCCCCGGTCGCTGTCCAGATGGCCGGGCATGTTGAGGGTGCGCGCCGCATGACCCGCCGGGCTCTTCCAGCGCATGTGCGCCTCGCTCGCCACCGTAGCCCGGTCGCTCGCGTGCAGAACGAGTGCCTCGCGAACGGCTTCGACGGCGTCGAAGCTCGCGCAGAGTTGGCGGGTCTCCGCCTCGGTGAGATAGCGGATCTCCGTGGGCGCGTTCACGTTGTCCCCTTGGGTATGAGGTCCTGGATCGCGGCGTGTGGCGCGGACGCGGCAGCCGAGACCATCTCGGTGTAGTCGGCGGTCAGGCGCAGGACCGTTTCACGGTGGTAGAGGGCTGCGTCGTAGTCGATCCAGCCCTGCGGCCGGTCCTCGGACTCGTCGAGTTGGAACACCAGGTCGTATCTGGTGTGCTCGGCGACGCCCAGGTCCAGATTGACGTCGGCGACGACCTCGTGGGGCAGCGTGAAGTGCCGTGTGACCGGGGGCTGGACGGCCATCATCACTTGCGCCAACGGCTGACGGTCCGGGGGCCGGCGGGGGGCGACCGCGCTCACGACATCGGAGAACGGCACGTCCTGGTGATCCTGGGCCTCGAGTACGCGGCGGTGCACACGCCCGAGGAACTCGGCGAACGGCATCGCGGGCACGGCGCGCTCTCGGATCACGGCGGTGTTGACGAACAGGCCGATGCTGACGGCCTGCGCGGGTGTGCTCCTGCCGGAGACGGGCACGGCGACACAGACGTCCTCCGCTCCCGCCCGGTCGGCGAGCAGCAGCATCCATGTGGCGAGGAGACCGGCGAACTGCGTGGCGCCCTGCGCCCGCGTGACGGTCCTGAGCCTGCCCAGCACGGGTCTCGGCAGGTCCATCGCAACCCTGCGCAGATCGAAGCTCTGGACCGGTGGCCGTGGCCGGTCCGGTGGCACGGTGATCACGTCCGGGGCTCCGGTGAGCCGGGCAGTCCAGAAGTCGAGGGCGGCTGTGGAGGGTGTCGTCGTCGAGGAGGCGGAGGGTTCGGGCTGCGCGGGCGGCCGCTGTTCGACGTGCGCCGAGTAGAGTTCCATGAGCTCGTCGAGCACGAGGTCGAGCGACCAGCCGTCGCACGTCAGATGGTGGAGCACCACGATCAGTACATGACGGTCGCGCGACAGCCGGACGAGGGTGAAGCGAGGGACGAGCGGCCCGTCGAGGTCCACCTTGGCGGTGAGCTCGCGGGCGCGCAGTCCCGGCAACTCGTCGTCGCACGCGGTGACGTGGCTGATCTCCGGCTGGACGCCGGCGACCGCTTCCCGCCGGAAGTCCTCCTCGTCGAACCAGAAGCGGGTGCGCAGCACGTCGTGGCGGGCGACGACGTCACGCATCGCGGCCTCCAGGCGCCAAACGTCGAGCTGCCCGGTGAACTCCAGTTCCGCCGCGACGAGATGGGCCGAGGCGAACCCCATGGTCTGTTCGAGCAGCATCTCCCGCTCGGCGGCCGAGACCGCGCCGGGCCCGGATTCGTCGCCGGTCCGCTCTTCCTCGACGGGGAGCGCGGTGACCAGCGCCCCGGTCAGCGCGGCCACGCTGGTGCTGCGCAGCACCGTGGTGATGGCCACGCGGACACCACATTCCTCGGCCAGGGCCGTCACCAGCCTGAGCGCGGCGAGCGAGTCCCCGCCTGCGTTGACGAAGCCCTGCGTCACATCGGCACCCTCCGGCAGGGCCTGCGCGACCAAGGTGCGGACACGGCCTTCGGTCCCGGTCATACGGCTACCGCCCGCAGGTGGGGGAACTGCGGCGTCGTGAGCTGGATGCGTGCCCGGCGGACGGAGTGGGCGTCGAGGGGCAGGCCGGCGCGGGTGAAGAGTTCTCGCGTCGTCAGGGTGCCGTCGGCCAGCTCCCACAGGGGTCGGACGGTCTCGTCCGGCGGAACGGTGGGCAGGCGGCTCGCTCGCTTCGCCGGTGCGTAGGTCTGCGCTCCGGTGAGGATGAAGCCCTTGCGCATGGTCGACGCGGGCTCCAACACCGCGTCCAGGAAGGCGCTGTCGCGCTCGCTCTCGGTCATCCGCGGCCGGCCCGGGACCGCCGGGCGCAGGTAGAACCACAGCCGGGGTGAGCTGTCCAGCTTGAGGAGGTTCGTCACCTGCCAGCGCGTGCGGTCGTCCAAGGAGTCGTAGCGCCGCTGGATTTCCTCGTCGGGAAAGTGAGTGTCCCACTCGTACGTCCCCGCGGCGGCGTCGAAGGGATTGAGGCAGGGAGCGCTCACCTCCAGACCGCAGCTGTCGGCCAGCGCCCACAACTCGTTCAAGGTGTAGCTCAGTTCCCTGAGGTTCACCCATTCGTCGGCGAACTCCTCATCGGGCTCGTCCAGCGCCGAGACGACGGCGCGCGTCATCGCGTTCTCTTCGGTGAGACCCCGGGCTATGCGCTTGCCGGTGTCGAGCCGTGCGGCGTCGTCGTCCGCCTCATCGCCCAGGAGGAGCCGGACGACCGACTGGAAAGCGGCCGGCTCACGCCGGTGGAACCGGTTGTAGACCATGAGTTCGAGCACGCCGTCGGGGCGCAGGGACCGGGCGATCCGCTCCAGCCCTTCCTCGGGGCGCCTGTTGTGATGGAGCACCCCCGTGCAAATCACGTGGTGGAAGCCGGCGTCGTAACTGGCCTCGGCGAGCGACTCCCGGCGCAGCCTCAGATTGCGTACGCCCAGCGCCCGCGCGTTCTCGCTGCAGATCTCGAGGGACACGTCGGAGATGTCACTGCCGACCACGGAAGCGGAGGGAAAGCGCAGGGCGGTGATGAGCGCCTGGTTCGTGCCGCATCCGGCCACCCAGATCGACGCGTCGGCGGGAATGGCCGTGTGTCCGAAATCCCCGACTCCCTGCGCGACGAACGCCGGATAGAACGAGTCGTCCTCGACCTTGTCCAATCGCGAGGGTTTCCACGGATATGGATATCTGCCATAGAAATTCGCCAGTCGGACCTCGTCCCGGCGCGGGACTTTCGCGAAACCGGTCACGGGTCCTCCAGTCTGTGCCAGCCATTCCAGGATCTCCCCTTCATATTCCGAAGGGCGCGGTCCGTTGTCTTCCTTCTGCGGATTCGATCGCCGTCAGCCGATCTGAGGAGAGGTGCTGGTTCTCCTGAGGGAGGCAGCTCGTCGGCGGGCACACAGCCGGTCGCGGCCGCGCGGGGCACTGCTCCGCGACTACACCGAAGCCCTGTCGTGGGCGGGGGTGGTAGCGGTGGGGTACTCCCCCGTGAAGCAGGCCGTGCACAGCCCGCTGCCCGGCGATCGGCAGACCCGTGTCAGCGCCTCCACCGACAGATATCCGAGCGAGTCCGCACCCAGCAGGCCGGCGACGGCGGGTACCGTCCGGTCGGCCGCGACGAGTTCTTCCCTGGCGGCGATGTCCACGCCGTAGGGGCAGGTCCACATGACGGGTGGTGAGGCGATCCGCAGGTGGATCTCCGCGGCACCGGCTTCCCTGAGCATCCTGATCACCGCACGGGTCGTGCTCCCCCGCACGATGGAGTCGTCGACCAACACCACGCGCCGGCCGTCCACCACATCGGGCACCGGACTGAGTTTGAGCCGCACAGCGAGGTCGCGCAGTTGCTGGGTGGGCTCGATGAAGGTCCGCCCGACGTACCGGTTGCACAACAGGCCCTCCTGGTATGGGATGCGGCTGCGCTCGGCGAAACCCAGCGCGGCGGTGGTCGCCGTGGCGGGCACCGGCACGATCACATCTCCCGGCGCGGGAGCTTCTGCGGCCAGTTCTCGGCCGAGTTCCCTGCGGGTGGCGTGGACGGAGCTCCCGGCGAGGCGGGAGTCGGCCCGCGCGAGGTAGACGTGTTCGAGGGCGCACAGCCGGGGCAGCGCGGGCGCGAATCTGAAGGAGCGCGGACCGGACGGCCCCACGATGATCAGCTCTCCTGGTTCGACCTCCCGCACCAGGCGCGCCCCCACCGCCGACAACGCGCTCGACTCCGAGGCCAGGACCCAGCCCCCGTCGTCCAGCGCGCCGAGGCACAGCGGCCGGAAGCCGTGCGGGTCACGGGCACCGAACAGATGGTGCTCGTCCAGCAGGAGAATCGACCAGGCGCCACCCACGTGGGGCAGGAGGCGCAGGAGGGCCTCGCCCAGCGCCCCGGGCTGCCGGCTGATCAACTCGGCCAGCAGCTCGCTGTCGGACTTGCCGGTGCCGTCGCCCGCGCCGAGGTCGGCGATCGTGCCGTTGTGGGCCAGCGCGAAGGCTCCGCCGTCCGGCAAGGTGCCGAAGAAAGGCTGCGCATGGCCTCGGTCGAGGGATCCGGCGGTCGAGTACCGGGTGTGGCCGATGCCTGCCTCCCCGCGCAGCCAGGTCGTCAGCGCCGGGGCCAGCACCTGGCTGACCAGGCCCTTGTCCTTGTGCCCCTGAAGCCGCCCGCCGTGGGACACGGCGATCCCCGCCGCCTCTTGACCGCGGTGCTGAAGGGCGTGCAGGCCGTATCTGATCAGCGGCACCGCTCGATGCGCGTCATCGGTCCACACGCCGAAGACCCCACACGCTTCCTGGGCTGCATCTGGTCCATGCACGTGGGAGCTCCTCGCAATTCAATCACTGGATTTCTCGCCGGGATTAGAAAGGGATGTCCTGAGGTTTCCGGGGGCGGTTCGCGCGGCCCCGGTGGTGGAACCGCCTACGCCTGCGCGCTGACACCGGCCCGCAGCAGTCCGTACGCGTACGCGTCGTCCAGCGCCTGCCACGAGGCGCCGATGATGTTGTCGGCGACGCCGACCGTGGACCATTCCACGCGGCCGTCGCTGGTGGAGACCAGCACCCGCGTCGTGGACTCGGTGCCGTGCCTGCCCTCCAGGATGCGGACCTTGTAGTCCACCAGCTCGAAGCCCGCCAGCGCCGGGTAGATCCGCTCCAGCGCCACACGCAAAGCCCGATCCAGTGCGTGGACCGGCCCGTTGCCCTCGGCCGTGGCGGTGATCCGCTCGCCCTTGGTACGGAGCTGGACCGTGGCCTCGATGGCGTGCGTGCCGTCCGGGCGGTACTCGGTGACGGCCCGCCACGACTCCGCGCGGAAGTAGCGCAGCGGGTGCCCCGCCGCCTCCTCGCGGAGCAGCAGCTCGAAGGAGGCGTCGGCCGCCTCGTACGTGTAGCCGCACAGCTCCGCCTCCTTGACGCGGGTCATCACCCGGCCGACGAGCTCGCGGTCGCCGCTGAGGTCTGTTCCGAGTTCCTTGGCCTTGAGCTCGATCGAGGCCCGGCCGGCCATGTCGGAGACGAGCATCCGCATGGTGTTGCCGACCTGTTCGGGGTCGATGTGCTGGTAGAGGTCCGGATCGACCTTGATCGCGGAGGCGTGCAGGCCCGCCTTGTGGGCGAACGCCGAGACACCGACGTACGGCTGGTGTGTGGACGGCGTGAGGTTGACGACCTCGGCGACGGCGTGCGAGATACGGGTCATCTCGCGCAGCGCGCCGGGCGGCAGCACACGCCGGCCGTACTTCAGCTCCAGTGCCGCCACCACCGGGAAGAGGTTGGCGTTGCCGACCCGCTCCCCGTATCCGTTGGCCGTGCACTGCACATGCGTGGCGCCCGCGTCCACCGCCGCAAGGGTGTTGGCGACGGCACACCCGGTGTCGTCCTGGGCGTGTATGCCGAGCCGCACCCCGGTGTCCGCCAGCACCGCGGCGACCACCTCGTGCACCCGACTCGGCAGCATGCCGCCGTTGGTGTCACACAGCACGACGACGTCCGCGCCGGCCTCCGACGCCGTGACGACGACGGACTCGGCATACTCCGGATCAGCCTCGAACCCGTCGAAGAAGTGCTCGCAGTCCACGAACACCCGCCGCCCCCGCGTGCGCAGGAACGCCACGGTGTCGCGGATCATCGCCAGGTTCTCGTCGAGCGTGGTGCGCAGTGCCAACTCCACATGCCGGCCGTGCGACTTGGCCACCAGGCACACCATCGGCGCCTCGGACTCCAGCAGCGCGGCGACCTGCGCGTCGTCGTCGACCCGCAGTCCCGCCTTACGGGTCGCCCCGAAGGCCACCAGCCTCGCGTGCCGGAAGTCGATCTCCTTCGCGGCCCGCCGGAAGAACTCGGTGTCCCGCGGAACGGCCCCCGGCCAGCCGCCCTCGATGAACCCGACCCCGAAATCGTCGAGGTGCCGGGCGATGGTCAGCTTGTCCGCCACGGAGAGGTTGATGCCCTCGCGCTGCGCTCCGTCACGCAGCGTTGTGTCGAACACGTGGAAGCTGTCGTCCAGTGGCCGGTGCGGCGCGTTCATGACTGGCTCCAATGGGCTTTCCCTATGGGCTTCGCGTCAAGGCTGGGTCCGTGTCCCGGCCTTCGGGGCTTCGAGCAACGAGCAACGAGCAACGAGCAACGAGCCGGGAGCTACACGAACTCCGGGACCGGCCGCTGCTTCCAGTCCATGCGGGACCAGCCGGGGCCGACCTCGCCCGGGTCGCTCACCTCCACCGGCACGCGGGGCTCCTGCCTCAGGTAGGCGCCCTGGCTGCGCAGCCAATCGTCGGAGTAGACCGTGTCCTGGTAGCGGAATCCCTCGTCGGGCAGCAGGACGACGACACGGGCCCCGGGGTTGGCGGCCGCCCACCAGCGGGCGACCAGGTACGCCGCTCCGCTGGTGCCGCCCATGAAGAGGCAGTGCCGCCGGTACAGCTGCCGGGTGGCACAGAACGCCTCGGGCGCGTCGACCCAGTGGACCTCGTCGAACATCGTGGGGTCCAGCACGGACGGCCGGATGCTGCTGCCCATGCCGCGCAGCAACCGCGGTCCTTCGGGCGCGCCGAAGAGCACGCTTCCCGGCGTGTCCACGCCGACGAGGCGCACCTCGGGTGACGCCGCGCGGAGAAAGGCCGTGGTCCCGCAGGTGGAACCGCCCGATCCGACCGTTCCGACCACGCAGTCCACCTCCCCCATCGCCCGCAGCATGGAGTCGGCGGCGAGGCCGTACGCCTGGGGGTTGTCCGGGTTGCTGTACTGCGAGGGCGCGTAGTGCCAGGGGTGGCGCTGCTGCAGTTCCCTGACCCGGTTGAGCCGGGCCTGCTGGATACCGCCGCGCGCCACGGGCTGGGAGACGAGACTCACCTCGGCGCCGAGCGCGGTCAGGCGGGCTTGCATGTGTGTGTCGATGGCCTGGTCGCCGACGATGGTGCAGGCGTAGCCGCGCAGCCGGCTGACCATCGCCAGCGCCAGCCCCATAGACCCGGACGTGGTCTCGATCACCCTCATGCCGGGCTGGAGTTCGCCCCGCTCCTCGCCCCGGCGCAGCATGTGACAGGCGGGCAGCACCTTCATCAAGGAGAAGTACGCGCCGTACAGGCCGCCCTCGAGGTGGATGATGCGAGGTCTCTCCATCGCCTCCAGGACGCTGGGCATGGGCTCCACGATCCCTGCCGAAACCATCATCGTGCCTGCTCTTGCCGGTCCAGCCGACGGCGGACGCTGAGCGGCCGCATGTCGGTCCAGACCCGCTCGATGTGATCGAGGCACTCTTCCCGGGACCCCGATGTGCCCTCGTCCCGCCAGCCGGCCGGGTTCCGCTGGTCGGCCCGCCACAGGGAGAACTGCTCTTCCTGGTTGACGACAACCTTGAACTGGACTTCGCTCATGAGACGGTGGCCCTCTCGGTGCTGATGTGGTCGGGAGGTGGCGGCTGGGCGGCGGCTCGAAGCGCGACGAGGAACGCGAGCGCGGCTCCGGTCCACATGGCGGCGACGAGCGCGAAGACCGTCGCGAGGCCCAGGGCTTGCAGCAGCGGACCGGCCAGCGCGAAGGCGAGGGGGCCCGCAAGGTTCTCGGAGGTGACGACGACGGTCATGACCTGAGGACGGATTCCTTCCGGCGTCCTGAGCGTGACCAGCGTCCCGATGATGGAGCTGTTGACGGGGATGAACAGCCCCGAGACGAACAGGGCCACGCCCACCACGACGGGCGACGGTGTGCTGATCAGGACCCACAGGGGAATGACCACGCAGATCATCCCGACCGTGCCGAGGAATTGGCGCGAATAGCGGGCGAAGGCCATGTAGGCCATGACGCTGCCGAGCGCCATGCCCGCTCCGTAGGAGGTGACCAGGAAGCCCGTGATCTTGGGGTCGGCACCGTAGCGCAGATAGGTGAGCACCGGCAGGGCGGCCATCAGCATGGGCAGGGCGATGCCCATCAGGAACAGAGCGATGCCGAGGTGCTTGATGATCCGGTTGCCGAACACGTACCGCAGGCCCACAGCCATGCCGGTGGGCTCCGCGGAGGGGACCGGCCGACGCTTCGTCTGCCGTCGGACGAACAGCGCGAGCAGGAGGAACGACGCCAAGTAGGTGGCCGCGTCCACCCACATCACGTTCGCCGCGCTCAACAGCCCGATGAGCACGCCCGACAGCGCCGGGCCGGCCAGTGAGCCGAACCTGTTGGCGCCGTCGATCATGCTGTTGCCCTGGCTGATGACCTGCTCGTCCTCGCCGAGCAACTCGGGGAGGATCAGTCGTTGCGAGGAGTAGTACGGCGCGGAGAAGACTCCGATCGCGAAGGACAGGACCAGCAGCAGGGGGAAGGACAGCAGGCCGACCGCGTGGAGGCCGGGGATCAGCGCGACGATGACCGCGCGCAGCAAATCTCCGACGAGCATGGTGCGCAGGACACCGAGGCGTGCCACGACGGAGCCGCTGGGGATGCCCAGCAGCGCCACCGCGAGCACTTCGGCGCCCAGGACCTGACCCATCTTGGTGGGGGAACCCGTGGTGGTCAGCACGAACCAGGGCAGCGCGACCACCGTCATCCACGAACCCATGGTCGAGATGAGCTTGGCCGCGGCCAGGGCGGTCAGGGCACGGTTGCGGAACATCATTCCGCCGTGGCCCTCGGGTCCAGCAGACCGCTGTCGTCGGGGACATTGCCGGGATCGTCCCCGAGGTCGATCATCCGGTTGCGGTCGTCGACGAAGACCACCCGTGGGGCGAGGAGTCCGGCCTGGGCGTCGGGCACACCGGCGTAGCTGATGATGATCACCAGGTCGCCCTCGTGGACGAGCCGGGCCGCGGCACCGTTGATGCCGATGACGCCCGAGCCCGGTGCTCCCTCGATGACATAGGTCTCCAGACGGGCTCCGGTGTCGATGTCGACGACATGGACGAGCTCACCCGGCAGCAGATCGGCCGCACGCATCAGGTCGGCGTCCACGGTGAGGGATCCGACGTAGTGGAGGTCGGCCTGGGTAACGGTGGCGCGATGAATTTTGGACTTCAGCATGGTGCGCTGCATTCCGGCTCCTTGTCGTGTTCGGCCAGACGCTCCAGTACGGCTGCGACGTGGTTGACATTCGGTTCGTCCATGACGGTGAGGTGCTCACCCGGGACCCGGTGGACCTCGACCTTGCCCGCAAGGGCCGCCCAGTCGGCCGCGAGGTCGCGTTCGAGTTCGACCTCGAATCCGTCGTCCGCGAGGAAGAGCTTCAGCTCGCCCGGGTAGGCCGTGGGCCGGTACCGCGCCATGGCTCGGCGGATGGCGGTCGTCACCCTGACCAGGCGCAGGATGGACACACCGCCCGCGTCGAGCAGTTGGGCGGGCAGCTCGCACTCGACGAGCGTGGCCTTCAACGCCTCCTCGTAGGCAGGCGTGGGCCACGGCCGGCCCGTGGCCATCGCGGCCTTGGTCAGCTCGACCAGGCGCTCGTACGCTCCGTGCCTGGCCAGCAGGTGGGTCATCAGGTCGGGGTGGGGCGGGGTGGCGTCCACGGCGCACAGCAGGTCCACACGCTCGCCGCTGTCCACCAGCCGGCTGGCCATCTCGAAGGCGACCATTCCGCCGAAGGACCAGCCTCCGAGCCGATAGGGGCCGTGCGGCTGCACCTTGCGGATCTCGGCGAGGTACGTCTGTGCCATCACACCGACGTCGTCGAGCGGTTCGGAGTCGTCCGTCAGGCCCACCGCGTACAGGCCGTGGAGGCTGTAGTCGGCTTCGAGGAGCTGTGCCAGGGGCACGTAGCGCCGGATGTTGCCCGTGCCTTCGTGGATCCAGAAGAAGGGCCGATCGGGGCCGTCGCCCAACCGCATCAGCGTCGAGCCGGTGACCGCCTCGCCTCGGGGCAGCTCGCCTATGTAGGCGGCCAGCAGCGAGATGGTGGGCAGATCGAACAGTACGCGCAGCGGAAGTCGTACGTCCAGGGCCCCGTTGATCCGGGCGATCACGGAGGTGGCGAGCAGAGAGTGGCCACCGAGTTCGAAGAAGACGTCGTCCACGCCGATCTCCGCCGGATCGAGGCCGAGGACCTCGCCCCAGACGGCGGCGATGGTGTGCTCGGTGTCGGTGCTGGGCAGCTGCCGGTCCGGCCTGGGGTCGGCCTGTGGCCGGGGTTCGGGCAACGCCGCCCTGTCGACCTTGCCGTTCGGGTTCAACGGCAGTGAGTCCAGGGTGAGACAGCGGGCAGGCACCATGTAGTCGGGCAGTCGGCTCCTCAAGTGCCGTTGCAGGTCGGCGATGTCGATGGTGCCGTCACGCGGGACGACGTAACCGACCAGCGACAGCCCGCCCGAGGCGTCCGGCCTGGCCTGTACCGTGACCGCTCGTACGTCCGGGTGTTCCGCGGTCACCTGCTCGACCTCGCCCGTCTCGACCCGGAAGCCGCGGATCTTGACCTGGTGGTCCCGGCGGCCGAGGAGTTCCAGCACACCGTCCTGGCGCCGGCGGCCGAGGTCACCGGTCGCGTACATGCGGCTGCCGGGGTCGGCGGCGAACGGGTCGGGCAGGAACTGACCCGCCGTCAGCCGAGGCCGCCCCGCATATCCGCGGGCGATGCCCGGCGCCCCGATGTAGACCTCTCCGCAGACGCCCGCAGGGACCGGTCTCAGCTGGCTGTCCAGCACGTAGATGCGCATGTTGGGCATGGGGGTGCCGGCCGGCACGAGCGCCCCTGCGGGCAGGGTGATCGGATGTGCCGTCGCCCAGACGGTGATCTCGGTGGGGCCGTAGAGGTTGAGGATCTCCCCGGGGCGGGCGAGAGGGTCGGACAGCAGCCGCTCCAGGCGTACGGGGTCGGGCGGCTCACCGCCGATCATGAGCTGCTTGAGCTCACTGCCGAAGTCGGGGCACTCGTCGGCCATCCGGTTGACGACGGCCACGGTGAGGAAGAGCACGTTCACCTTCCGGCGGCGCAACTCCGCGGCGAGCACGGGGGGTGCGAGGACCGTCTGCTTCGGGATGACCGCGAGGGTGGCACCTCGGATCAGCGTGCCCCAGCATTCGAGGGTCATCGGGTCGAAGGAGGCGTTCACGGTCTGTCCGACCACGTCGCCCGGCTCCACCTGGAGGTAGTCGGCCGTGCACAGCAGCCGGTTGACTCCCTCGTGGCTGACGGCGACCCCCTTGGGCCTGCCGGTCGACCCCGAGGTGTAGACGACGTAGGCCAGGCGGTCCATGTCCGCGGCCGCCGGCCCGGCCGACGCGGCACTCCCCTCCTCCGGGCCCATCAGGTCGTCGAGCGGCAGCACGCGCACCCCGGGCGCGGACAGGGTGGTGTCGCCGCTGTCCACGACCAGCAGTGACGCCTGGGAGTCCGCCAGCATGAACCGCAGCCGCTCCGGCGGATAGCCGGGATCGAGCGGCAGATACGCCCCGCCGGACTTCAGGATTCCCAGCAGCCCGGTGACCAGTTCGGGGCCGCGTTCGGCGCAGATGCCCACCAGCACTTCGGGGCCGACACCCGCGGCCGCGAGGCGCCGCGCGATGCGATCGGACCGCTCGTCCAGTTCCCGGTAGGTCAGCTCGCGCTCTCCGCACACCACGGCCACCTGATCGGGTCGCTGCGCCGCCTGCTCGGCGACCATCTCGTGCAGGGCCCGGTCTCTCGGGTACGACTCGGCGGTGTCGTTCCACGTGTGAAGGACCAACTGCCGTTCGTCGTCCGAGACAATGTCCAGCGATCCGACGGTCGCCTGGGGATCGGCGACTATCCGCTCGGCCAGGCGCTGGAAGTGGCTCGCGATGCGGGCGACCGCCTCGCGCTCGAAACGCCCCTCTTCGAAGGCGAACTGCACCCACAGCCGGCGTCCCGGCACCGCCTTCAGGGTGAGCGGGAAGCCGGTCCTGCTGACGTAGCCGACGGGCCGCAGGTGCAGGGAACTCCCCGCGCCCTGGACCGAGCGCGCCTCGGGCATGTTCTCGAAGACCAGCACGCTGTCGAACAGGGCGGTACCGCGGGGCACCGCGGTCATCCCGTGGAGTTCGGCGATGGAGCTGTACTCGTACTGGCGCAGGTCGAGGTGCTGCGACTGGAGGGAGCGCAGCCACGTGGTGACGGTGGCGTCCTCGGGCACGCCGACCCGGAAGGGCAGCATGTTCAGCAGCAGCCCCACGATGGAGCCGGCGCCGTCCAGCTCGGGTGGGCGTCCGCCGACCACCGTGCCGTACATGACGTCGGTTTCGCCGCTGTACCGGCTCAGCAGGATCGCCCACATGCCCTGGAGCAGACTGTTGAGCGTGATCCCCTGGCCGGCGGCGACCGTGGTCATGCGCTCGGTCAACTGCTCCGACAACTCGATCTCGACGACGTCGACACCGTGCTTGCCCGGGTTCGCCCGGTCGATGCCCAGCGGGGTGGGCGCGGCGAAACCGGCCAGCTTCTCGCTCCAGTACTCCTTCGCGGCTTCCTTGTCCTGCGCGGCGAGCCATTCGAGATAGGACCGGAAGGGGATGCCCGGCGGCAGGGGTTCGGCGTCTCCCCGCTGGAGGGCGGTGTAGCGGTCCACCACCTCGTCCAGGACGATGGCCTCGCTCCAGCCGTCGATCAGCAGGTGGTGCACGCTCATCACCAATCGGTGCGACGCGTCGCCGAGTCGCACCAGCGCCAGGCGCAGGAGTGGCGGTACCTCGGGGTCGAACTCGGCGGCGCGGTCGTCGGCCAGGAAGCGGTCGAGGGCAGCGTCCCGCTCGTCGGGGAGCAGGTCGCCCAGGTCGAGCCGGGCGAAGGGCACCGACACCGACCGGTGCACCAACTGGACCGGTTCCTGAAGGCCGTACCAGGAGAAGCCGCTGCGCAGCACCGGATGCCTGGCGACGACGTCCTGCCAGCTCCGCTCGAGGGCGTCCGCGTCGAGCGGGCCACTGATCTCGAAGATCTCCTGTACGAACCCGATGTCGGACAGGGGCCGGTACATGGCGTCGAAGAGGAGGCCCTTCTGCAGGGGCGTCAGGCCGTAGATGTCCTCGATGTCGAACTGCCGCTTGGTACCCACGTTCTCACCTCACTCCGATCCGGACAGACGGCTGAGCAGTCGGTCGAGCTCCTGCTGGCTGATCCCGGCGAGGGGGAAGTCGGCGGCGGAACGCCCCGGGCCTTGACTGCCGGCCGGCTCTGTCCGGCGTCCGGTGGGCCGCTCCGCGGGGGCGTCCAAGGGCTGGGCGACGGTGGCCAGTTCGGCGATGGTGGGGTGCTGAAAGACCATCTTGGGGCTGAACTGGAGTCCTGCCTTGCGGGCTTGGGCGACGATCTGGATGGTGAGGATGGAGTCGCCGCCGAGTTCGAAGTAGTTGTCGTGGACGCCGATCTGCTCGATGCCCAGCGTCGCCGTCCAGATGCCGGTCAGCTGCTTCTCGACCGGGGTGCTCGGCGGCACGTAGTCGTCGCCGGTCTGGGGATGGCTGGGCGGGGCCGGCAGCTGGCTGGTGTCGACTTTGCCGTTGGGATTGAGCGGGACGTGGGTGATGGGGAGGTAGAGCGCGGGGATCATGTACTCGGGCAGCCGGGACTTGAGGTGCTCGCGCAGGTCGGCGGGCGTGGGCTCGGCGCCGGGAGCGGCGATGTAGTAGCCGGCGAGCTTGGGGTGGCCGGGGTCGTCGTGCCGCAGGGTCGTGATCGCGTGGGTCACGTCCGGGTGTTCGGCGAGTACGGCACTGATCTCGTTGAGCTCGATGCGATAGCCGCGCAGCTTGACCTGGTCGTCGGTGCGGCCGATGAACTGCAGGTCGCCGCCGGGCAGCCAGCGCCCGGTGTCGCCCGTGCGGTACAGGCGCGCGCCGAGTGTGGCGGAGAAGGGGTCGGGGACGAACCGCTCCGCCGTCAGGGCGGGCCGGCCCAGATAGCCCCGCACCACGCTCGACCCGCCGATGTAAATCTCTCCTTCGACGCCGACGGGCACCGGGTTGAGCCGCTCGTCCAGCACATAGAGTGTGGAGTTGGGGATCGGCTTGCCGATGGGCACGAGTTCGTCCTGGGCGGCTCCGTGGATCTCGTACGTCGAGTTCGCCACCGAGGCCTCGGTGGGCCCGTACTCGTTGAGCAGCACCATGTCGGTGTCGAGGTCGAGCCAGAAGTCGAGCAGCCCGCTCGGCAAGGCGTCGGCGCCCACCGCGAGCACGCCCGCGAGGTTCCGTGCCTGCTCGGGAGTGAGCTGGCCGGCGAGCAGGTCGAGGTGACCGGGCGTGAGCTTGATGAAGCCCAGGGGCGCGATCGCGCTCAGCGTCTCGCCCAGCCGCGCGAGGTCAAGGTCCTGCGGCAGGACATGGACGGGCTGGCCCATGACCAGCGGCGTGTACAGGTTCGGCACGATCATGTCGAAGGCGAACGACGAGAACACGGGTGCTCCGTTGTCGCCCCGGTGCGCGTATCCCGCGCGGCACCACCACAGGTAGTTGACGAGACCTCGGTGCGGGACCATCACGCCCTTGGGCCGACCGGTGGAGCCGGAGGTGTAGATGACATAGGCGAGGTTGTCGGGGGTGGTGAGCGCAACGGGATCGGTGCTGGGCTCCTCCGCCTCGGGATGCTCGTCGACCAGCACCCTGCCGATGTCGAGGGAGGCGAAGTGTCCGGCCAGGCGCGAGGTCGTGATCACCAGGGGTGCGCTGGTGTCCGCCAGCATGAAGCACAGCCGCTCGGACGGGTACTCGGGGTCCAGGGGGAGGTAGGGGCTGCCGGCCTTCATGACGGCCAGCAGACTGATGATCATCTCGGGTGAGCGTTCGAGGCAGACCCCGACGGGCCGTTCGGCTCCCGCCCCGAGGGAGCGCAGGTGATGGGCCAGGGCGTTGGCCCGGCTGTTGAGCTGCTCGTAGGTCAGCCGCTGGTCGCCGTGGACGATGGCCGGGCTGTCGGGGGTCCGGGCCGCCTGCTCGCTGATCAGCTCGTGCAGGCACCGGTCGTCGGGGACGGCGGCCGCCGTGTCGTTCCAGACGTGGATCAGCTCATGCCGCTCCTGCGGCGCGAGCAGGTCCAGCGCGCCCACCTCGGTGAGCGGGTCGGCCGCCAGGCAGGTCAGCAGGGCGCGCAGATGGCCGCCCATGCGCTCCACGCGGTCACGGTCGAAGTGCGCCTGCTGGAAGCGCAGGTACGCGGCGATGCGGTCGCTGTCTTCGTCGACGACGACGGTCATCGGGTAGCCGGTGCGCTCGATGGCCCCGCGCGGGCTGAGTCGCAGCCCCCGCGGCTGGTGCTCCGGCGAGACGCCCGGATAGTTCTCGAAGACGAGGATGCTCTGGAAGAGGGGCACCCCGCGGGGCACCTCGCTCCAGCCCTGGATGTCGACCAGCGAGCTGTACTCGTACTGCCGCAGGTCGATGAGCTTGCTCTGAAGGTCGCGGAGCCAGTCGACGGCCGGCAGGTCCGCCGAGATCCGCACCCGCACGGGCAGCGTGTTGATGAACATCCCGATCATCGACTCCACGCCGGGCAGGTCGCCCGGGCGTCCCGCCACCGTCGTACCGAAGACGACGTCGTCCTCGCCCGTGTAGCGGGACAGCAGTAGCGCCCACGCTCCCTGCAGAACGGTGCTCATGGTGAGCCCGTGCCGCCGGGCGAAGCTCCGCAGCGCACGCGTCTCGGTCTCGGAGAATTCCAGGTGCACGGCGTCGTTCCCGGCTTTGCCGGCCCCCTGCCGCTCGGCGCTCAGGACGGTCGGCGCGGTGAACCCGGCGAGGGCCTCGCGCCAGTAGGCCTCGGCCGCATCCCGGTCCTGGCGGTCGAGCCAGTCGATGTACTGCCGGTAGGCGGCGGCCTGTCCGAGCTCTGGACGTGCTCCGCGGCACAGCATGTCGTAGCTGTTGAGCACCTCCTCCAGCACGACCGAGACGCTCCACCCGTCCAAAACGATGTGATGGAAACTCCAGACGAGCTGATGCGTCTCCTCGGCCGTCCGCACCAGCGTGAGCCGGTGCGGGGGCGACTGACTCAGTTCGAAGCCGGCCGCGCGCTCCTCGTTCAGCAACTCCTGCACCAGGCGCTCGCGCTCGGCGGCGGTGCGGCTGCGCCAGTCGCGCCACCGGATGTCGAGCGGGGCGTGGCGTTTGACGAGCTGGACCGGTTCGCGCAGGTCCTCCCAGGCGATGACGGTGCGCAGCGCGGTGTGCCGCTGGACCATGAGCTGCCATGCCCGCTCGAACGCCTCGGGGTCGAGCGGCCCGTCCAGGCTGAAGACGACCTGCTCGAAGTAGTCGCTGGAGTCCGACGCGTACACGGTGTGGAACAACATGCCCGCCTGGAGCGGCGCCAGCCGGTAGACGTCCACGACGTCGTCATGGCGTTCCAGCAGCAGGTCCAGGCCCGGCTGATCGATGGCGGCCAGTGGGAAGTCGGAGGGGGTGTGGCCGCGGGCGCCCGACACGCAGTGCGCGATCAGGTCGCTTAGGTGGCGTGCGCAGTCCTCGGCGACCCGCCGGATCGTCGCCTCCTCGAACAGCGGGGCCGGATAGATCCACTCGATGTGCAGCCGGCCGTCGGCGACGATCGCCTCCACCTCGATGAGATGGCTGCGCGGCTGCGACGGATCGGCCTGCGCGCCGATCGAGTGCGTACGGGGCCGGAACACGCCCACCTGCGGGTGGATCCGGTCCATGCGCCCCAGGTAGTTGACGACGATGCCGCCCGTGCGCGGCTCCCGCGCGCTCTCGGGCCCCCGGGTCGGTCCGTAGCCGAAGCCCTCCCCCGGAATCGCGCGCAGCTGCTCCTTGATCGCCTTCAGGGCCGTCGCATGGCCGTTGCCGGCTCCTTCGGGGAGGTCGAGCCGTACGGGGTGGATGCTGGTGAACCAGCCGACCGTCCGGGACAGGTCGACGCCGTCCAGCGGGTGGTCACGCCCGTGCCGTTCGAGGTCGAGGGTCACCGACCCGGTCCCCTGCCAGTCGCCCACCGCCAGGGCGAGCGCGGTCAGCAGGAGGTCTTCGACCCTGGTGCGGTAGGCGGAGGGTGCCTCGTGCAGCAGCGCCTTGGTGTCGGCCGCGGAGAGGTCGGCCGTCACGCACGCCGCGTCGCCGACCGTGTTGTGGGTGGCGAGCTCGTCGACCGGATGGTCGGGCACGGGCACGGTGGCGAGGCCGTCCAGCTCACTCCAGTGCCCGACCTCCTGCAGGGGAGCCGTTCGGCCGTACTCCTCCAGCAGGCGAGCCCACTTCTGGTACGAGGTCGTCTTGGGCGGGAGGTGAGCGGCCCGGTCGGCGGCCAACTGGGCGTAGGCGGTGGCGAGGTCCTCCAGCAGGATCGGCCACGACAGCGCGTCGACGGCGAGATGGTGGATCACCAGCAGCAGCCGCGCCGGCCGCTCGGTTCCGGACTGGAAGAGCGTCGCCGAGAAGAGCCTGCCCGCGGCCAGGTCCAGGTCGCCCTGGGCCCGGGCGGCCGCCTCTTCGACAGCCTCGTCGCGCCGATCGGACGGCAGCGCGGTCAGGTCGATCACGGACAGCGGCGGCGACGGCACAGCGGCGGCGGACTCCTGCTGCCAGATTCCGTCGTCGTCCCGATGGAGCCGCAACCGCAGCGCGTCGTGATGGCCGGTCAGCGCGGCGAGCGCCCGCTCGAGCACCGACAGGTCCGGGTCGTCGACCTCGACGAGCACGGACTGGTTGTAGTGATGGGGGTTCGGTGGCGTCAGGGCCAGGAACTCCCGCTGGATCGGGGTGAGCGGCACGGGCCCGCGCACGGAGCCCTGTTCCGCCGCGGGTGCGTCCTGCGTGGCGTCGAGGGGCTGGGCGATGGTGGCGAGTTCGGCGATGGTGGGGTGCTGGAAGACGTCCTTGGGGCTGAACTGGAGCCCTGCCTTGCGGGCTTGGGCGACGATCTGGATGGTGAGGATGGAGTCGCCGCCGAGTTCGAAGTAGTTGTCGTGGATGCCGATCTGCTCGATGCCCAGCGTCGCCACCCAGATGCCGGTCAGCTGCTTCTCGACCGGGGTGCTCGGCGGTACGTAGTCGTCGCTGGTCCGGGGCTGGCTGGGCGGCACGGGAAGCTGGCTGGTGTCGACCTTGCCGTTGGGGCTGAGCGGAATGTGGGTGATGGGCAGGTAGCTGGCCGGGATCATGTAGTCCGGCAGCCGGGACTTGAGGTGCTCGCGCAGGTCGGCGGGTGTGGGGTCGGCGCCGGCGGCGATGTAGTAGGCGGCCAGCCTGGGATGGCCGGGATCGTCGTGCCGCAGGATGGTGATCGCGTGGGTCACGTCCGGGTGTTCGGCGAGGGCGGCGCTGATCTCGTTGGGCTCGATGCGGTAGCCGCGCAGCTTGAGCTGGTTGTCGGTGCGGCCGATGAATTGCAGATCGCCGCTGGGGAGCCGGCACCCGGTGTCGCCGGTGCGGTACATGCGGGCGCCGGGTGCGGCGGAGAAGGGGTCGGGGACGAACCGCTCCGCCGTCAGCCCTGGCCGGCCGAGATAACCCCGTGTCACGCTCAGGCCGCCCAGGAGGATCTCGCCGGGCACTCCGACGGGGCAGGGGTTGCCGTGCCGGTCGAGTACATAGGCCGTCTGGTTGATCATCGGGCGGCCGAGCGGCACGGTGACGGGTAGCTCACGTGCGTCACAGCGCCAGAAGGTCGAGTCCACGGAGACCTCGGTGGCCCCGTAGATGTTGTACAGCTCGGCCTGGAGCCGGGAGAAGAAGAGCTCCTGCAGGTCGGGCGTCAGCGGCTCGGCGCTGCACAGCACCCTGCGCAGGCTCGCGCATCGCCGGGGCTCGAGGTCCTGGAGGAAGACGCGGAGCAGCGAGGGCACGAAGTGGACCGTGGTCACCCCGGTCGTCTCGATGAGACCGGCGAGATAGGCCGGATCACGGTGCCCGCCGGGTTTCGGCACGACCACCGCGGCGCCTTCCAGCAGCGGCCAGCACATCTCCCAGACGGAGATGTCGAAGCCCTGGGCCGCCGCTTGGAGAACCCGGTCTTCGTACGAGAGCGGGAACGCGCTGTGCATCCACCACAGGTAGTTGACGCAGCCCTCGTGGGAGACCATGACTCCCTTGGGCCGGCCGGTGGAGCCCGAGGTGTAGATGACGTAGGCGAGGTTGTCGGGGTTGATGAGCGTGGCGGGGTCGGTGGTCGGGTGATCGGCCTCGGGGTTCTGGTCGAGCAGGACGGGCACGGCGTCGTGGGAGGCGAACTGCTCGGCCCGGTGCGATGTGGTGATCACCAGGGGCGCGGCGGTGTCCTCCACCATGAAGCGCAGGCGCTCTTCCGGGTAGTCGGGGTCGAGGGGCAGGTAGGCGCTGCCCGCCTTCATGATCGCCAGCAGGCTGACCACCATCTCCGGTGAACGCTCCAGGCACACGCCGACCGGTGTCTCCGGCCCCGCGCCCAGCGATCGCAACAGGTGGGCGAGGGCGTTGGCGCGGCCGTTGAGTTCCTCGTAGGTGACCTGTCGTCCTTCGAACTCGATGGCCACGTTGGCGGGAGTCCGTGCCGCTTGCTCCGCGATCAGCTCGTGCAGGCAGCGGCCCTCGGGAAAGTCCGCCCGAGTGTCGTTCCACGCCTCGACCAGCTCGTGCCGCTCCTCCGGCACCAGCAGCTCCATGGAGCCGAGCCGGACGTCGGCGTCGGCAACGACGCCGGCCAGGAGCGAGGTCAGATGACCCGCTGTACGGCGGATGCGCTCACCGTCGAACAGGTCGGTGCTGTACTCGATGCGGCACAGCAGCCCGTCCTCGTCCTCGGTCATCCACAGTCCCAGGTCGAACTTCGCGGTGTTCCGCCGCACGGTGTGCTGGGCGACGGCCAGGCCGGGGAAGTCGACGACGACACCATCGGCATTCTGCAGCTCGACGAGTACCTGGAACAGCGGCGTCCTGCTGAGGTCGCGGGGCACCTTGAGCTCGTCCACCAGCCGCTCGAAGGGCACGTCCGGGTGGGCGAACGCGTCCAGCACGTCATCGCGGACCCGCCCGAGCAGCTGCGCGAAGGTAGGGTCGCCCGAGGTGTCGCAGCGCAGCACGAGCGTGTTGGCGAAGGGGCCGACGACCGCCTCCAGTTCGGCCCGCGTCCGGCCCGCCGTCGTGGTGCCCACCACGATGTCGCCCTCGCCGGTGTAGCGCGACAGCAGCACGTTGAAGACGGTCAGGAGCGCCATGTACAGCGTGGCGTCGTGCTGTCGGGCCACCTTCTTCAACTCGGTGACGAGTCCGGCGGGGATGACGAATTCATGCGTGTCCCCGCGGGGAGAACGCACGGGCGGCCGGGGCCGGTCGGTGGGCAGCTCGAGCGGCCGCGCTCCGCTCAGCCGCTCCTTCCAGTAGCCGAGTTGCTTGTCGAGCAGCTCGTCGGTGCCCCTGTTCCGCTCCCATACGGCGACGTCGGCGTACTGCAGCCCGAGCGGGGCGGGTCGCGCGTGCCCCTCGTCGACGCGCGCGGCGTAGTGAGCTCCCAGGTCGCCGATCAGCAGATCGACCGACCAGCCGTCGGCGGCGATGTGGTGAACCGCCAGGCCGAGCACCCACTCCGCTCGGGATCTCCGGATCAGCAGGGCGCGCAGGAGCGGCGGCCTCGACAGGTCGAACGGCTCGCCCGCGAAGGCCCTCAGCGTCTCGTCACAGTCCTGCGGCCGGTCGCTGAGATCCATCTCCCTCACGTCCGCGGCCATCGGCGCCATGATCTGCTGGACCGGCGTGCCGTCCGCCGCGGAGAAGGCCGTGCGCAGGATCGTGTGGCGGCGAACGAGGTCGTCCAGGGCGCCGTGCAACGCCGCACGGTCCAGCTCGCCGCTGAGCCCGAGCGCGAACGCGATGACGTACTCGGGCGAGTCCGGTTCGAGCTGATCGAGGAACCACAGGCGGCGCTGGGCGGAGGACAGCGGCAGCGGGCCGTCGTGCGCCACCGCCTCGGGGCCGTCGTGGACCCGCTGGGTGACCGGCTGCTGTGCCGGCAGGTCGGTGGCCGTGAAGCGCTCTTGCACCAGCCGCATCATCTCGGCGCTGAGGCGCTCGCTCAGGTCGGCGACCGTCGGCGCCTCGAAGAACGCGCGCAGCGGCAACTCCACCCCGAAGGTGTCGCGCAACCGGGTGGCCGCCCTCATCGCCAGCAGGGAGTGGCCGCCGAGGTCGAAGAAGTTGTCGTGCCGACCGACCCGTGCAACCTGGAGTGCCTCCGCCCAGATCCCGGCGATCTGCTGCTCGGCGGCGCTCTGCGGGGCCGCGTAGTCGTCGGTGTCGCCTCCGGCCGGCGGTTCGGGCAGGGCGCGGCGGTCGAGCTTGCCGTTGGCTGTGACCGGAAGCTCCCGCAGGCACATGAAGGTGCCGGGAACCAGGTAGTCGGGCAGCGAGCGGCGCAGGAGCGCACGCAGTTCGCCGGTCGCAGGATCTTCGGCTGCGGGCACGACGTAGCACACGAGCCGGTCCCCCAGACCGATCACGCAGGCATCACGCACCTTGTCGTGCCTGCGCAACTGCGCCACGATCTCGCCGGGTTCGACCCGGACCCCACGGATCTTGAGCTGGTCGTCGAGCCGTCCCAGCAGCTCCAGCGTGCCGTCCGCCCGGTATCGCCCGCGGTCTCCCGTCGGGTAGAGGAGATCCTCCTCGGTGAAGGGGTTGGTCACGAAGGGGGTGGCCTGGTTGAGGTAGCCGAGGCTGCGCATCGGTGTCCTGATGACCACTTCACCGGGCTCGCCCACGCCGCAGCGCTCACCGGTCGGCGACAGGACGATGCCCTGGGTGTCGGGAAGGGGGCGGCCCACCGGCTCGACCTCGTGCGCCGCGCGCGGATCGGCCTCGTGCCAGAACTTGGCCAGGGTCGTCTCCGTCGGGCCGTACAGGTTGACGATCCGCGCCTGCTCATTGACCTCGTCCCGCCACCCGGTCACCAGAGGGCGGGTCAGCGGCTCGCCGGCGAAGAAGGTGCACCGCAGCGAATCGAGCCGGTGGTCGGCGTGTTCGTCGGACAGCCACATCGCGGTCACGGCGGGCACGGTGTGGATCAGCGAGATCCGCTCCCCGCGCATCCACGCGAACAGGCCGGCCGGCGTGTACTCGCGGGGCGGCACGCAGAGCGTGGCTCCTGAGGTGAGCGGCAGGAGGATGTCGCGCAGCACGACGTCGAACGACAGCGAGGTCAGATGCGCGGCTCGGTCGCCGGGACCCGCCTCGCAGACGCCGCGCTGCCAGTCGAGGAAGTGCGCGAGCCCTTCGTGCGACCCGAGCACTCCCTTGGGCGTGCCGGTCGTACCGGACGTGAAGAACACGTAGGCCGGGCCGCGTTGCCCGCCCACCATGCCCGGCTCGCCGCCCAGCCCCTTGTCCGGGTCTAACTCCGTCACCTGCCGTACGGTTGCCGCCATCTCGGGCGGAGCCGGGCGACCGACGGCGATCAGATGGACCGCCTGGGCCTCGCGCAGCATGAGCAGGCGTCGTCCGACGGGCAGCGCGGCGTCCACCAGGAGTAGCGGACGGCCGCTGACCAGGGCCCCGAGGAGGGCCGCGATCACGCCGTAGCCGCGCTCGCCGTGGATCGCGACCACCTCGTCGTCGCCCACGCCCGCCGCCTGTATGCGGCCCGCGACCCCGAGGGCGGCTTCGGCGAGTTCGGCGTACGACCACTCGCGCTCGCCGCACGAGACGGCGGGCAGGTCAGGATGCCCGGCCGCGACCTCCAGGAACCTGGAGCCGACCGGCACGGGACCGGGAACCGCCAGCTCGGCGGCCGGGTCCGGCAGCACATCCAGCTGGGCGGGTGTCATCAGCGAGTACGCCGACAGGGCCCGGCCGGAGTCGGCCGCGATCTGCTCGAGCAGGCTCGCGAACTGATCCGCCATGATCGCGACCTGGGACGCGTCGAACACGTCCTCGCGGTACACGAGGTCCAGGACGAACCGCCCGTCCCGTTCCTGGCCGTAGACCGTGAGCCAGAACTTCGACTCCTGCGGCGGCGTGTCCACGAGCTGTACGTCCAGACCGGCCCCGAAGGTGTCGGGCAGCTCGAGGGAGTCGGTGAAGTTGAAGAGGACGTCGAAGAACGGGTTGCGGTCGAGGTCGCGCTCCGGCTTGAGCTCGGCCACGATGCGGTCGAAGGGGACGTCGCGGTGGGTGTAGGCGTCCACCGTCGTCCGCTTGACCCGTTCGAGCAGTTCGTCGAAGGTGAGCTCGCCGGACGCGTCCATACGCAGGGCCAGGGTGTCGAGGAAGAGACCGACCACCCCCTCGCACTCCAGCCGGTCACGGCAGGCCACGGGAGTGCCCACCACCAGGTCGTCCTGACCGCTGAGTCGCGCGAGCAGGAGAGTGAACCCGGCGAGCAGCACCATGAAGGGGGTGGCCCCCACGCGGCCGCCCAGGTCGGCGAGCGTGCTCGTGAGCGCCGGCGGCAACTCCACACGGTGCAGACCGGCACCGTTGCCCGGCTCATCGGTCTGATGCGGACGAGTTGCCAGCTCCAGCCGGGGCGGCGCACCATCGAGCGCCTCGCGCCAGTAGCCGAGGTCCTCCTCGGGTTGGTTCTCGTGCTGCCAAGCGGCGTAGTCGGAGTACGTGATGGGCAGGTCGGGAAGTTTCTCGGGCACGCCGTCCAGGAGCATGCCGAGTTCGCGGATGAGCACGGTCATCGACCAGCCGTCGGTGACGATGTGGTGGACGGCGAGTTGGAGCACGTGCTCCTCCGCCGCCAGCCGGACCAGCTGAACCCGTAGCAGGGGTCCGTTCGCGAGGTCGAACGGCGTCGCCAGCTGGTCGGAGGCGAGCCTGTCCGCGCGCTCCTCGGCCTCAGCCCGAGGCAGGCCGGACAGGTCGATGAGCGGTACGCAGCCTTCCGCGGCCGGGTGTACGCGTACCGTCGGCTCGCCCTGCTCGGCGGGGAACGTCGTACGCAGGGTCTCGTGCCGTTCGACGAGCGCGTTGACGGCATCGGTCAACGCGGCCGCGTCCAACTTCCCCCGCAGGCGCAGCCCCACAGGGACGATGTAGTCGAGGCGGCTCTCTCCGAGCTGGTCCAGAAACCACATGCGCCGCTGGCCGAGCGACAGTGTGCGTGGCGCGCCCTTCGGCCGCGCCACGATGGGGGCGTTGCTCTCCAGGTTCCTTATGGCCGCGTCGAGGCCGCTCACCGTGGGCGCCTCGAAGATCGTTCTCAGCGGCACCTTGACGTCGAAGGCCTTCTTCAGACGTGCGACGACCCGCATGGCAAGCAGCGAGGTGCCACCCAGCTCGAAGAAGTCGTCGTCCGATCCGATCTGTTCGACGTCGAGGATCTTCGCCCAGATCGAGGCGATCGATTCTTCTCGTGGGCTCTTCTCGCGGTCATGTGCGGCACTCGTCATGAGAACGCGCTCCGTCCGTAGATCACTTCAAACAGAAGGCTCCGGTCATGAGCGTATGGACCCCGCATTTCCCGGACATCGCCAGAAGGATCGATCCCGCCCCCTCCTCTGGCTGAGTCGGTGCTCCTTCGCCAGATGGATGCGGGGCAATCCGCGAAGTCGTTCGCGGGCTCTCCTGCGGGATGGTCGCGCCATGTGGCCATGGCGCGGGGCACGTTGCCGGCACGCGTACGCGAACCACCCGGCCGCCGACGGCAGCGCAGGCACGGGCTTCCGCTCGGATCACGGGGCGCGAAGAGCCCCATGACGTCGGAAACCCGTGCCTGCGTCGCCTCCGGTTCTTACCGAACCGACAGGCCGGCACGAACAGCACGTCGCGCGGTGTGTGTCCTCACTTGCTGTCGCGCCGCTGTGCGGCGCCCGGGACGACCAGTCCCACCTCGTACGCGAGAAACGCCGCCTGTGCGCGGTCGCGTACCTCCAGCTTGATCAGCAGGTGTGACACATGGGACTTGATCGTCGCTTCGGTCAACTGCATGGCGGCGGCGATGCGTTGGTTGGAGCGGCCGAGGGCGATCTGATGGAGGACCTCCAACTCGCGCTCGGTCAGGTGCTGGAACGCGTGCGGGCGTCCGTTCTCGGGCGGCAGCGGAGTGATGGCGAAGTTGGCCAGCAGGCGTTTGGTCATCTCCGGCGAGATGATCGCGTTCCCTTCGGCGACCGTTCTGATGGCGGAGGTCAACTCGGCTTCCCCGACGTTCTTGAGCAGGAATCCGCTCACTCCGGCCTTCAACGCCTTGAACAGGTAGTCGTCCTGCTCATAGGCCGTCAGCATGACGATCCACGGCGGGTAACGGCGGTTGTTGAGGATTTGGCGGCCCGCCTCGATGCCGTCGATGTCCGGCATGCGGATGTCCATGAGAATGAGATCGAGATCGGGCCGCTGTGTCGCGGCCCGCACGGCCTGCCGTCCGTTGGCGGCCTCGGCCGCGATCTCAATTCCGGGAACTGACTCGAGTAATGTCCGAAATCCCCGGCGGATCAACTCGTGATCGTCCACGAGCATCACCTGGATCACCCGGTCCTCAGTGCCTTCCATACCGTTCCTCCGTGGATCGCGAAGATGACAACGTCGTCATGGGGGAGATCTTTGTATTCCCCACCCGACACTCAAGGAGTGGCCCGACCCGATCGGCCGGTTTTCCCACCTCACCCGGCCTTTCCCTGATCCGCGGCGCAGTGCCAGTCCTTCGCTCTCTCTCTTCGCTGATCCCGCAACCACGCGGGGAGGTTCGGCGGCGCCGAGGAATTCCGGCTGTCGTCATCCGTCAGCGGCAGCCTGGCCATCACCCGATATCCACCGTGGGGATCACGGCCGGCGGATACTTCACCGCCGAGAAAAGCGGCCCGATTCTGCAGTCCTTGGAGGCCCCTACCGGAACCGCGCAGTGGTAGCATCCTGGCGTCACGGACTCCATCGTCCGTTACCTCCAAATGCACCTCGTCGTCAGCGAATGTTATTGCCACTCGCGCGCTCCCCTGGGGAGAGTGCTTGATCGCATTGGTGAGGGCTTCTTGCACGATGCCGTACATCGCGCTGCCGATCGCCGGGGGCACGTCGGGCGGTGCGCCATATATGTCCAGGGCCACGGGGATACCGATGTGGTCGACCACCGCCACCAGCCCCTTGACGTGCTCCACCTGGTTCCGCTGGGCCGCGCCGCCGCCATTCTCGTTGGACAGCGATCGCAGGAGGTTCTGCAAGTCGGTCCACGCTTTGTTGAGCGCGACATGCATGAGGGCGAGGTCATGGCGTAACTCATGGCCGACGCTCGAATCGACCACCTTCTTGCTGACCAACTGCAGATGGAGACTGATCAACGTCAGCGAGTGCGCCATGGTGTTGTGCACCTCGGTGGCGAGGGCGTCCGCGTTCGTGATCCGCTGGGACCGGCGATCGAAGATCCGGGAGATCGCCTGCCGTACGGAGGACACGGCCCTGACCACCAGGTCGCCCATCCTCACGACAGACGCTCGCCCCTTGGCCAGATATCTGATCAAATCGCTCTCCTCATTGAGACGATCGAATCTCCGACCACCGATGTGGACGGACTGCCTGATTCCACTGCCCGACAGCCGGTATCGGGGTGGCACCGTGCGCAGGGACACCTATCGACAGGGGGCGGGTGAGAGTGCGACACCCTCACCCGTCCCCTCATGAGACAGGGAACTTCGGAAGGGGAGATCGCGCGCAGCTCGATGGCCCCGATGCGGCCGCTGGACCGGCGACCGGGAAGGTGGAGCGCTGCGGCGAAGTGGACCGGTGTGGTCTCCGAGCGTGAAGGTCACATCGGTCCGCGGTGGCAGGGCCGCCCGAACCGGCGGTGGGGGCGACTTGGACGTGTCCCCTGGTGCGGCTTGCCGCGCGCATTCGGCGGGCGCGCGCCCCATCCGCAACGGGTGGCTTCCTGCATGCCGTGGCCTGCCGACGTCTTCGCCGGGGCGGGCGGGCCGCGAGGGCCGCCGCTCGATTCGCGCACCGAAGTCCACGCACGGAGAACGGGTCGCAAAGGCCGGCGTCCGGCGCCACCGCGTGAACTTCTGCTTGCCCGAAGCAGTGGACCATTACCGGGTCACGAGAACCACGCAGTCGGCTCGACTGCTTCCAACCTGGAAGAACCTCGGAGATACCGCACCGGACGGCCAACCAACACACCGCGCTGCCCACCCCCGATTTGATCCCTGGATCCACTCGGAACCGATCTTCGGAATTCATGAGATGGATCAAGGCCGTAGACACCGAGGCACACCGTAGCAGCACGTCTCGCCGGTGGTACAGGTGTGATGCGTGCGCACTTCGGGTCGCCGGCTTAACGGCCTCATCTCACTTTCGATTCAATCTCACGTCGCGGCCAGGGAAACTCCGGAGTAATCAACCCCGAGGGGTGGGAGCCGAGTTGATCGCGACGGAGACGGAGCCGCGCCGTGTCACGGAGCGAAGGGATCCCAGACGGCCCGGGACGGGGCCGGGCATGATATTGAGGCGCCTGGGGTACCATCGCCATCGCGCCACGAAGCTGACGATCCCCGTGCCCGCCGCGGCTCCGAATCCTGGATTGCGCCTCGGCTGCCGCTCATTCTCCCGGTGATCGCGCCGTCACCAGACGCCTGGAACTCATCTACCGCTCAACTGGAGCTGCCGTGAGATCAGTTCAGCACGCCGAGAACCGACCACAGCTTCTTGTGATCGACTATCCCGGACGCCGGGACACCGGACACGTGGGCGACATGCGACTGGAAGAACATGGTTTCGACGTCCGCTACACCATGCGTGCCGAACTCCCAAAAGAGTTGCACGGCGATGCATATGCCCGACGTCTGATCGATGAGTCGAAGATCGATCCGAACTCGGTCGTCGCGATCGTCGCCTACTGTATGGCCGCACACCTCGCGCAGGAATCGGCCGCGCAGCTGACAGCCGTGTCCGGCATGCCACTTCCGCTGATCGTCCTCGACAGCGGCCCCTGCCTGGCGGAAACCGTCGCGGCCGAGTGCCGTTCGGTGTTCGAGCTCTTCGACGGCGCGGAGTTGGCGGCGGAGGTCGACCGAGGCGCGCTGACCCACCTCTTCGAGGCCGAGGCCCTGCGAACCGACCCCGCGCACACCGTCGAGGAGTTCCGGGTGCGGATGCGCCTACTCGCCAGGAATATGCTCGCCGACGACGTGGAGACCGAGGAAGAGCTGGAGGAAGCGTCCACCCCGCTGGTGAATCTGTACGTCGGCTGGCTGACGCACCTCATCGCGGCCCACAACAGCTCAGCGCCCGCGTGGGGCGGCGACGTACTCCACCTCACTTCCCACGGCCACCCGTTCCGCGCGGACTGGCCGGGCGCCGTGTCGACCAGCACGCTGACCGTCGACTGCACGGAGAACGAGCTGCTGAGCAGCAAATCGACCAGAGACTCCCTTGTCGCCCACATCCAGAACGCACACGTCGTGCCCTTTTCGGCGTGACCGGTCTCGCCGGCAGATCACCACCCTGGCATCGGCGCCGCTGACGGAACCCTAGGCCCACCGAAGTCCTCGCCACTCACTGCCTGCCGTGCACGCGCCCGTCAGGCTTCGTCAAGCCTTCCGGGCCAGGCCGGCGGCGATGAGGCGCTCCCAGACGGTGAGTTCCCGATCGCCGCTGTTCCACGGGCTGTCCACCACGTCAGGACGCCACAGGGGCGCGGGGACGATCCCGGGGTCGAGGATCTCCAGGCCCTCCAGCAGGGACGCGATCTCCTTGTCGGTGCGCCACCTGCCGCGGCCGAAAGTCTGCTGGAGGATTCCCTCGGCCTCCGCTGTCTCGGGGTTGTCGCCGGAGCGGAAGTGGCTGACGAAGAAGTAGCTCCCGGACGGCACTTGGTCGCGCCAGTAGCGGACGATTCCAGCCGGGTCCTCCTCGTCGTTGACGTGGTGAAGGATGGCGCTGAACATGACGGCGACGGGGCGGTCGAAGTCGATCAGTTCCAGGGTGTCCGGGTGGGTGCGGATGTCTTCGGGGGTGCGTACGTCGGCCGCGACGACCCGGGTTCGGTCGTTCTCCTCCAGCAGTGCGCGGCCGTGGACCAGCACTTGGGGGTCAGTGTCGACGTACACGACCCGAGACTCCGGAGCGTGCCGTTGCGCGACCTGGTGAACGTTGTCGGCGGTCGGCAGACCGCTGCCCAGGTCGATGAACTGCCGCACGTCGGTGGTCGTCGCGATCTCCCCAACCGCCCGGATCATGGCTGCGCGGTTGGCGAAGGCGATGGCTACCGAACCGGGGAGATCGCGTTTGAACACGTCGCCGATCGCCCGGTCCACGGCGTAGTTGTCCTTGCCGCCGAGGATGTAGTCGTAGACGCGGGCGATACTGGGCTTGGTGGGGTCGATAGAGGAGCCTTCATCCGTCATGGCGGTCATCCTCCCCTGCAACGACCCCCGTTGACCCTCATTTCGGAATCCTCACGTCAATCGTCAGCGCCGGTCACCGCCCCGCCGGCGACGCAGTCCTCTCCCGCCGTGGCCGAAATCCAGGATCAAACGCACGTACCGGGGTGAAACTTCGGGAGATATCAGCCAGTTGGGTCCGCGGCTGCGTCGCCGTTCCGGCTCTGTCGATCGGCGCCGGATTCATCGCCTCGGCGCAGGTGAAAACGCAGGCGCAGTGGCGCGTACACGGCTACCGAGACCGCGAACGCCGCGTAGTAGGCCAGGTCGCCGCCGTGGAGGGCGGTGGCGACCGGGCCGACGTACAGCGTGGTGTTCATGAACGGCACCGCCGCGGCGAACGCGGCCGCGAAGGCGAGTACGGCCGGCCACCACGGCAGCGGACGGGCCAGTTCGGCCTGCAGGTCCAGGGGGTGTCCTCCGCGTGCCCGGGCGCGGGCGCGGACGAGCCAGTCGACCAAGACTACGCCGACGAAGCCGGGGATCCAATAGCCCACGAACAGCAGCACGTTCTGGAAGCGGGCCGTGGTGTCGGCGGCGTGCATCCACAGGACGAGGGCGAAGCCGAGTACAGCCGCGATGGCGGCGGCGAGCGGCCTGGGCAGGCGCACTCCGGCGGTCTGCAGGGCGAGCGAACCGCTGTAGTCGTTCATCGCGTTGCTGCACACCGAGGAGATCGCGATGGCCAGCAGGCCGAACGCACCGGCTGCCCCGCCGCCCAGCAGACGCTGCACGCCCGCGGCGGTCTGGTCGGTCAGCAGACGTCCGGCCCACAGACCCAGCGTCTCCACCCCCACGTAGGCGGCCGTGATGCCCAGCAGCGTGTACCAGAACATCCGCGGCCGGGAGGCGCGGGCGGGCAGGTAGCGGCTGAAGTCGGAGGCGTACGGCGCCCAGGACAGCGACAGACTCAGCGCGACGGTGCTGGTCAGGATGAACGCCCCGACCTGGTCGGGGCCGTGGACGGTACCGGACGTCGGCAGCGACGCCCCGTGCAGGAGCGCGACGCCGAGTGCGACGAACGCCGCGCCCAGAACGAACGTCATCACGCTCTGGAGCCGGTGGATGACCTCGTAGCCGAAGACGCCGAGCACGCCCTCCAGCACCAGCACCGCGAGCACGCCCAGCCAAAACGGCCAGCCCAGCAACCGGGCGAGCGCGTCCCCGCCGAACAGTCCGATCAGCGCGTCCCAGGCTATCGACGACAGCCACTGAAGAACCCCCGGGAGCGCGACCGCCCGTCCGAACGCAAGCCGCGACAACGGGAGTTGGCCGGTACCGGTGACGTTGCCCCACGTACCCAGGTAAGCGGCCGGCACGGCACCGAGCACAGTGCCCAGCGCCATGGCGGCGAAGGCCGACCAGAAGCCGAGGCCCAGCGCGATGCCGATGGTGCCGGAGAACACCCCGGTCATGGTCAGGTTCGGCGCGAACCAGACGGTGAACAGCCGCGCGGGCCGGCCGTACCGGTTGTCCTCGGGCACCGGACCGATGCCGTGCTGCTCGACGGAGAGGTCGCGCGAGCCCGTGGGCATGCGCCCGTCGAACACGGCGTGGTCGATGGTCATGAACGCTTCCTGGAGATCGGGGACGGGACCGGCGGGACGCGTGTCCGCCGATGCCACAGTGTCATCACATGGCACACGGCATTGTCGTCACCGGGGTGGCGGGTGCCGTCACCGGGGCGCCGCGGCGTCGCCGGGCGCTCCCCGTCGGACGGCCCCGCGTCAGGCTCCCGTCACCAGGGCGTTAGCATGTTCGACGAGACACGGGGTGCCCCCGCCGGGGGCTGAGATCACACCCGTCGAACCTGATCTGGCTCGTACCAGCGAAGGGATGTCGCGCATGACGCGCCCTGCCGACGATCTGACCGCCCACTGCGCCGAGGCTCTCGTACGGCTGCGGGAGTCCACACCCCTGGTGCAGTGCCTCACCAACGGCGTGGTCACCAACTTCACCGCCAACGTGCTGCTCGCCCTCGGCGCGACCCCGGCGATGGTGGACATCCCCCAGGAGGCGGGACCGTTCGCGAAGGCGGCCTCCGGTGTGCTGGTCAACCTCGGCACCCCGCACGCCGAGCAGCGGACGGCCATGGCGGAGGCCGCCGAGGCCGCGGCCGGCTCCGGGACGCCGTGGGTCCTCGACCCGGTGGCCGTCGGATCGCTGCCGGTGCGCACCGCGCTCGCCCGGGACCTGCTCGCGTTCGCCCCGAGCGTGGTGCGCGGCAACGCCTCGGAGATCATCGCGGTGGCCGGGAACGGATCGGGCGGGCGCGGCGTGGACGCGACCGACGGCGTCGAGGCCGCCGCATCCGCCGCAACCGCGCTGGCCCGGTCCACCGGCGGTGTCGTCGCCGTCTCGGGGCCCGTCGACCTGCTCACGGACGGGCGCCGGACCGTGCGGGTCGCCAACGGCGACGTCCTGCTGACGCGGGTGACCGGCGGCGGATGCGCCCTGGGGGCGGTCATGGCGGCCTTCGCCTCGCTGGTGGCAGCGAACGGCGACCGGCTCGCCGCGACCGCCGCCGCCGTCACGGTCTACACCGTCGCCGCGGAAGTGGCCGCGGCACGCGCCGCGGGGCCCGGCAGCTTCGCCGCCGCCTTCCTCGACGCGCTCGCCGACCTGGACGAGGCCCAGCTCACCGAGCGGGCGTCGGTCTCGTGGGCGTGATCCCCGCCGTCCCCGGCCGGCCCGACTACTCCGTCTACCTGGTCACCGACACCGCGCAGTGCGCCGCCCGGGGCCGGGACGTGGTCGCGACGGTCGCCGAGGCGGTGGCCGGCGGCGCCACCGCCGTCCAGGTGCGCGAGAAGGACGCCTCCGCGCGCGCCTTCCTCGACACGGTGCTGCGCATCGCCGCGGTACTTCCGGAACGCGTCGCGCTGTTCGTCAACGACCGGGTTGACGTCTTCCTCGCGGCCCGCGCGGCCGGCGCCCGCGTCACCGGTGTCCATGTCGGCCAGTCCGACCTGCCGCCCGACGCCGTCCGCGCTCTCGTCGGACCCGACGCCGTCCTCGGCCTGAGCGCCGCCACTCCCGCCGAGTTGCGGGCCGCTGCCCAGAGCCCCGCCCGCGTGGACTACGTGGGCATCGGGGCCCTGCACGCGACCCGCACCAAGTCCGACGCCCCGCCGGCCCTCGGCCACGACGGCTTCGCCTCGCTCGTACGCGCCGTACGACTGCCGGCCGTAGCGATCGGCGGCGTCCGCATGGCCGACATGCCGCTGCTGCGGGCGGCCGGTGCGGCAGGCGGAGCGATCGTCTCGGGCGTCTGCGCCGCCCCCGACCCACGGGCTGCCGCGCAAGCCTACGCGCACGCATGGGCCGCGGGAGACGACTAGAGGGACGCGGCCGTGACCTTGCCGAACCGCGTGCCGAGCATCCTGGGATCGCCTCCGGCAAGGTTGCCGGAGGCGGGGAGCAGCCGGGCCCATGTCTCCAGCGCCTCGACGGTCGGCCGCGTCTGTCTCCCCCCCCAGGACGGCTAACGGCTGACGGCGGCATGCGGGCCTTGATGGCCTGCACCTGATGTAGTCGACGCCCCTGCTCGAGTTCGCAGCGCGAAGTTCCCGTCCCGCTCTCCAGGCACCGCCCTCCACCAGAAGATCACGTCGGGGTTCGCGGCGGAGCCGCAGCGCGCCCCGCGACGACGTGGGATTCGCCGCGCGGCGCGGGTTGCGGCTGGCCGGTGGATCAAGGTGCGGTGCCTTTCCCGTGCGGCACGAGCCGCCCCTTCAGCACGCACCGTTCCCAAATCCGGGCGAAACGCTGGTTGAAAAATCTGCTCATCACTCATTGACGGGTGCCGACGCGACTGCAATCGTTCTCTGACATCGGTTTCAGTGACGAAACGGGAGTTCCGCAGTGAGCACCATCCACGATGTCGCTGCCCGCGCCGGGGTCTCCGCGGCCACGGTCTCCCGGCACCTGCGCGGACAGCGCGTTCGGACCGCGGAGGCGATCCAGGAGGCCATCGACGCGCTGGGCTACCGGCCCAGTGTCGCCGCACAGTCGCTGAAGTCCGGGCGTACCCACACGATCGGCGTCGTGGTTCCCGACATCACCAACCCGTACTTCGCCGCCGTCGTGAAGGGCATGGAGTCGGCCTCCCGGGACCGTGGCTACCGCATCCTGCTCGCCAACAGCGACGAGAGCAGCGAGCGTGAGGACGTCGTACTCACCGACATGATCCATCAGGTCGACGGGGTGATCCTGGCGCCGACGACGGAGCAGGACGAGACCCCGCTTCATATCCGCGACGCGGGTGTGCCGTTGGTGTTCGTGGACCGCGACCTGACGGGCGGCGAGCACTTCGACGCCGTACTGGTGAACAACCATGAGGGTGGCCGGCAGGCGGCCTCCCATCTGCTGTCGCTCGGGCACACCCGGATCGCCGCCATCAGCGGCCAACAGGAATCGACACCCGGGCGGCACCGCCGCGAGGGATTCGTGGAGGCACTGGCCGAGGGCGGCGTGGAACTCCCCCCGGAATTCGACCTGATCGGTGACTTCCGGGAGGAGAGCGGCTACCAACTCACGCTGCAGCTGCTGTCCTCGGCCGAGCCGCCCACTGCCCTCTTCACGGCCAACAACCTCATGACCGTAGGTGCGTTGAAGGCGCTGCACGACATGCGCATCGGCGTCCCCGACGATGTCAGCGTCATCGGCTTCGACGACCTCGACACCGGGCCGCTGCTGAATCCGCCCCTCACCGTCATCGACCGTCCCATGGTCGAACAGGGCGTCCTCGCCATGCGCTTGCTGCTCCAACGGCTCGGCCAGGACGACGACCGGGACCGCGGATCCCGTCGGATCACACTCGACACCAAGCTCGTCCAACGCGGCTCCACGGGAGTTCCGCGGCGATAGCCCGGGACCGGCGACCCGGCCGGAATTCGGCCGAGCTCCGGCACACAACGGCGCCAGCACAGCACAGACACACTCCGACAAGCACAACTCCGCAGGGGCACAAGGGCACAGCCACTCGGCCGTGTCTCTCCCCCGCTCATGCCAAAAACAGGAGGAGGACCGCGATGACCCGGACCGGTGTTCTCGTCGTCGGCAGCATGACCGCGGACGTCACCGCGTTCAGCAGGCGGCTGCCACAACCCGGCGAAACGGTGCTGGGGGACGACTTCACCCTCGTCCTCGGCGGCAAGGGGGCCAACCAGGCCGTCGCCGCCGCCCGGGCGGGCGCGCCAACCTGGATGGTCGGTTGCGTCGGACAGGACCTCTTCCGGGACCTCGTGCTGGACGGCCTGCGCGCCCACGGCGTACAGACCTCCGAGGTCCGTACGGTCCCGGACCGCACCGGCGTCGCTCACATCCGTGTCGATGCCTCCGGTGAGAACGACATCGTCATCACGCCGCTGGCGAACGCCGCGCTCACGCCCGACATGGTCGACGCGAGCATCACCGAGACCCGGGACCGCACGCGCGTCATGCTGCTTCAGCTGGAGGTACCGGCCGAGGTCACACGGCACGCCGCGCGGGCGGGTGCCGACGCCGGGTTCACCGTCGTACTCGATCCGGCTCCCGCGCAGCCGCTGCCGGACGACATCTGGGCGTACGTCGACATCGTCACCCCCAACGAGAGCGAGGCCGGCGCCCTGACCGGCATCACCGTGGACGGTCCCAAGTCCGCTGAACGGGCCGGCCGTTGGTTCCTCGACCGAGGCGTGTCGCACGCGCTGATCACGCTCGGCGGCGCCGGGGCGGTCTCGGTCACCGCGGACGCGGTCCGGCACTTCCCGGCCTTCCCGGTCACCCCCGTCGACACCACGGCGGCCGGTGACGCCTTCACCGGCGCGCTCGGCGCGGCCCTCGCCGCCGGCCTGGACACCGACGCCGCCGTACGCAACGGCATGGCCGCCGGAGCCCTGGCCACCACCCGTCCCGGGGCGAGCCCCTCGCTCCCGGACCTGGCCGCCGTACGCGCCCTGCTCGACTCCGCTGATTCCGCAACCGACTTGGAAGGAGCCGCCTCATGAGGCGCAACAACGGAACGCTCAACGGGCAGCTCGCCCGGGTCATCTCCGAGATCGGCCACACCGACCAGCTCGTCGTCACCGACGCCGGACTGCCCATCCCGCCCGGCGTGGAGCGGGTGGATCTGGCCGTCGCCGAGAACCTGCCGCGCTTCCTGGAGCTGCTCGACGTGGTCCTGGCCGAACTGGCCGTGGAGGACGTGCTCCTGTCGGAGGAGATCAAGGAGGCGAGCCCGCAGATGCTCGTCGAGATCGAGAAGCGGTTGGCCGCACAGGGGGTGGCCCTGCGCTTCGTACCCCACACCGACTTCAAGCAGGCGACCGCCGCCGCACGGGCCGCCGTTCGCTCCGGGGAGTTCACCCCCTACGCGAACGTGCTGCTCACGGCGGGCGTCGTGTACTGAGGAGCACGCATGAGGCTACGACTTGAGAACGTCACCAAGTCCTTCGGCGAGAACAGCGTGCTGCGCGGCGTCACCTTCGAGGTCGGTCCGGGCGAGGTCGTGGCCCTGGCCGGGGAGAACGGGGCCGGGAAGTCGACGCTGACCCGGGTCATCTCGGGTGCACACCAGCCGGATTCCGGGCAGGTCGTCATCGACGACGAACCCGTGTCGTTCAAGAACCCGCAGGCGGCGATGGCCCGGGGCATCGAGGTCATCTACCAGGAGTTCCGGCAGAACCTCTTCCCGCATCTGACGGTCGCCGAGAACATCCATGTCCTCGACCGCGAGCGGCGCTTCGGGCGGCTGCTGGTCTCCCGGAAACGGATGGCCGACGAGGCCCGGTCGGCCCTCGCCGAACTCGGCATGGACGACATCGACGTGCTCAGGCCCGTCGGCACGCTCGGTGTAGCGCAGCAGCAGATGGTCGAGATCGCCAAGGCCACCTCCCACGATCTGCGGCTGCTCATCCTCGACGAGCCCACGGCGGCTCTCGACGAGCGCGAGTCACAGCAACTCTTCGAGCAGGTACGTCGGTTGAGGGACCAAGGCGTCTCCATCATCTACATCAGCCATCGCCTCGACGAGATCTTCGAGCTCGCCGACCGCATCGTCGTCCTGCGCGACGGCCTGGTCGCCCTGGACTCGCCGACCGCGGACACGGGCCCGGCGCAGGTCGTCGCGGCCATGGTCGGCAACACGGTGGACAACTTCTACCCCAAGGAGCACAACGCCCGGGAAGAGATCGTCCTCCGGGTCCGCGGTGCCGGCTCCGGAACCGCCTTCCAGGGCGTCGACCTAGATGTCCGTGCCGGGGAGGTCCTGGGCATCGGCGGTGTGGTCGGCTGCGGCCGCAGCAGCCTGCTGCGTGCGCTGTTCGGGCTGGAGCCGCTCACCGCCGGGACGGTCGAGATCGACGGCAATACGGTGCCGCTGCGCCGCATCCAGGACGCCATCGCCTGCCGCATCGCCTACGTCACCCCCGACCGCCAGGCGGAAGGCCTGTGCACGCACCTGTCGGTGGAGGCCAACATTTCCCTGGCCACGCTGCGCCGTCACACCGGTCCGGCGGATCTCGTACGCCGGGGCCGGGAGCGGGAGGCCTGCGGCGAGGTCATGTCCCGGCTGCGCGTACGGACCGCCTCCCCCGAGGCCGCGATGGCGTCGCTGTCCGGCGGCAACCAGCAGAAGGCGCTGTTCGCCAAGTGGGTCCTGACCGGCCCTCGGGTCCTGCTCCTGGACGAGCCCACCCGCGGGGTGGACGTCGGGGCGAAGACCGAGATCTACCGCATCATCAACCAACTCACCGCGGACGGTGTCGCCGTCGTCCTGGTGAGTTCCGACCTCCCCGAGCTCGTCGCCATGTCCGACCGCGCGGTCGTCATGCGCCAGGGGCGGGTGGTGGCCGAGATGACCGGCGACCGCCTCAGCGAGCAGTCCGTCCTGGAACACGCATTGGTAGGTGCCGCATGAGCTCCACCCTGAAATCCGTGGCCCGCCAACTGCGGGCGGTCTGGATGCTGTTGCTCGTCGGCGTGATCCTGAGCATCGCGTCGCCGGTCTTCCTGACCAGCACCAACCTGCTGAACGTCGGACTGGCCACTTCGATGGTCGCGCTGCTGGCCATCGGCCAGACGTACGTCATCATCCTGGCCGAGATCGACCTCTCCGTCGGCGCGGCCCTCGGCTTCTCCTCCGCGGTGACCGCCCTCGTCCTGCGCGACCACGGGCTGCTGCCCGCCCTCGCGTCGGGACTCGGCGTCGGCGCGGCCGTCGGCCTGGTCAACGGTCTCCTGGTCACCAGGACCCGGATGCCGTCCTTCATCGCCACGCTGGCCATGATGTCCATCCTGTCCGGCCTGACGCTCCAGCTGACCAACGGCGACCCGGTCGGCATCAGCGACTACGACTTCGAGGGCATCGGGCAGGACTACCTCGCCGGCATCCCCGTCCCCGTCTGGCTGATGGTGGCCGGGTACGCGGTCTTCGGCGTGCTCCTGGCCCGTACCGGCTTCGGCCGCTTCGTCTACGCGACCGGCGACAACCTGGAGGCCGCCCGGCTGTCGGGCATCCGCACCGATCGCGTCAAGGTCCTCGCCTTCGTGATCAGCGGGCTCCTGGCGGCACTCGGCGGCTTCATCCTCACGGCCCGCCTGTCCACCGCCGAGCCCACCGCCGGAACCGGCCTAGAACTGGAGTCGATCGCCGCCGTCATCATCGGCGGCACCAGCCTCGCCGGCGGCCGAGGCACACTCCTCGGCACCCTGGTCGGCGCGCTGGTCCTCGGCGTCATCGACAACGGCATGAACCTGCTCGACGTCTCCCCGTTCCTGCAGAGCGTCGTCAAGGGCCTGGTCATCCTCCTGGCCGTCTTCCTCGACCGCAACGTCGACGCCCTGCGGGCCATGGTCGCCTGGCGCAAGCCGCCCCTCTCCCCCGCCCCCTCAGCGCCGGACACCGTCCCCTCCTCGTCCCCCGTCCCCGCCGCGCGTCACACCCCCTGAAGGAGCCGCCTCATGTCTGTCTCCCGCACCGCAAGGACGGCCGCCGTCCTTGCCGCCGCCACCGCGCTCACCCTCACCGGCTGCAGCCGGGGCACCCAGAACGCGGCCTCCGGCACCTCACCCGGCAAGGCGTCCGGTCACAAGACGGCCACCTTGATCATGAGCACCCTGAACAACCCGTTCTTCGTCAGCGTCGGCAACGGTGCCCGGTCCCAGGCCGCCAAGTCCGGGGTGAAGCTCAGTGTTCAGAACGCCAACAACTCCGACTCCACCGCGCTGAATCTGGCCACCACCGCCGTCTCCAAGCAGACCGGCGTTCTGATCATCGACCCGGTCAGCAGCACGTCCGCGACGGCGTCCGTCAAGCAGGCCAACAGCGCCAACATCCCCGTCATGGCCTTCGACCGCAAGCCCGACAGCGGCACGCTGTCCTCCTTCATCGGCTACGACGCGACCCAGGCGGGCCGCAACGCGGCCGACGCGCTCGCCAAGTCCCTCGGCGAGAAGGGCACGATCGTCGAGATCCAGGGTCTCCTCGGCACCAATGTCGCCCAGGACCGGAGCAAGGGCTTCGAGGAGGAGATCGCCAAGTACCCGCACATCAAGACCGTCGCCAAGCAGGCCGCCGGCTTCGACCGGGCCAAGGCGCTCGACGTCATGACCAACATCCTCCAGGCCCATCCGAACATCGACGGCGTCTACGCCGCCAACGACGAGATGGCGATGGGCGCCCTCGCCGCCCTCAAGTCCCGCCACCTGGCCGGGAAGGTACGGCTCGTCGGCAACGACGGCATAGCCGACGCCCTCGCCGCCATCCAGGCCGGCACGATGTACGCCACCAACGCCGAGTCGCCCTACGCCCTCGGCCAGAAGGTCGCCGGCCTCGCCGGGAACGTCCTCGACGGCAAGAAGGTGTCGGCCGAGGAGACCCTGCAGGGCAAGCTCGTCACCAAGTCCAACGTCAAGGAGTACGCCAAGTACCTCGTCGGGATCGGCGACTCCGCCGACGTACCGGCCGCGCTTCGGTAGAACCGTCGGCGTCCAAGGCCTGCTGCTCCACCGTGCCGGTGAGGCCAGAACCCGTTCCGGTGCAGTGCGCAGTGCGCAGTGCGCAGTGCGCAGCAACAGGAAGTCACTGGAGCCCGCCCGATGCCGCTGCCGCGTATCGGCACAGCATGATGAGGGCGGGCTCCAGTGGGTCGGCGCAACCACGACCAGGCGAAGGTGACTCGGGTGTCGGAATCGCGCCCCTGTGCCGAGCCTTGGGCAGACCCCCGCAATGTCAGGGTTTGCGGGCGACCGCGCAGAACTCGTCGATGTCACGCGCGCTGCCCGTGTCCGCGGGGTCGGGGCGCCAGTGTGTGAGGGGCACGATGCCGGGTTCGAGCAGCTCCAGGCCCTGCACGTAGCTGCGGATGTGCTCGGTGGTGCGCATGACCATGGGGTTGGGACTGTTGTCGTTCCACTCCTTCACGGCGTCGTCGGTACGGCCGCCCCCTGTGCTGTTGGTGGTGTGCGTGAGCGCAAGGAAGCTGCCGGGGGCCATGGCGTCGCGCAAGCGGCCCAAGATGGCGGCCACTTCGTCGTCGTCGGTGATGAAGAGAAGGACGCCGAGAAGGGTGACGGCGATGGGGCGGGTGAAGTCGAGGGTGCGGGCCGCCTCTTCGAGGATCTGGCCGGGGTTGCGCAGGTCGGCCTCGATGTAGGCGGTTCTGCCTTCGGGAGTGCTGCGGAGCAGCGCTTCGGCGTGGCGCAGGACGATGGGATCGTTGTCGACGTAGACGACGCGTGCTTCGGGCGCGAAGCGCTGGGCTACTTCGTGGGTGTTGTCGGCGGTCGGCAAGCCGGTGCCGATGTCGAGGAACTGACGTATGCCGCAGTCGACGGTGAAGTAGCGGATGACCCGTTGGAGGAAGGCACGCTGGTAGCGGGCCATGTCCGCGATCTCGGGGTAGATCTTGAGGATGGCTTCTCCGGCTTCGCGGTCGGCGTCGTAGTTGTCCTTGCCGCCGAGCCAGTAGTTCCAGGTGCGGGCGGGGTGGGCGGTGGTGGGGGCGAAGCGAGCTAACCGCTCCTCATGCATGAGGGGGATTCCTCTCGTCGGATGCCGGAGAGGATACGGCCGGCACGTGCGTGAGGGGATGGGGTGAACCGGAGCGCATGCGCTCGACTGCTGAGGGCGCACCGCCCGCGGAGGATCATCCCGTGATCCCTGGCGCCGCCCCGACGGGCTGTTGGGCGTGCAGGTCGACCAACTTGCCCCGCTGACTGGCGAGTCGATACCCTGTCCGGTCAGGTCGTCACACCCGCGCCCTTGGATTCGGTCCGCCCCGTGCGGCCGCTTCGGAAAGGCGGTGTGGCGACCTGGCCAGGTGGATCGAGCGGAGTGCGGTGAGGGTGGCGAGAAGGGCCGTGAGCGTGGCGAAGGCGTAGAACGTGTGCGTCAGGCCGAACCGGGTCGAGAGGAAGCCAGCCAGGATGGCGGGCAGGGAGAAGGCCAGGTAGGCGACGACGAAGAAGGCGGCGAGGGTTTCGCCTCGGCGCGCTACCGGGGCGGCCTGGGTGATACGGCGGGTGCTGCCCATGAAGGTGAGACCGAACCCGACGCCGGTCATCGCGGAACCGGTGAAGAACAGAGCGGGGCTGTCGGCCAGCAGGGCTCCGGAGACGGTCAGCATGCCCAGGAGCAGGGCCGTACAGCCGAACGCGGAGGTGATGCCGTCCGAGACGGCGCCCCAGCGCAGCGTCCACGTCAACTGGGCCAGCGCAGCGACGCCTTGCATGCTCAGGATCACGAGGCCCGAGATGAACGGGTTGGAGCCGTGGAGCAACTCCTTGACCAGGCTGCCGCCAAGGCCGAGATACAGACCGCCCACGGCCCAGGCGACGGCGACTCCCGTGCCGGCGATGAGGAATTCGCGGCGCGTCTCGGCCGGAACCCGCAACGGCTGGAGGCGCAGCACTCGCGACCACCGACGCGGTGAGAGACGTACCGTCTCGGGCACCCAGCAGACGATGGCGACGAGCAGGGCGAGGGAGAGGCCGGCGAGGGCGAGGAAGGGGGTGCGCAGAGGGGAGGGTCCCCACTGGGCCAGTGTCCCGCTGACCGTGGCGCCGACGGCGAGGCCGCACGGCATGGCGGTGCTGTTCACGAGACCCGCCGTCCGGTGGTCGCCACGAGGATGCAGATCGACCAGGGCCGCGCTGGCGACGCCGGTGAACACGCCGGTCGCCAGCCCCTGTACGGCGCGGGCGACGTAGAGCCAGCCAACGGAGCCGGCGGCGAGGAACAGTACGTAACTCGCGATCAGCAAGCAGATGCTTCCCAGCAGGACGGGGCGGCGGCCGACGCGGTCGGACAGCCCGCCGACGAGCAGGAGGGCCACCAGGACGCCGACCGCGTACATGGCGAAGACTGCGGTGAGCGTGGTCGCGGAAAAGCCCCAGCGCTCCTGGTAGTTCACGTACAGCGGGGTCGGTGTGCTGTTGGCCGCCAGCACCACGCCGACCCCTGCGGCCACCGTCCAGAAGGCCCGGGTGGACCGGCGCTCTCGCCGCCCGCCGCCGCCCGTGGCGTCCGTGGTCGATCGGTTGTCCGTGGCCATGGAACGGTCCTCGCGTCCAGGATGCGATGTGGCTCGAATCAGTCCTTCAACAGCGGGCGGAGATCGTCGAGTCGGTCGAAGAGATGCCAGACGTACGCCGACGTTCCATTCTCGCGATGTGGATGGAGCGTGGCCAGGGCCGGGTCGTCGCGGTAGCTCGCGAAGGCCTCCGGCGAGTCCCACTCCACGAGAATGAGCACGCGGCGCGGTGCGATGTCCCCCGCGACACTCTCCCGGAACTTACCGAGGGCCACCACGCGGCCGCCGTGGGCGGTGACTTCCTTGACGGACCTGCGAGAATAGGCCAGGTATTCCTCGCGGTCCGCGACGTCGAACAGATTGAGGGCGTAAACCTTTCCAGAACCTGGAATTTCAGCCAAGAGTCGCTACCTCATTTGGACTCATTTGAACCACGGCAAATATTCGAGGTGTATACCATCCATTCGAAGCTTGCAGCAAGCCTCAGTCTCATGCGGGTGACCAATCGACGGATTTCTGTCGCTATGTGATTGATTGCCTGGCCGTTGGCTGCCGCCCGCTTTGCGGCATCGGGGGTGGCGCGCGCCAGGTTGGAGGATCCGGCGCTGGGGCGAAGGTTCCTGATGACAGCGGTACGACGAGGAGGCGGCATGGGCGGCGACGGCAACAGCACCTTGGGGCACAAGGAGTTCAAGCGTTCCAGGAGCCACTTCACGGACCGGATCACGGCCGACGGACGGGACGGCTGGCCCGTGGAGTCCGGGCGTTACCGGCTGGTGGTCTCCCGGGCCTGTCCGTGGGCGAGCCGGGCGGTGATCTCGCGTCGGCTGCTCGGGCTGGAGCAGGCGCTGCCGATGGCGATCACCGACCCGATCCAGGACGACCGGAGCTGGCGGTTCACCCTCGACCCCGACGGCCGGGACCCGGTGCTCGGTATCCAGTACCTGGCCGAGGCGTACGACAAGCGAGAACCGGGCGCGCCCGGCGGGGTGAGCGTGCCCGCCGTCGTGGACGTACCCAGCGGCGCACTCGTCACCAATGACTACCAGCAGCTGACCCTGGACCTGGCGACCGAGTGGACCGCCCTGCACCGCGAGGACGCGCCGGACCTGTACCCCGATCGTCTGCGCGACGAGATCGACGAGGTGATGGCGGACGTCTACGAGGACGTCAACAACGGGGTGTATCGGGCCGGGTTCGCCCATAACCAGGAGGACTACGAGAAGGCGTGCGCGGGGGTTTTCCGGCGACTGGAGTCGCTCGCTGAGCGGTTGGCCGACCGTCGCTATCTGGTCGGCGACACGATCACCGAGGCGGACATTCGGCTGTTCACCACCCTGGTCCGGTTCGACGCCGTCTACCACGGCCACTTCAAGTGTAACCGCTGGAAACTGACCGAGAACCCGGTCCTGTGGGCGTACGCGCGGGACCTGTTTCAGACACCGGGCTTCGGCGACACGGTCGACTTCGACCACATCAAGCGGCACTACTACCAGGTCCACTCCGGCATCAACCCCACCGGCGTCGTGCCGCTCGGCCCGGACCTCGACGGCTGGCTGAGCCCGCACCACCGCGAGCAGCTGGGCGGCCGGCCGTTCGGGGACGGCCGGCCGCCCAGTTCAGCGCTGAGCTGAGCAAAGCCTTCTGGATCACGCCTGCAGACCGCACAAACCCCGGCCCTGTGACGGACTGGCGGACAGGTGGGGCCCTGGCCCGGAGCCTCGCCCGGCTGCCATGCACCGATGAAACGCGGGGCCTCACCCGCACGACACCTGCAACCGCCGGACCGGACGTGCTACGGCGAACGGACATGTAGCGCTGTGTGACTGCTCCGGTCGTCGTTTCCCCTCGCCGGGCGTCTCGTTGACCAGGACGGATGACCACAGACGCCCTTGGCCGTAGCTATACGAGAACAGGCCGTGGAACGGCGCGTTGCTGGTCGCGCGTCGCGAACGTCGGCGATCCTTGTTCGGCCATGTGGATACTTTTCCTGGCCGTCGTGGTGCTCGCGGCCGCGAACGCGCTCAACGCCTTGCTCGCACCCGGTTGGTACGTGCCGGTCTGTGTAGTCGCGGCCGTGCTGCTTGTTCTGATCGCCCGCCGGTCCGGCCTCACGTGGGACGATCTGGGGCTCGGCAGGGCCGCGGCCCGCCGCGGTCTGCGCTGGGGCCTGGTTCTGGCCGGAGCCGTTCTCGTGGTCTATCTGGTAGGCCTGGCCCTACCGTTCGCCCAAGAGGCATTCCAGGACGAGCGGGCCGCGGGCCTGTCGCCCGGAGAACTGGTGTACCGCGTGCTGGTCCGCGTACCGCTCGGCACGGTGCTGCTTGAGGAAATCGCATTTCGCGGCGTGTTGTGGGCCATGGTTCGGCAACGGTGGGGGCCTGCATGGGCCACCGCCGCTTCCTCGGTGCTCTTCGGGCTTTGGCACGTACAGCCGTCACGCGGGCTCACGCGCGCGAACGCGGCGGCCCAAGCGGTCTTCGGAGCCGGCCAGGTCGGCGTCGCCCTCTCCGTGACAGCGGCGGTCGCCGGCACCGCCCTCGCCGGTGTGCTCTTCTGTGAGCTCCGCCGCCGCTCCGGCAGCCTCATCCCACCCGTGGTGCTGCACTACTCCCTCAACAGTCTGAGCTACACGCTCGCCTGGGCCGCGAGTCGCTGGTGGGCATGATCGGCGCACCTCGGTGCGTCAACGGCGCACTGGCGCTCGTAGGTCCGTCTCCTGCCCACTCCCGGGCCGCTACTCACCGCTACATGTCCGTCTGCCGTAGCCATACGAGCGGGCCCCCGAACCGTGGGACTGCGCGTATCTCACGGTCCAGGGCTACCGGAGCGGACCAGCCGCCGTCAGGACATCGGGGAGCGGTCGCGGATGGTTACCGCGGTGTTCGATTGCGAAGGGTCGGGTCCGCGTGAGACCGCGCACGCCGCGCCGCCCGACAGGCAGGAGTGACGCTCCGTCAGGTGTGCGGCTGTCTCCTCCGCGGTCGGCTCCGGCCGGTGACGGTGCTGGTCATGCAGGCCGACGCATCGTTCTGGGACTCGCTCGTGTTCGCTGGGAGTCGAGGGGTTGTGAGCTGTTGATGCGTGACGGCACACAAGGGTGTTCTGGTGTGCATGAGCGAGTGCACGGGCCGGGGTGCGCATCTCGCGCAGTG